>JAEULI010000067.1 GCA_016793845.1 Sphingosinicella sp.
GATGGACATGGTGCGGCTTTCGGTCGAGGCGCGCGAGGACACCGACGCCTCCAGCCACGCCGAGCACGCCTACACGCTCGCACACCGTATCAAGACCATGGTCGGCATCAGCGTGAAGATCGACATCCAACCCGCAGGATCGCTCCCACGGTCCCAAGGCAAAGCTTCAAGAGTCATCGACAAGCGGCCGTGCACGTAGGCTCTTACGCGAGCGCTACGGGTCGGAAGCTGCTAGGAAGCGCAATATTACGCTGCGATAGCAGCTGGTTACCTACGCCGTGTCAACGAACTCGCAGCCTCGAGGACGGAACAGTCGTCTCGCGAAGAGCAAGGCCCAGTGAGATGGAGGAATTGCGGCCAGTCGTTGTGTAAACGCGCAAGAACCTGACCTTGCCCATTCTCGATCAAAAGTTTCGCATTTGCATCGATCGGGATGATGACATCTTTGGCGCTTCTGGATTGAAAATCAGGATGATCGCCCTCGTATATACCAATGCGCTCTCCGTTCCATCGCATCCGGTATAGATTGAAATCCTCAATTTCTCGCTTGTCGACCAACTCGGCATTGGACGGCAAACAGAAGACTTCGCCACATTGCCGAGGACTATCAAGCGCACAACTCGATAGAAGAAGTAAGGAGAGGCAAGCAGGCCGCATCTGCGGAGGTTGCCAGCGATACGGAATGTCAGCAAGTGGCACGAACGCCGACGACTGCGAATGACGGCAATCAGTCGGGAACAGACGTTGGCAGGTTTTCTCCTGCAAGGTAAGCTCGGTTAATGGCCCGAACACAGCAAACTTTCGTCAACGATAAGGATTTGGCCACTCTATGTCTCTGTCGAGATTTGGCCAGAATGCTTTGAGCTGGAGCCAGGTGAAAAGCTTACACTTGTGTGGGATGCACCCGACATCGGTGACACCGCAGCGATTAATATTGCCAATGATGACGAAATCATTGTTTGGCTGAACGGGAAAATCGACGAAGTGCCGTTCCTCATCGATGGCAAAATAGCACGAGACCGAAGCTGGGCCTTTAAGCACAGGTAACATTAATGACTGCTTTGGCACATGCCATTGGGTTTCGGGAGCGTTGCGGGTAGGATAATCCCTATGGCGAAGCTCGTTTATGCCCTGAACCAATCGGTGGACGGCTATATCGACCATATGGCGTTTGCGCCTGATCCTGAAGTTTTTCGCCATTTCATCGACGATGTGCGTGGGCTGGCAGCCACCGTTTACGGTCGCCGCATGTACGAGACGATGCGCTATTGGGACGAGGAGCATTCCGATTGGGACGGCGCGCGGCGAGACTATGCGGCTGCGTGGCGTAGCCTGCCGAAGTGGGTGGTGTCGCGCACATTGAATTCGGTCGGCCCGAACGCCACGCTTGTCGATAACGACGTAGAGACAGCGATCCGCGCGCTGAAAGACCGGTTTGACGGAGAGATCGAAGTCGCCGGACCAGAACTGGCCGCGAGCCTGACCGAACTGCGCCTTATCGATGAATATCGATTGTACGTTCACCCCGTCGTGATCGGCGGGGGAAAAACGGTCTTCGCCGGCTCGCGACCGTCGCTGCGGCTCGTTGCGCACGACCGTATCGGCGAGCATGTGATCAGGCTGACATACGTTCCGGCATAATCGCGGCATCGTCATACCGGCGGCAATTCTCCGGACGAAGCCGTTGCGGGCACCGCCCGCACCGCCTAGACACGAACGCTCTGTTATTGCGAATGAAAGGCACGTGAGTGGCCCGGACACAGGCGGCGGATTATGACGAGCGGCGGATGGCCGTGCTCGACAAGGCTGCCGAGCTTTATGCGCATTCGGGGTTCCACGGTTGCTCGATCGCCGATCTTGCCGCCGCGTGCGGCATGTCGAAGTCGCTGCTTTACCACTATTTCGCCTCCAAAGAGGACATCCTGTTCGAGATCATGGATGGGCACATCGGCGCGCTCGCCGAGGTGGCGGACGCGTATCGGGGCGAGGCCGATGCCAAGGCGCGCTTCGGCAAGCTGACGCACGGGTTCCTCGAACTTTATGCCGACGCATCGGCGCGGCACCGCGTGCTGGTGAACGACCTCGACAAGCTGCCGGAAGAGCGCCGGCGGCACATCGTCGATACCGAGCGCACGCTTGTCGACCTTGTTGCGCGCACAGTCGGCGAGATTGCGCCCGCGCTTTCCGAAAAAGACGCCCGCGTACGCGCCATGCTCTATTTCGGCATGATCAACTGGTCGCACACGTGGTTCCGTCCCACGGGCAGCTTCACCGTGGAGGCGCTCGCCGAGACGGTGATCGACCAGATGCTGGACGGGCTGCGCTGACAGGCGTGCCGCTGTGACGCCGCTGTCATCAGAGCTGATGACAGACGCTTGCCTTCCCTTCGGCTAAAGTCCTCCTCAAGGTCCGCGAATGCGGCGTGACATATGAGGAGGTTTATCCGTGGCAAAACCATTCGCATCGTCGGCGGACACCGCCGAGAAGACAGAGACGCTGGAGATCCTGGCGGACGGCGTTTACGCGCTGACCGCCGAGGGCGACCCCAATGTGGGCGCGATCGAAGGCGAGGATTTCATCGTCGCCATCGAGGCGCGTGCGACGCCGGTGGCCGCGCGCGAGTGGCTGACGAAGCTGCGCCAGCACACCGACAAGCCGGTGAAATACCTGATCCTGACGCACTATCACGCCGTGCGCGTGCTCGGTGCGAGCGCCTTCGAAGCCGAGCATATCGTTGCGAGCGAGATGACGCGGAAGCTGATCGAGGAGCGCGGCAAGGAAGACTGGGACAGCGAATTCGGCCGGATGCCGCGCCTGTTCAAGGACCCGGATTCGGTACCGGGGCTGACGTGGCCGACGCAGACCTTCACCGATACGTTCGAAATCGAGCTCGGGGGAAATCGCGGCAAGCTCGACCTTGCCTTCTGCGGGCGCGGGCACACAGCGGGCGACATCGTGGTGTGGCACGACAAATCGAAGACGCTGTTTGCGGGCGATCTCGTGGAGGCGGAAGCCGCGCTCTACACGGGCGACGCTTTCCACATGGACTGGGCGGCGGGCACGCTCGACAAGGTGAAGGCCTATCGCGCCGAGAATCTGATTGGCGGGCGCGGGCGCGTGCCGCGTGGCCTTGCCGAAACTGACGCGGCGATCGAGCAGACACGCGAATTCCTGAAGACCATGATCGACAAGGTGGGCACCGTGCACCGCGCGGGCGGCACGCTGAAGCAGGCGTTCGAGGCGACGCACGAGGCGCTGTTCCCCAAGTTCGGGCGCTGGCCGATCTTCGAGCACTGCCTGCCCTTCGACGTGCAGCGGCTGTGGGACGAATTCGACGGCATCGACTGGCCGCGTATCTGGACGATGGAGCGCGACCGCGAGGTTTGGGCTGAACTTCAGGACTGACACCCATGACGACAGGCATTCCGGTCCACCGCTCCATCGGCGCTTCGCCGGTGGGGACGGATGGCGCGCATCTTGAAACGCTGATCGTCGGCGCAGGGCCGGTGGGGCTTTCGATGGCGCTAGACCTCGCAAGGCGCGGCCGCAAGGTGACGGTGCTGAGCCGGCTCGACTTCATCGCGGCGGGCTCCAAGGGCATCTGCTATTCGAAGCGCAGCCTCGACATCTGGGATCGGCTCGGCGTCGGGCAGGCGATGGTGGACCGGGGCGTCGTGTGGAACCTCGGCAAGGTGTTCTGGGGCGAGAGCAGCACGCCGATCTATGAATTCGATCTGCTGCCGGTGAAAGACCAGCGGCGGCCGGCGTTCATCAACCTGCAGCAGTATCATGTGGAAGCGATCCTCGTGGATGCGCTCGGCCGGTATCCGAATGTCGACATCCGCTGGGGGCATGAACTGACCGCGCTCGATGCGCGGGCGGACGGCGTGAGCGTGACCGTGGAGGCGCCGGGCGGGCGCTATACGCTCAGCACCGACTGGCTGATCGCGTGCGACGGCAACAAGTCCACCGTGCGCGGTCTCATGGGCCTCGATTTCGAGGGGCGCGTGTTCGAGGACAATTTCCTGATCGCCGACATCAAAATGAAGGGCGAGCACCCGGCCGAGCGCTGGTTCTGGTTCGACCCGCCGTTCAACCCCGGCCAGTCCGCGCTGATGCACAAGCAGCCCGACGACGTGTGGCGGCTCGATTTCCAGCTCGGCTGGAACATCGACCGCGAGGCGGCGATGCGCCCCGAGAACGTCGAGCCGCTGGTGCGCGCGATGCTGGGCGACGAGATCGAATTCGAGCGCGAGTGGTACAGCGTCTACACCTTCCAGTGCCGCCGGATGCAACGCTTCGTGCACGGGCACGTGCTCTTCGCGGGGGACAGCGCGCACCTCGTCTCGCCGTTCGGCGCGCGCGGGGCGAACGGCGGGCTCGCCGATATCGACAATCTCGGCTGGAAGCTCGAGCGGGTGCTGGAGGGCAAGGCGCCGGAAGGCTTCCTCGAAAGCTACAATTACGAGGCGACCACAACGGCGGACGAGAATATCCTGAATTCGACGCGTTCGACCGACTTCCTGACACCCAAGTCCACCGCGAGCGCCGCCTACCGTGATGCCGTGCTCAGCCTTGCAGGCGAACACGCATTCGCGCGGCCGTTCGTGAACAGCGGGCGGCTTTCGACAGCGGTGTCATACCCCGCGAGTCCGCTTTCGACGGCAGATGAAGACGCCGATTGGGACGGCGTGGCGCCGGGCTCCCCCGCGCTCGACGCGCCATTTGGCGGAGACTGGCTGCTCGGCACGCTCGGCGGCGGCTTCCGGCTGATCGCGAACGGCTGGCAAGGCGAGGCGCCCGTGCCGGTGATCGACGTAGCGAGCGAAGCGCTGATCGTGGACCGTTACGACCTCTCCCCGGGCAGTGCCTGCCTGATCCGGCCCGACCAGTATGTCGCGGCACGCTGGCGCCATCCCAGCCCCGCGAAGATCAGCGCCGCGATCGCCCGCGCCGAAGGAGCCGCCGCATGAGCCTGGAGACAAAGCCGAACGTGGCACGGCCCGACGATCTCTACGAGGCGATGATCGCCGCGCAGGCGGGCATGAGCGAGGCGGAGAGCCTGCGCTTTTCCGCGCGGCTCATCCTGCTGCTGATCAACCAGATCGGTAACGACGCGCTGGTGAAGGATGCGATCGAGGCGGCTAGAGAGCCAGTTCCGACTCCGGCAGCGGGATCGGGTCCGCAAGGGTGACGGTATCGAGGATACGCGCGGTTTCGTCGCGCACCATCACCATCAGGCGGTGCAGGCGGCACTTCTCTTCGGTGACGCAGTTCTCGCAGGGCTTGTAGTCGAAGCGGCTGGCGCAGGGCACGAGCGCCAGCGAGCCGCGCGTCAGCCGCACGATGTCGCCGTAGCGCACGTCGACCGGCGGCACCGCAAGCCAGTAACCGCCGTCGGGGCCGCGTTTGGTGCCGACAATGCCGAGCCGGCTGAACTCCGAAAGGATCACGGTCAGAAACTTTTTCGGGATGTTCTGCGCGTCTGCGATGTCGACGAGCCGGATCGGCCCCTGGCCATAATGGTCGGCAAGGTGCTGGAGCGCGCGAATTGTATACCGCGTCCGTTGAGAAAGCATGGTCCCCCCTATGATGCCGCAATAAGGCAATGCCATGGCAGAGGGCAATTGACATGCTGACACGGCCTGCGTCTTGTTCGCGCACATGCGTATCCTGCTGATCGAGGACGATGAACGCGTCGCGGCTTATGTGGTGAAGGGCCTCGGCGAGGCGGGCCACGTCGCCGAACATGTCGCCGACGGGCGCGACGGGCTCTACCACGTGGCGGGCGAAGCCTATGACGTCGTGATCCTCGACCGGATGCTGCCCGGCGTCGACGGGCTCACCATCCTGCAGACCATGCGCGCGGCGGGAAACCGCACGCCGGTGATCATCCTCTCGGCGCTCGGCGAGGTGGACGATCGCGTACGGGGCCTGCGCGCGGGATCGGACGATTACCTCACGAAACCGTTCGCGATGTCGGAACTGCTCGCACGGATCGATGCGCTGGGGCGGCGGCCCGCGGCGGCGCCTTCGAAATCGACGCTTGTCGTCGCCGACCTTGAAATCGACCTCCTCTCGCGCACCGTGGTGCGCGGCGGCAAGCGCATCCCGCTCAGCACGCTCGAGTTCCGGCTGCTCGAATACATGGCGCGGCACGCCGGGCACGTGCTCACCCGCACGATGATCCTGGAGGCGGTGTGGGACTATAATTTCGACCCGCAGACCAACATTGTCGACCAGCATGTGAGCCACCTGCGCCAGAAGATCGACAAGGGCTTCGACCCGCCGCTGATCGAAACCGTGCGCGGCGCGGGTTACAGCCTGCGGCGACCCTAGGGGTGCGACTCCCGGCCTTCCGCTTCACGCGCGGCATGACGTTCCGTCTCGCGCTCGCGTACAGCGCGTGGTTCGTGGTGTCCTACGCCGCAATGGGCGCGCTCGCGTGGTGGATATTCGTCACCGGCCCCCTCGCCGAGGTACGAGTAACCGTTCTTGCCGAGGCGCGGACGCTTTCCACGATTCACGAAAAGCAGGGCGTCGACGCGCTCATCGACGCGCTCGACGACCGCCGGGCGGCCCCCGCCCGACGACAAGCCTTTCATGCCCTCGTCGCGCCCGACGGCGAATGGATCACGGCCAACATGCCTGCGCCGCCGCCACTCGTCCAAAGCCCGTGGTTCCGCTTCGAGTTCGAAACCTTCGATGGCGGCGTCGCGCGGGAAAACGAGGCCTACACCTATGAACAGCGCTTTCCCGACGGCACGCGCCTGCTGATCGCGCGCGACACCGAGGATGTCGACGAACGCGAGGAATTGATCGGGCAGGCGATCGGCTGGGGCACCGCCGTGGCGCTGGCGCTAGGGCTGCTCGGCGGCGCGCTGACGAGCCGCGCGGTCGGCCGCCGCATCGATGCCATCGCGGGAACGGCAGAGCGCGTGATGGCGGGCGACCTCAGCGGCCGCGTCGAGATTCGAGGCACCGGCGACGACTTCGATCACCTCGCCGAAACGCTGAACGCGATGCTGGACCGGATCGAGAACCTGATCCAGTCCGTCGCGCGGGTTTCGGACAGCATCGCGCACGAACTGCGCACACCACTCGCCCGAATCCGCGCGGATCTGGAAGAGCTCGACGGTGCCGGCGACGCCGCGACGCGGGCGGCGCTGATCGTGCAGGCGAACGAGAGCGCCGCGCGCCTGCAATCGACATTCGATGCGCTGCTGCGCATCGCGCGGATCGAGGCGGGGCGCCATGCGCTGGCGACGGACAGCGTCAACCTCTCGGCGCTCGTCGGCGACGCCGCCGAACTTTATGCCCCCGCTGCCGAAGCCGGTGCGCTGCGGCTCGCCACCGATGTCACGCCAGGCATCCGCGTGCGCGGCGATCGCGACCTGCTGTTTCAGGCGGTGACGAACCTGATCGACAACGCCGTGAAATATACGCCGCCGGGCGGCACCGTGCGTGTCGTGCTGGCCCGCGAGCCGGAGCGCGCGCGGATCGAGGTGACGGACGACGGGCCCGGCGTCGATACCGCCGACCTGCCGCGCATCACCGAGCGTTTCTTCCGCGCGCCCGCACAAGCCGCCGCCGCCGGGCAGGGCCTTGGCCTCGCGCTCGTGGAGGCGGTGGCGCGCTGCCACCATGCCGAGCTTGGCTTCCGGAACAAAAGCCCCGGCCTTGCCGCGACACTGCGCCTGCCGATCGCCAACTAGAGCAAGCTCTATCTCTTCGTTGACGCATCGTTTCCGGCGGAAAACCGGTTCCCACTTTTCCGCACGATGCTTTAAGCGCGCGCGGCCCCCGCGCGACCGCAACATGGACATATCCAAATCTTTGGCCAACGCGGCCGCCATCTCCGCCGCGCAGGCGGTCTTCCGTGATTTTCGGAGACCGCCATGTCGCGTGCCAGTACCCTTCGCCGCATCGAGACCGAGACGTCGCTTCCGCCAAGCGGGTCCGATGCGCCGGTACGCAACAGCAGTACTCCGGGCGAGATCGCGGTTCAGGCGGCAATCCTGGTTTATGATCGTCGCGCGCGTGGCGTCGTTCGCAATGCGCTTCGGATCGCACGCGCCGCGGCAGCCGCGGGGCTTGCCGCCGAGCTGTGGGTCGTGCGCGACACCGGCGCCTTCGTGGAGGATACCAGCGGCATCCCCGTGCGCGTGATCGCGAGCGGCAGGCCGCGTCTGCCGCGCGGCGCCGACAGCGTCTTCACGGTTGCCGCGCTTGCCGCGACGATCCGCCGGGTGCGTCCCGCGGTGCTTCTCTCTTCGGGGAACCACATGCACGCCTTCGCCTGTGCGGCGCATCGGCTTTCCGGCGCATCCGAAACGCAGCTCATCGGGCGCGCGAGCAACGCGCTCGCCGCCGCGACGCCGCCGAAGCGCGCGGGGCTTGCGGCGGGACTGATCCGGCGGAGTGCGGTCGCGCTCGAGCGTGTGCAGTTCGGCATGATGGACGGGGTGATCGCGGTGTCGCGCGAACTGGGAGACGACCTGCGACGCCACGGCGTTTCGGGCGCGCGGCTCGCCGTAATCCCGAACGGGGTCGATATCGATGCGATCGGACGCGCCGCCGAGGCCGCCGCCGACCACCCCTGGTTCGCGGACGGCGCGCCGCCGGTGGTGATCGCGGTCGGACGGCTGAGCCCGCAGAAGGATTTCGCCACGCTGATCCGCGCCTTCGCTGCCGCGCGACAGATACGCCCGATGCGGCTCGTCATCCTCGGCGACGGCCCCGCCGCCGAGCGCGATCACCTCACGACGCTTGCCGAAGCACTTGGGGTCGGCAGCGACCTTTGGCTCGCGGGTTTCCAGGCGAACCCGCACGCCTTCGTCGCGCGCGCAGCACTTTCGGTGCTCTCGTCGCGCTGGGAAGGCGCGAGCAACGTGCTGATCGAAGCGCTCGCCTGCGGCACGCCGGTCGTCGCCACCGCCTGCCCCACCGGCGTGCGCGAGGTGCTGACCGAAGCCTGCGGCAGCCTGGTGCCCGTGGGCGACGATGCCGCGATGGCGCGGGCCATGCTGGCGCGCCTTTCCATGCCGCGCGGCGCCGCCGCGTGCCGGGCGCGCGCCGCCGATTTCAGCCTGCGCACGATGATGGACGGATACGCCGCATACCTGCACGCGGCGGTTCTGGAGCGGGTGCAATGAAGCACGAATATTCGAAGCAGTTCTACACGCGTCGCGCCGACCGCGCCGCCCGATCCGCGCAGGCGCTGGTGCCGCTCGTCGTCGACCTGATCGGCCCTTCGTCGGTGGTCGACATCGGCTGCGGCGACGGCATCTGGCTGAACGGCTTTCGTGCCGAGGGCGTGGAAACGGCGATCGGCCTTGACGGCCCGTGGGTGCCCGCGAACAGCCTGCGCATCGATGAAGCCTCGTTCGTGCGTTTCGACCTCGGCAGTGCGCCGCTGCCGTTCCGGCCGCCGCTGCCGCAGGCGCGCTTCGACCTTGCCATGTCGCTCGAGGTCGCCGAGCATCTCGATGAAACGCGTGCCGACGCCTTCGCGGACCTGATGGCCTCGCTTTCGGACATGCTGCTGATTTCCGCCGCCGCGCCGCATCAGGGCGGCACCGGCCATGTCAACGAGCGCTGGCCCGACTATTGGGCGGAAAAGTTCCGCGTACGCGGCTACCGGCCGTTCGACTTCCTGCGCTATGCGCTGTGGACCGACGAGCGCATCGCGCCGTGGTATCGCCAGAACCTGATCGGCTATTTCCGCGGCGAGATTCCCGAAGCCGTGCAGCGCTTTGGCGAAGCATCGCTGCGGGGGCTGCTCGAACGGCCGCTGCCGCTCTCCCACCCCGGCGTCCATGCGTACAAGCTCGGCAAGCTGCGCGGCTGGCTGACGCGGCCGATCGCCACCGGGCTTGCCGAATACCGCCGCCGGCGCGGCTGATCTTCAGCGCGGGCCGCTTTTGGGTCCGCGCGCCAGGAACACCGACACGCCGATGCCGCAGAGGATGAGTGCCATGCCCACGAAATGACGCGGGCCGAGCGGTTCGCCGAGGAGCGATGCCGCGAGCAGCGCGCCGAACACAGGCATCAGCGTAATCGACTGGCCCGCTTTCGCAGCCCCGATCATGCCCACCGCCGCGTTGAACAGGAAATAGGCGGCGAGCGATGGGAACAGCGCCACGTAAAGAAACGCGCCGACGATCTCGGGCCGCCAATCGATCGCGGGTGCGTGCCGCCATTCGAACATCGCGAGCGGCAGCATCGCGGCGACTCCGATGGCGAAGGTGACGGCGAGAAACGAGAGCGGGTGCACATCGGGGCGGAGCCGCAAAAGGCTGGTATAAATCGCCCACGCGACCACCGCCGCGAGGACGAGCGCGTCGCCGCGGCCGAAGTGAAGGCGCAGCACCGAGGCGAAATCGGGGAAGAGCACAATGCCGACGCCGAGGATCGAAAGTCCGACACCTGCGATCTGCCATGCCGGCGCGCGCACCCGGAACGCGAGCGCATCGATGACGAGCACGAGCGCCGGGATCGCGGCCTGCAGGAGGAGGCCGTTGGTCGCGGTCGTGTAGCGGAGCCCCGAATAGAGGAACGCGTTGAACGCAGCGACCCCGACAAGACCGAGAACCAGCACCGGGCTCCAGTGCCGCAGCAGAACCTCTCTGTCCGCAGCCACATGGCGCAGCGCGAAGGGCGCGAGCAGGAGAAACGCGCCGAACCAGCGCACGAAGGCGAGCGTGAACGGCAGGACATCGCCCCGCACAGCGCGCCCGACGATGGCGTTCCCCGACCAGAACAGCATCACGAGCGCCAGCATCCCATAGGCCCGAAGCTCGGCGCTGCGGGCCGTCATTCGTGGCGGAGCGCGTCGATGGGATTGAGCGATGCCGCGCGCCGCGCCGGGAAATAGCCAAACACCACACCGATCGCCGCCGAGAACAGGAAGGCGAGCACGTTGATCTTCAGATCGAAAATGAAGGGCACCTGCATCAAGGGCGCGATCGCGATCGAGGCGAACAGCGCGATGACGAGGCCGATGAGCCCGCCGAGGCACGACAGCACAACGGCTTCGACGAGGAACTGCAGCAGCACCTCGCGCGCCACCGCACCGATGGCAAGGCGGATCCCGATCTCGCGCGTCCGCTCCGTCACCGACACCAGCATGATGTTCATGATGCCGATGCCGCCGACAAGCAGCGAGATCGCGGCGACCGCGCCGACGATCTGCGTGAGGATCGTGGTGGTGCCGGTCAGCGTGTCCGAGATCTGCTTGGTGTCGAAGACGTTGAAGTTGTCGCTGTCGCCCGGCTTGATCTTGCGCCGCTCGCGCATCAGGTCTTCAAGCGAGGCCTGCACGGTCTGCGTGTCGTAGGCGTCATCCACCGCGACCATAATCTGGCCGATGTCGCGGTCGCCCGTGAAACGCCGCTGCACGAACTTGATCGGCATGACGACGACATCATCCTGATCCTGCCCCATGCCGCCCTGCCCGCGGGTGCCGAGCACGCCGATCACCTGACAGGACACGCCCTTGATGCGGAAGCGTTTGCCGAGCGGATCGGTCTGCCGGAACAGGTTGTTCTTCAGCGTGTTGCCGATGATGCAGACGGGTTTGCCGGCCTGCTCCTCCTCCGGCATGAACAGGCGGCCGCTGTTCAGCGGCCACTGCTGCGCCTCGAAGTAAGACGCCGTGGTGCCGTTGACCGTGGTGCTCCAGTTGTTGCCTTCATAGATCGCGGTGCCCGACGACTGTGCCATCGGCGCCACGGCGCGCACGCCGGT
>JAEULI010000081.1 GCA_016793845.1 Sphingosinicella sp.
TGTCGCGGATCTCGAAGCCGCCGTCCTTCGGCTTGTAGCCATGCGCGACCTTGCCCGCGGGCCGTGCACCGTTCATGAACACGCTGTTCTTCATCCCGAGCGGTTTCAGAACAGCCTTCGCCGCATAGTCGCTGAACGGCATACCGGAGACGCGCTCGACGATTTCGGCGAGCAGAAGATAGCCGCCGTTCGAATAGACGAAATCGGTGCCGGGCGTGAAATTGGTCGCCTTCTGGCGCAGCAGCAGATCGAGGGCCTTCGCCTTCGTGAACGTCGCCGCATCGTCGCTGCCCGACCAACGGGCAAGCGCCAGCCAGTCCCGAACACCCGAGGTGTGGTGGATCAGCATCTGGATGGTGACCGGCACCTCGTAGGCGGGCAGTTCGGGGAGATATTTCCGAATGTCGTCGTCGAGGCCGAGCTTGCCCTTGGTGATGAGCGTCGCGGCGGCGAGTACGGTGAACTGCTTGGAGACCGACGCGGCATAGATCAGCGTGTCGCCATCGAGCGGCTGTTTCGCCTCGACATCGGCCATGCCGGATGCGGTGACGAACAGCGGCTTGCCGGCCTTAAAGGCGCCGACCGCGCAGCCCGGCGCCGCAGCAGCACCCGTATCGGAAACCAGCCTCTTTACGGCTTCAAAATCGGTGGCCAGCGCGGGAGACGAAACCATCGCGCCGACAAGCGCGACAAGAACACAGGACCGTTTCATCAATATCCCTCTCAACTGAGCGATTGGAGAGGGAAGGGCATCCGGCCCGGCGCCGCAAGACCGTTCTCGGCGGCGCACTATAACCGCAGGTTATCCGGCGGATTGCCTGTCAGGCCGCGACCAGCACGCCGAGATCGGTGAGATAGTCGGCGCCGCCCGTCTGCTGGAGTGGCAGCGCGGTCGCGCAGAAGGCGCACTCGGCGGAGCTGCGGCCGATGTACCAGTTGGTGTGGCCGCAACCCGGGCAGCAATTGACCTTCGACGGGCGGTACACAAGCCGGTAGCCCTGCTTCGAGCCATCATAGGCGCGCGTGTCGAGCATGGTCTTCGTCCTTTCAACTCGGCGCCAGTAGAGGGCGCCTCGTCGCTGCAACACGCAAGGAGGGTGCCAGTTCCGCATGTGGCGGAAATTGCAGTGTTCTGAGGATTGGAGGCCACAGGATTGTAAGGTTTTTCGACCCGTCTGTGCCGCGATGGGACAGGTTGGCACGTCGATGCGAACCCGTAACGTATTGATTTCGTGTTCAGACGCTCAGCAGATGAACCTCGCCGGGCTCCGGGACGAGCATACCGTACCATTCGAGGAACTTGCCGTTGCCGTCGCGCACCGCCGTGCCGGTGGCGCTGAACATCACGTATTCGCCCCCTGGCGGTCGCATCCGCATAAGCGAGCCGCGCGGGACGCCGCTCTGGATCGCGAGGGCGAGGGCCGATTTGACGATCTCGACGTCATCCGGGTGCGTGAAGCTCTGCCAGCCGGCGCCCAGCGCATCTTCGGGCGGGCAGCCCGTGAGCCGCGTGAAGCTGTTGTTGATGTAGGTGACATCGCCCTTCGAATTGCACGCGAAGATGATGACGGGAACGGTGTCGACGATCGATTCGAAGCGCTGCTTGATGATCTGCAGGCATTCGACCTCCGCGCGCAGGCGGCGAATCTCGCCCTCCTTGCGGGCGAGCGCAGCTTCAGAGCGAACGCGGACGTGATCGACCGCCTTGCGGACGAAATCCAGCTCCTCGGGACCGGGCGAAAGGCCCGGCAGCTCTGTCTCTCGGCCCATGGCCACTCTCCAGCAAACGCAACGCGGTGCAAACATACTGGCACGCGAGGGTTAATGCGCTGTATGCGCCGGGCGGAAAGGGGACCTTCGTGACATCACGGGAAACGGAACTGGACGCGGCGCTCGGCGGGCTCGGCGTCATCTTCACGAAGCACGAGCATCAGGCGGTGTTCACCGTGGGTGAGAGCGAGGCGCTTCACCACGAGATCGCCGGGGCCCACACCAAGAATCTGTTCCTTAAGGATGAGGCGGGGGTGTTCTTCCTCGTCACGATCCCCGCCGAGGCGCGCGCGAACCTGAAGGCGCTGCCCGTCGTGATTGGATCGCGGCGGCTGAGCTTCGGCAAGGCGGAGGACATGGAGCGCCTGCTCGGCATCACGCCGGGATCGGTGACGCCGCTTGCCGCGTTCAATGATGCGGGCGGCGTGGTGACGGTGGCGCTGGATGCCGCGCTCGCAGCGGCGGAGGTCGTCAACGTCCACCCCTTGCGCAACACGGCCACGGTCGGCATGTCCGGGCGTGACCTTGTGCGTGCGCTCGAAGCGTGGGGACACGCGCCGATCATCGCTCACATTCCCGTGCTGGAGGACAAATGACCATCGAAACCGTTTCGACGAACCGCAGCTTCGGCGGCACGCAGGGCGTCTACAAGCACAGCTCGCGCGAAACAGGGACGCCGATGGTGTTCAGCGTGTTCGTGCCCGATCACGCGCCGGGCGCGAATCTGCCGGTCGTGTGGTATCTCTCCGGCCTCACCTGCACGCACGCGAACGTCACCGAGAAGGGCGAATTCCGGCGCGCATGCGCCGAACTCGGCCTCATCTTCGTGGCCCCCGATACGAGCCCGCGCGGTGACGACGTGCCGGACGACGAGGCTTACGATTTCGGCAAGGGCGCGGGCTTCTATGTCGATGCGACCGCCGCGCCCTGGGCGGCGAACTTCCGGATGCGCAGCTATATCGAGAGCGAACTGCCCGAGGTGATCGGCGCGCACTTCCCGGCGGACATAGCGCGACAGGGCATCATGGGCCATTCGATGGGCGGACACGGTGCGCTCACGATCAGCCTCCGCAACCCGGGTCGGTTCCGCGCGACCTCGGCGTTCGCGCCGATCGTCAGCCCGCTCCATTGCCCATGGGGCGAAAAGGCGCTCGGCGGCTATCTGGGGCCGGACCGCGCGGCGTGGCGCGAGTACGACGCCTGCGCGCTGATCGAGGACGGCGCGCGTGTGCCGGAGCTGCTGGTGGATCAGGGCGGGGCGGACACTTTCCTGAAGGAACAGCTGAAGCCCGAGCTGCTCGAAGCAGCGTGTGCGAAGGCAGGTATTCCGCTGACGCTCGGCCTGCGCGAGGGCTACGACCACAGCTATTACTTCATCTCGACGTTCATGGAGCCGCACCTGCGCTGGCACCATGAACGGCTGACCCGTTAGGACGGATCGGCCTTGTCATTGCGCAGCGCCTCGCGGAAGGCGTCGAGGCGGGCGCGGTAGCCTTCGGCATCGCCGTATTCGAGGAAGGCCTGATAGCGCTCGTGCGCGCCGCTGACCTTCAGCGCGTGCTTGATCGGGCACCAGTATTGTTCGGTACGCGCAGCGACCTCACGCACGTAGCTGACGACGCCGTTGCCGTAGCTGCAATAGGCGCAGTTCAGCGCCTCGATCCCATTCAGATAAGCGAGGCTGCCGCGATCGAACGCGATGTGGTCGCTGCGGCGGACGCGCGCGATGCCATAGGCGCGAAAGCAGATCGCCTGATAGAGGCTGACCCAGATGTCGATGATGACGAATGGCACGATGAGCGAATAGATCACCGGCGCGGTGGCGATCGTGCGCCATGAAGAGCGGGCGAAGAATTCGGTGAGGCCCATGCGCAGCCGCTTGTGCTCCGCCACGATGCCCTGCTCGAACTCGACGAGCCGCGCCTTCAGCGACCAGCCGAGCGCCTTGCGGCGGCGATCGATCTCGCGGTCCAGCTCCTGTTGCAGGCGGACGATCTCGTGCGCCAGTTCCTCGATACGCCCCGTCATGTGCTTCCCCCGGCAGCCGATCCGGCGCGATGGTAGTCGGACGCCGTGCGCGACTCCAGACGGAGACGCCAACCGGGATGTTCAGCCTTGAAGAGGCGCTTTGGGTGTCAGGCCGGAACGCGCGTGTAGCGGCCGTCGACGTAGAGCAGCGGGTCGACGACATCGCCGACGGTGACGGACTCCACGCGGCCGATGACGATGGTATGCGTGCCGTAGGCAAAGAGGCCGTCCTGCTTGCAGACGACATTCGCCTGCGCGCCGCCGAGCAGAGGGAGGCCGCCCGGACCGTCCCGCCAGTCGCCGCAGGCGAAGCGTTCCTCGCCCTTGGCGCCGCCGCCGCACAGGCGCGAGATATCCTCCTGATCGGCGGACAGCACGTTGATGGCGAAGTCAGCGCCCGCCGCGAGCGGCGCGTGGATCGATGCGGAGCGGTTGACACAGACAAGCATCGAGGGCGGGTCCATCGACATCGCTTCCACGGCGGTCGCTGCCATCAGGAAGCGTTCGCCCTCGTGGCGGCTGCTGATGACGCAGACCGTGGTGGCGAGGCGGCGCAGCGCCTGCTTGGTCGCACCGACGAGATCGATTTCACCCAACGCGCGTCTCCCGCTTTTGCCGGGAGCCTATGGCACAGGAGGAAACGCAATGCCAAGCGCGGCATGGCGCGTTCCAGCGATCCTTTCGGGAAGGAATATTTTTCCGTGACGCGCCGTCAGAGAATGGCGGGGAGATCGAGGCCCTGTTCGCGCGCGCAATCGCGCGCGATGTCGTAGCCCGCATCCGCATGGCGCATGACGCCCGTTGCGGGGTCGTTCCAGAGCACGCGTTCGATGCGGCGTGCGGCGGCCTCGCTGCCGTCGCATACGATGACCATGCCCGAATGCTGCGAATAGCCCATGCCGACGCCGCCGCCGTGGTGGAGCGACACCCATGTCGCGCCGGACGCGGTGTTGAGGAGGGCGTTGAGGAGCGGCCAGTCCGATACGGCATCGGAGCCGTCGCGCATCGCTTCCGTTTCGCGGTTGGGGCTGGCGACGGAGCCGGAATCGAGGTGATCGCGGCCGATGACGACGGGGGCCTTAAGTTCCCCGGAGGCCACCATCTCGTTGAAGGCGAGGCCGAGGCGGTGGCGATCGCCGAGCCCGACCCAGCAGATGCGCGCGGGCAGACCCTGAAACTTGATGCGTTCGCGCGCCATGTCGAGCCAGTTGTGGAGGTGCGGATTGTCGGGGATGAGTTCCTTCACCTTGGCGTCGGTCCTGTAGATATCCTCCGGATCGCCGGAGAGCGCGACCCAGCGGAACGGGCCGATGCCGCGGCAGAACAGCGGGCGGATGTAGGCGGGAACGAAGCCGGGGAAGGCGAATGCGTCTTCGACGCCCGCGTCCTTCGCGACCTGCCGAATGTTGTTGCCGTAATCGACCGTGGGGACGCCCGCCTTCTGGAAATCGAGCATGGCGCGGACGTGCGCGGCCATCGAGGCTTTCGCGGCCTCGGTGACGATCTCCGGGTTCTGCTCGCGCATCCCGAACCAGCGTTCGAGGCTCCAGCCTGCGGGCAGGTAACCGTTCACGGGGTCGTGCGCGGAGGTCTGGTCAGTGAGGAGGTCGGGGCGGATGCCGCGCTGGAAGATTTCGGGGAGGAGTTCGGCGGCGTTGCCGAGGAGGCCGACGGAGACCGGGTTTGTTGCCGTAGTGACGAGGCGCAAGGCTTCGTCGAGGCTTTCCGCCGCGTGATCGAGATAGCCGGTGCGCAGGCGCATCTCGATGCGGCTCGGCTGGCATTCGATGGCGAGGCACGACGCGCCCGCCATCACTGCCGCGAGCGGCTGCGCGCCACCCATGCCACCGAGGCCTGCCGTCAGCAGCCACTTGCCCGAAAGATCGCCGCCGTAGTGCTGGCGGCCCATCTCGACGAACGTCTCGTATGTGCCCTGCACGATGCCCTGCGTGCCGATGTAAATCCATGAACCGGCGGTCATCTGGCCGTACATGGCGAGACCCTTGCGGTCGAGATCGTTGAAATGCTCCCACGTCGCCCAGTGCGGGACGAGGTTGGAATTGGCGATCAGCACGCGCGGCGCATCCGCATGGGTGCGGAACACGCCTACGGGCTTGCCGGACTGGATGAGCAGCGTCTCGTCGTCGTTCAGGCGGCGCAGGGTCTCGACGATCCTGTCGTAGCTTTCCCAGTCGCGCGCGGCGCGGCCGATGCCGCCGTAGACGACGAGCTCTTCGGGGCGCTCGGCGACGTCCGGGTGCAGGTTGTTCATCAGCATCCGCAACGGGGCTTCGGTGAGCCAGCTTTTGGCGCTGAGCGTCGTGCCGGTGGCGGGGCGGATGATGCGGCTGGTATCGGTGCGGGTCATGCTTGGCCTTTGGCGAAAGCGAGGGCGGCTTCCAGAACCTCGCGGAGTGTGGATTGCAGCGGCTGCGCGCGGGCGGGGTCGTAGTCGGCGGGCCAGTTGCCCCACGCGGTGACGGGCGGCTCGGCGAGGTAGGTGCGCATCGCGAGTTCCATCTGGATCGCATGGATGCCCGCACCGGGGTTGCCGTAGTGGCGCGTCGTCCAGCCGCCCTTGAAGCGCCCGTCGAGGACATGCGTGTAGGGCGAGCGTCCGCAGGCGACCATCATCGCCTCGGCGAGCGCGGGCGCGCAGGTCGCGCCGCCATTGGTGCCGACGTTGAGGTCGGGGAGGTCGCCCGGGAACAGGCGGGGGACGTGGCCGCGAATGGAGTGCGCATCATAGAGCACGACGTGCGCGTGGCGGCGGCGCAGGCGCGCGAGCTCTTCGGAGAGGACGCGGTGATAGGGATCGAACCATGTCTCGCGGCGGCGTGCGATTTCGGCTTCGCCCGGTTCCTCACCGGGGCGGTAGAAGGGCTCGCCGTCGAAGGTTTCGGTGGGGCAGAGGCCCGTGGTGATCTGGCCGGGATAGAGCGAGACGCCGGACGGATCGCGGTTCACATCGATCACCGTGCGCGACATGCCGGTGCGGATCGTCGTGGCGCCGAGATCGCGCGCGAAGGCGTAGAGCGCGTCCACCCACCAGTCGGTGTCCTTCAGCGCGAGCCATGGCGAACGCAGCGTATCTTCGATCTCCGGCGGGATCGTGGTGCCGGTGTGCGGGAAGGCGACGACGAGCGGGGTGTCGCCCTGATGCACCATCAGCCAGGTCATAGCGGAAGCTCCGCGAGGGCCGCGAGCGTGCCCGCATTCACGAGGCGCGTCGCGGCGACGATATCGGGATGGAAATGGCGGTCGTGGTCGAGCGTCGGGACCTTGGCGCGGAGTGCGGCGCGGGCCTGTTCGAGCGCAGGGCTGGAGGTGAGCGGCGCATGGAAATCGCAACCCTGCGCGGCGGCGAGATATTCGATGGCGAGAACGGAAGCGAGGTTCTCGGCCATCGGCAGCAGGCGGCGCGCGCCATGCGCGGCCATCGAGACGTGGTCTTCCTGATTGGCGGACGTGGGAATCGAATCGACGCTCGCCGGATAGGCGCGCTGCTTGTTTTCCGAAACGAGCGCCGCCGCGGTCACCTGCGGGATCATGAAGCCCGAGTTGAGGCCGGGCTTCGGCGTGAGGAATGCCGGGAGGCCCGAGAGCGCGGGATCGACGAGCATGGCGATGCGGCGCTCGGCGATCGAACCGATCTCGCAGAGCGCGAGCGCGATCATGTCCGCGGCGAAGGCGACGGGCTCGGCGTGGAAATTGCCGCCGGAAAGCGCCTCGTCCGTATCGGCGAAGATGAGAGGGTTGTCGGAAACGCCGTTCGCCTCGTCTACGAGCGTTTCGGCTGCCTGCCGCAGAATGCCGAGCACGGCGCCCATCACCTGCGGCTGGCAGCGCAGGCAGTACGGATCCTGCACGCGCGCGTCGCCTTCGAGGTGCGAGGCGCGGATCGCGGAGGCGTGCATCAGCGTGCGCAGTGCCTCCGCGACGTCGATCTGGCCGCGGTGTCGGCGTAGCGTGTGGATGCGGGGATCGAACGGCGTGTCGGAACCCTTCGCGGCTTCGGTGGAGAGTGCGCCGGTGACGAGCGCGGTGCGGAAGAGGCTTTCGGCTTCGAACAGACCCGCGAGCGCGCAGGCAGTCGAGAATTGCGTACCGTTGAGGAGCGCGAGCCCTTCTTTCGCGCCGAGCGTGAGGGGAGCGAGCCCCGCCTTCGCCAGTGCTTCGGCTGCCGGGATGCCGTCGATCTCACCCACGCCGATCATGGTCGCGGCCATGTGCGCGAGCGGGGCGAGGTCGCCGCTGGCGCCGACGGAGCCCTGCGATGGGATCGTGGGCATCAGGTCTTTCGCCAGCATGGCCTCGATAAGGTGCACGGTCGCCGTGGAGACGCCCGAGGCGCCGTGGCCGAAGCTCGCCAGCTTCAATGCCATCATCAGGCGCACGACCGCGCGGGGCATCGGGTCGCCGACACCTGCCGCGTGGCTGAGCACGATGTTGCGCTGGAGCGTGGCGAGATCGGCGTCGTCGATGCGGACCGAGGCGAGTTTCCCGAAGCCGGTGTTGATACCGTAAACGGGATCGCCGCGATCGAGGATGCGCGCGACGGCAGCAGCGCTCGCTTCGATGGCGGGAAAGGCGGCCGGGTCGAGCGCCGCCGCTTCGCCGCGATAGATGGCGCGCAGGGTTTCGAAACCGATGGCGCCGGGGGTGAGCGTGATCGTCACTGTCCTCTCCAGATGCGCGCATGGAGCGGATTGAAGCCCATGCGGTAAACAAGTTCGGCGGGCTCGCCGATGTCCCAGATCGCGAGATCGCAGGCCTTGCCGGGCGCGAGCGTGCCGATGTCGCTGCGCCCGAGCGCGCGCGCGGCCTCGCGCGTGAAACCGGCGATGCATTCGTCCACCGTCAGGCGGAACAGTGTCGCCGCCATGTTCATCGCGAGCAGCGGCGAGGTGAGGGGCGAGGTGCCGGGGTTGCAATCCGTCGCAAGCGCGATGGGCACGCCGTGCGCGCGGAGCGCGGCGACGGGCGGACGTTTCTCCTCGCGCGTGAAGTAGAAAGCGCCGGGGAGCAGCACGGCGACGGTGCCGGAGGTGGCCATCGCCGCGATGCCCGTCTCATTCAGATGTTCGAGGTGGTCAGCCGAAAGCGCGCCGTGGCGGGCGGCGAGCGATGCGCCGCCGAGGTCGGAAAGCTGTTCGGCGTGGAGTTTTACGGGCAGGCCGATCGCTTTGGCAGCGTCGAACACCCGCGACACCTGATCGGGTGAGAAGCCGATGCCCTCGCAGAAGGCGTCGACGGCATCGACGAGACCTTCGGCGGCGAGCGTTGGCAGCATCACGTCGCAGACGTGGGCGACATAGACGTCGCGGTCGGTGAATTCAGGCGGCAGCGCGTGCGCGCCGAGGAAGGTGGTGGTGACGTTGACGTTGCGCTCTGCACTGAGGCGGCGCGCAGCACGGAGTTGCCTGCGCTCGGCGTCCAGCGACAGGCCGTAGCCGGACTTGATCTCGACCGTGGTGACGCCCTCGGCGATCAGCGCATCGAGGCGGGGCATGGAAGCGGCGACGAGATCGTCTTCGCTCGCCGCACGCGTCGCTTTCATCGTCGAGACAATGCCGCCGCCCGCGCGGGCGATCTCCTCATAGGATGCGCCTTCGAGGCGCAGTTCGAATTCGCGCGCCCGGTTTCCGGCGTAGACGAGGTGCG
>JAEULI010000094.1 GCA_016793845.1 Sphingosinicella sp.
AGCCAGCAAGCCCCCTCCCCGCAGCCGCCCGCCGTGCGCGATGCCCACGGCTTCAATCCCGATGATTACGAATGGATTCCCGTCCCCCGACAGCGCCGGGCGGACGGCTGGACGCCCCAGCGGCAGCGCGAATTCCTAGAGGTGCTTGCCGATACCGGATCGGTCGTGGAGGCGGCGCGCGCCGTCCACATGTCGGCAAACTCCTGCTACCGGCTCCGCCGCGCGCCGGGTGCGGAGGGCTTTGCCGCCGCGTGGGAGGCCGCCATTGCCCATGCCTCGCGCCGCCTCGTTGATATCGCCTTCGATCGCGCGGTGAACGGCGTTGAAGATGCGGTGCTCGACAGGGACGGCAACGTCATCCACATCCGCACCCGCTATAATGATCGCCTGCTTATGTTCCTCCTCCGCGCGCACCATCCAGAACGGTACCGCGCGCCAGACCACCGCCGCCGCGCGGTCCCGGCCACCGAAACTGCTGACACAAATGTGGCCGTATCCGGCGCCATCCCCACCACCCTGCCCGCACCCTCCGCCATCATTCCGGATATCGCCCGCGCGCTCGATGCGCTCATGCCCGTCTGCCCGCCCGATCCGCACCTGCTGATGCACCCGGAGGATCTGGAAAACCTGATCTTCAACAACCGAGACGACTGATACCCGCCCGGGAATCGCTCGCCTTGGTGTAACTTTCCTCACCTTTGCCTGCCGGAAGCCCATTTGATGACCACACCCGCCGCTCCCGCACGCACCCGCGACCTCGCCTTCCCGCCCGTGGCGGATGCGCGCACGCGGGTGCTCGTGCTCGGCAGCCTGCCGGGGCGGGCGTCACTGGCGGCGCAGGAGTATTACGCCAATCCGGGGAACGGGTTCTGGCGGTTGATGGGGGCGGTGACGGGCGCCGACCTCCCCGCGCTTCCCTATGCGGCGCGGCTGGAGGCGCTGCTGGCGCGCGGCATCGGCCTGTGGGACGTGATCGCCCATGCCGAGCGCGCGGGGAGCCTCGACAGCGCCATCCGCGATCCCGCCGCGCGCGACCTCGCCACGATGGCGGATGCGCTCCCCGCGCTGGAAGCGATCGCGTTCAACGGCCGCACCGCCGAGCGGATCGGGCTGCGGCAGCTCGGCGAGGACGCGGCACGCTGGCGCATTCTCACACTCCTTTCCAGCAGCGGCGCCTGCGCCGTGCCTGCAGGCGTGAAGCGGGAGAACTGGATGCGGCTTCGTGCGTTTATCCTGTGAAGTTGATGGGGGTTGCAAAATGTTCCACGTTTGTTCTATATGAACAGACAGGGAACGAAAGAGGCGTGCACATGCAGAACGTCGTTTTCCATCGCTACTTCCTCGCGCTGCGTCCGCCGACGCTGCTGGCCACCGCGCTCGGCATGATGGGCGCGGTCTATCACCTCGCCGGGTCGCGGCTTCCTGCGGACCGGCTGCACATCACGCTCGCGATGATCGGCGGCACCTATGAAGCGCCGCAGCCGCGCCTTGTGGAGCGGATTGGAGAGGCGTTGCACGATCTCGCCCTCCCCGCCCAGCGCCCGGTGTTCGATCAGCTTGTCCGCGCGAACGACCGCGCGCTGCTCACAGCGTCGGAGCCGCTGACCTTTGTCGAGAGCTTCCGGCATGATCTCGTGCAGCGGCTCGGGGACGCGGGCGTCACGGCGGAGGTGCCCGCCTCGCCGCCGCACATGACGCTGGCGCACGGCCGCCAGTGGCGCACAGGCACGGAAGGCGTCGACCCGATCAGCTGGCGCGCGGATGAGCTGGTGCTCATCGAGAGCCATGTCGGCGCGGGCCGCCACATTGCGCGCGGATCGTGGTCGCTCGGCGAGATTACGGAGAAGGTGCAACTTCCGCTGCCGCTCGCCTGGGCTGCATAATCGGTGAGCGGGGGACGGATACGCGTCGGGATCGGCGGCTGGACCTACGAACCATGGCGCGGCACCTTCTATCCGCAAGGGCTCGCGCAGGCGCGGGAGCTTGAATATGCCGCCACGCGGCTCGGCGCGATCGAGATCAACGGCACCTTCTATAGCAGCTTCAAGCCCGCGAGCTTCGCCAAGTGGGCGGATGCCGCGCCCGAGGGGTTCGTGTTCACCGTGAAGGCCTCCCGCTTCACCACGGTCCGCAAGAAACTCGCGGACGGCGCGGAGTCGGTCGCGAAGTTTCTGGGGCAAGGCCTTGAAGCGCTGGAAGACAAGCTCGGCCCGATCCTCTGGCAGTTCCCGCACACCAAGGCGTTCGACCCGGAAGACTTCGGTGGCTTCCTCAAGCGCCTTCCCGAAAAGCTGGGTAGCCGTCCCCTGCGCCACGCGCTGGAGGTCCGCCACGCCAGCTTCGAGGACGCCGCCTTCGTGAAGCTTGCGAAGGATGCCGGCGCCGCGATCGTCTATGCGGACAAGCCCGGTTACCCGACCATCGACGAGGTCACCGCCGATTTCGCCTATGCCCGCCTCCAGCGCGCCGAGGAGGATGTGCCGACGGGCTACACTCCCACCGCGCTCGATGACTGGGCCGCGAAGGCGTGCGGCTGGGCGAAGGGGGGCCGCGATACGTTCGTCTTCATGATCAACGGCGCCAAGGTCCGCGCGCCCGCGGCGGCGGCCGCACTAATCGAACGCCTCCCCACGCACGCGCCGTAGCGCAGTCCGCCGCCAGCGGGCACAGGTGGCAGAGCAGCTCGGTATCGCGGCAAAGCGTCTGCCCGAGCCGTTTCACCGCGACGTGGAACAGCGTGAACGTCTCGCCGTCCCAATCCGACATCGATTCCGTCACGAACATGCTCACATCGCGCGGCGTCGCGTTCGCGGGTACGATGCCGGTGCGTACGATCACACGCCAGACATGCGTGTCGACGATGTACACCGGCAGCCGCAGCGTGCTTGCATTCAGCGTCGATGCCGCCACCTTGCGCCCGACGCCGGGCAGGCGTTCGAGCCATTCGAGCCGCACCTGCGGCGGCATGCGGGAAAGCCGGGTCAGGTCATAGTCGGGCCACGCCTGCCCCACCCGCTTCGCGGCATCCACAACATGCGCCGCCTTCACCTCCGGAAAGGTCACATGCGCGATCAATCGCTCGACCTCGCCCGGCGTTGCCGTAGCGAGCGACGAGCCCGTTGGGAACTGCGCGCGCAGGGCCCTGTAGGATCGCGCGGAGACGGCATCCTTCGTGCGTCCGCTGATCATCGACTTGACGAGTTGATCGAACGGCAGGCGACGGGACAGCTCCACCCCATCCACGAGAACGGACAGCACGGCGCGCCACGGCTCGAAATCGAAGCGCGCGAAATCGAAACGGAACTGCATGACGCACGGGTCCGGGCGAAGATTGTTCTTCTTTTGTTCTAGCCCGAACTCTCGAGAGTCGAAAGAGCCGTGCTGCTCGGCCTATCGCTTTTTCACGAACTCCGCGCGCAGGACGAGGCCCTTGATGCCATCGAAGCGGCAATCGATTTCCTGCGGGTCGCCGGTCAGGCGGATCGACTTGATGACGGTGCCGACCTTGAGCGTCTGCCCCGCGCCCTTCACCTTGAGATCCTTGACAAGCGTGACACTGTCGCCATCCGCAAGCAGGTTCCCCGCCGCGTCGCGCACCTCGACGACGGACCGCGCAGCCGCCTCGGCTGCGCTGATCCACTCGCCGGTCTCTTCGTCGTAAACATACTCTTCGTCGGCCATCGCCCGCTCCTGCTGCAGAGCCGGACCCATAGGGCGCGGACGGCGAGGGACGCAAGCAATCAGCCGTTCACGATGACGCCGCCGTTCGGATGCAGCACCTGCCCGCTCATGTAGCTGGCGTCCTCGCAGGCGAGGAACAGGAACGATGGCGCGACTTCACTCGGCTGGCCGGGGCGGCCCATCGGCGTCGACTCTCCGAAGTCCTCAAGCTTCTCCTCGCTCGCGCCGCCGCAGGGGTTGAGCGGGGTCCAGATCGGGCCGGGCGCCACGGCATTCACCCGGATGCCCTTTTCGACGAGGTTCTGGGACAGGCTGCGCGTGAATGCCGTGATCGCGCCTTTCGTCGCGGAATAATCGAGCAGTTCTTCGGAGCCTTTGTACATGGTGACGCTGGTGCAGTTGATGATCGCTGCGCCCGCCTTCAGGTGCGGCATCGCCGCCTGTGTCAGGTAGAACATGCCGAACACGTTGGTCTGGAACGTGCGCCGAAGCTGCTTGTCCGTGATGTCGGTGATGTCTTTGTCCGGGTGCTGCTCGCCCGCGTTGTTGACGAGGATGTCGATCCCGCCGAACGCCTTCACCACCTTCGCGACCGCGTCCGCGCAGAACGCCATGTCGCCGATGTCGCCCGCGATGGTCAGCGCCTTTCCGCCTTCGTCCTTCACGATCCGGGCCGTTTCCTTCGCATCGTCGTGCTCGCACAGATAAAGGATCGCGACCTTCGCCCCCTCCCGCGCATAAAGCGCCGCCACCGCCCGCCCGATGCCGCTGTCCGCGCCGGTGATGAGCGCGACCTTGCCTTTCAGCCTCCCGGAGCCCGGATAGCGCGGCTCCCAATCGGGCTTGGGTTCTAGCCGGCTCTCATGCCCGGGCAATTCGTCTTCATGGAGCTTGCTGACCTTCGCGCCCATCGCCGTTCCTTTCCGATCCGTACGGCAAGGAAAATGGGCAGGACTGAGGCTGGTTCCCGTGGCTGCGATGAGTTGCGGATTAAAACGATGTACCTAGGCGGGCAAAAGTTCAAAGGCGAGCCGGCTGATCTCCCGTCGGACATCGTCTGCGGTATGCCTGCCCATAACTTCGATATAGCGAACGCCAGCCTTACGTAGCGCTTCCTTCTTCACGGCATCGCGAATGGCCGCTGTATTCTGATAGTGGCCGCCACCCTGATACTCGATCGCAGCAAGCGGCTCACCCGACTGCGAGATCACCAGAAGGTCAACGCGTTTTGAGTTGATCGCTGCAAAGGCGCGTGCGTTCTCCGAACGCAGGATTTCGCCCAGACTGACCTGCGCCATCACGCGCCATTTCAGCCCGCTTTCGGCAACGGCACGCTCCGCAGCATAAAGGACGCGCGCCTCCTGCTTGTTGAGCAGGGTCTGCTTCGTAAACTCAGCCGCCGCGACAACACGAAGTTGCTCGGCGGGATCAGCGATACTGATCTGCGGCACAGCAGAGGCTTGCCAAGGCCTGCCCCGCCCACCCTTCCGGGTTTGCCTGCGTCCGCTTCTGGGAAGCAGACGTTCCAGCCCAATTCCCGCAGCAACGCCGCCAAGAACAAGCGCGAACACCAGCGTGTCGAGCGAAGCAAACCGAAGAAGCGCATCAATCATCGCACAAGTCTTGCACGCACTTCTTGCTTATTGCTTACTTCACCTATGGTTGGTGCGACTCATGAGAAAAACGCGCGCTAGGGAGACTTTGCATGACCTACGTCGATGGTTTCGTGCTCGCGGTGCCGCAGGATCGGCTGGATGAGTATCGGGCGCTTGCCACGCTGGCGGGCGAGGTGTGGATGGAGCATGGCGCGCTTTCCTACGTGGAGTGCGTGGCGGACGATGTGCCCTATGGCGAGCTGACGTCGTTTCCGCGTGCGGTTCAGGCGCAGGACGGCGAGGTCGTGGTCTTCTCGTGGATCACCTATCCGTCACGCGAGGCGCGGGATGCGATCAATACCAAGGTGATGGCCGACGAACGCTTGAAGCACGACCATGAAAATACGCCGTTCGACGGCAAGCGCATGATCTACGGCGGCTTCAAGACGTTCCTGAGCTTCTGAAGCCTACTTCGCGCCCTTGGTTCCCTTGGCGCCCGCGTGCGCGGCGTGCCATGCCTTCACGGCGGCCAACGTGCCGGTGATGTGGCCCTTGGGCGCCATTTCCGAATGCACGAAGAGGATTTTGCCGTCGGGCGCGATCACGTAAGACGTGCGGTTCGAGCGGCCGGGCATGAGCGCCAGCGGCACATCGTATTTCCCGATGAGCGCCTTGTCGGCGACGCCGACGGCGAACTTGTTGCGGCATTCCTTCACCGAGAATTCGTTGAGCTTCTCGATCGGGTCGTTGGACATGCCGATGACGGTCGCGCCCATCTTGGCGAAATCGTCGGTCGCATCGGCGAAGGCATTGGCCTCGACCGTGCAGCCGGGCGTGAAGGCGGCGGGGAAGAAGTAGAGCACGACCGGGCCCTTTTTCAGCGCCGCGGCGAGCGAGAAATCGAAGGGTTTTCCGGCAAGCGACGCTTTCGTCGCGAACACCGGCGCCTTTGCACCCACGGCGAGCGCGGCGAGCGCAGGGCTGGCGAAGGTGACAGCAGCGGCGATGACGGTGGTGGCGGCCAAGCTGAACAGGCGCATGAAACAATCCTCCTCGGGGGCTTTTGCGCGCAGGCTATGCCTGAATCGGCCCGGCTCCAAGGCGCTTTTCGGCGTGCCGTGCGTTCATTCGGCACGAGGCTGAAAAACGGAGGCAGGGACCATGTTCGTCGCAGCCTATTGGTGGAAGGTGAAACCCGGCAAGGAAGCGCAGTTCCGCGCGGCGTGGCGACGCGGCACCGAACTGATCCGTGAACACTACGGCAGCCTCGGCTCGCGCCTGCACCGGGACGCGGAAGGCCGCTTCATCGGCATGGCCGAGTGGCCAGACGAGGCGACCTGGCGGCGCGCCTATGACGCGAAGATGACCTACGACGAGCCTGAAACGCGCGCGGCTTTCGTGGACGCGATCGAGGATGCCGCGGACGAGCCGGTGCTGCTGATGCAGGTGACCGACGATCTGCTCGACCGCGCGGATGACAAGGCGGGCTCATCACTGCCATAATGCCGCAAGAGATCTGAACGGGAGGAACAAAAGATGCGGACACTGGTGATCCTGCTCGCGGGGTTTGTGGCCGTCGCGTGCGACAATGCGGCCCCGGCGGACCAGCCCAAAGTGGATGCCACGGACCCGAACAGCGTGGATGCGGCGGCAGGCGGCACGACGCCGGAAGCCGATGTCGAAACCGCATCGCCGGCCCCGGCGGATGCTGGCACAGGCACTGGCGCGGCTGGGATCGACCTCGCCGCTTATGCCGGCAAGTATCCGTTCGACAAGGTGAACGATGTCGCCTTCTTCGATCAGCCCGTCGTCAAGGCCGCAATCGCGGCCGCGATTCCGGAAAAGGCCGTTCTCGGCTGGGTGATGGGCGCGAACGGCGGCCCTTCGGCGCCCATCGAGGTGAAGAACGGCAAGGTCGCCTCGTGGGCGTGCGAACAGCACAATTGCGGCGACCACCAGTGGACCGTGCTGATCGACCCCGCCGGAAAGGCCGCCGAGGTCTGCTATCAGGATGCCGCCGCGCTGCCCGGCAAGACGCGCTGGTATCGCGCCGGCACTGCGCCCGAGACGCGCGAAGGCACCTGCCAGCTCTAGGGCGGGTCGCCATTCAGCTCTGGCGGCCTGCAAATGGCGAATTTCCGCACGCCATCTTCTGAATGTCGATCGGCCCAAGGGCCTGATCGATCAGGCGGGTTTCGAAACGGCCCGCACGATCAGTCCGGCGAGAAGCGGCGCGGCCACGCCCGCGATCTGCATCCACAGCGGCACGCCTGGAATCGTGAAGCCGTTGTAGAAGCACGCCGCGAGGATCAGCCCGGCGACGATCCAGGCCGCCGTGGCCCAGCGCGTGACGCGCACGGCAAGGAGCCCGCCGATGAGCGTCGCCAGAAACCAGCCGAGCGCCATGATCATCTTTGCCTTGGTCGGCACCGCGGCGAAATCTCCTGCGCTTGCTACCCCCGGCACCACCATGCGGCTGACGTAATCCATCGCACCCACCACCAGCATGGCGACGACGATCCCTGCAAACGTTCCGAGTATTTTGTGCACCATCCCACGCCCCCTCCCGCCGGGCGCAGCGATAATAGCGGAATTCAGCGCGCGGGTCAGCGCTTCAGCACATAGTAGAGGACATAGAACCACGAGAAGAAGCCGTGGATGATCGCCCACAGGATCGATTTGTGGAGGCTCCACGAAATCGTGATCGCGAGCGCCGTGCCAAAGCCGATGCCCGCCTTCGCGGTTGAAATCGTGACCGAACGCGAGTCCGCCATTGCCCGTCTCCGCTGATGCGTTGCAGGATCAGGAATAGCCGCTGTCGATCTTCTTTACAGCCTTGAAAGTAGGTACCCGGCCTCGCCGCCGGAATGCGCCGTTTCCATCATCTGGCATGGTCCATGCTTTGTCTGCGACGACCCTGGGGCCACCCTCGGCGGCATTCGGAACTGCGGCATACGACAACGAGAATAACGACCATCTCACCCGCTCCGACCGGCGATCACCCGCCGATGTGCCGACCGCGAACAGAACGGTGCTTGAAAAACGGGTCACGCTGCCAAAACGGGCGGCCTCGGTATCATACCGGGGCCGCCCTATAATTCTCCGCATCACCGCGTTGTACTGGCAACAAAAATGCCGGTGGTGCATTGTCGCCGCGGGCGCCCATCCCCCCTTACGCTGAAAGCGCCCTCGCCTTCGTTCGCACGTGAAAAAGAGGGAGCCATCGCCATGACAACCGACCGTTTGCCCGAAGACCGGAACTGGGTCGCCTCGACCGGCCTCTCGCGCCGGGGCGTGCTCGTCGGCGGTACATTCGCCGCCGGTTTCGCCGCCGCCGTGCAGCCCGTCGCCGCCAGCACGCTCAAGACCGATCTCAAGGGCCTCGACGAGCGTATGCTCTCGATCTCCGTGCAGCAGGGCCAGATGCCCGCCTACCGCGTGAAACCTGCAGGCAACGGACGCGCACCGGTGATCCTGGTGGTACACGAGATTTTCGGCGTGCACGAATGGATCAAGGACATCTGCCGCCGCCTCGCCCACGCGGGCTATTACGCGATCGCGCCCGACCTCTATGCGCGCTGGGGCGATGCGACGAAGGAAAGCGATATCCAGAAACTGGTTTCGGGCATCGTTTCCAAGGTGCCCGACGCGATCGTGATGGACGATCTCGACCGCGCGGCGGCGTTCGCGGCGGCGGACGGCGGCGATCCGTCGAAGCTCGGCATCACAGGCTTCTGCTGGGGCGGGCGTATCACGTGGCTCTATGCCGCCTACAGCCCGCGCGTGGATGCGGGCGTCGCGTGGTACGGGCGGCTCACCGGCGAGAACAAGCCGCCGATCACGACGAGCCAGCCGATCGAGGTCGCCGCACGGCTGAAGGCGCCGGTGCTCGGGCTCTACGGCGGCAAGGACAAGGGTATCCCGGTGGCCGACGTGGATGCGATGAAGGCCGCGCTCGAAAAGGCGAAGTCGCCCTCGAAGATCATCCTCTACCCCGAAGCCGACCACGGCTTCCTCGCCGACTATCGCCCGAGCTACGACCCGGCGGCTGCGAAGGCGGCGTGGGACGAGGCGCTCGGCTGGTTCAAGGCGCGGCTAAAATAGTTCAGCCGCCGATGTCGCGCCCGCGCGTTTCGGGCAGGTAGAAATACGTCACCAGCATCGCGACGGTGACGATGACGAACGTGTACCAGAGGCCGCCGAACACGGCGCCCGAGGACACGACGATGTATTGTGAAACGAGCGGCAGAAGCCCGCCGAAGACGCCGGTGCCGATGTGGTATGGCACCGACATCGACGTGTAGCGGATACGGGCCGGGAACAGCTCGACGAGCATGGCGGCGGCGGGGCCGTAGGTCATGCCGGTGAGCAGCGTCAGCACGGAGGCTGCAAGGACGACGAGCCATCCCTGTCTCTCGCCGCTTTCCGAGCTTTCGGGATAGCCCGCCGCGCCGAGCGCCGCACGGAAGGCCTCCGGCTGGAAACCCGGGATGCGCGCGTCGGCGACGCGGACCTCGACCTCCGCCACATCCGCGGGCGTGCGCGTGTAATTAAGACCGTTCGCTGCGAACCATTCGAGCGTTTCGGCGCAGGTGCCCTGCTGCCCGTCCGCGAAAGGATCGTAGCGGCAGCCTTCGGGCGTGACGATGGTGACCGGATGCGCAGTCATCGCGCGCTCCAGCGGCGGGTTCGCCGCCGCCGAGATCAGCCAGTAGAGCGGGAACAGCAGCACGAGCGTGAGCGCGAAGCCGGTGAGGATCACGGGCTTGCGGCCGATCCGGTCGGAGAGCCAGCCGAAGAAGATGAAGCTCGGCGCGCCGACGATTACCGCCGCGCCAACAAGGAGGCGGGCGTCAGCCTCTGCGACACGCGATGCGCCTTGCAGGAAATAGAGCGTGTAGAACTGCGCGTTGTACCAGATCACCGTGAAACCCGCGGCGATGCAGAGCGCGATGAGGATGCGGCCGAGGTTGCCCTTTTCGCGGATGCTCTCGACGAACGGATTGGACGATGTGTTTCCCGCAGCTTTCATGGCGCGGAACACCGGGCTTTCGTTCAGCTTCAGGCGGATCCAGAGCGAAATCGCGAGCAGGATCAGCGAGGCGAGGAACGGGATGCGCCAGCCCCACGCCTCGAACGCTTCCTTGCCGATAATCGCGGTCGTGGAGACGACGACGATGATCGAGAGCAGGAAACCGCCGACCACAGCGATCTGGATCCAGCTCGTGTAGAAGCCGCGCCGGTGCGCGGGCGCGTGCTCGGCGACGTAGACCGCTGCGCCGCCATATTCACCGCCGAGCGCGAGGCCCTGCGCGAAGCGAAGTCCGATGAGGATCAGCGGCGCGGCGACGCCGATCTGCGTGTAGGTCGGCAGCAGGCCGATCGCGGCGGTGGCGAGGCCCATGACGGTGATGGTGACGAGGAACGTGTATTTCCGCCCCACCTTGTCGCCGAGATAGCCGAACAGGATCGCGCCGAGCGGGCGGACGAGGAAACCCACGGCAAAGGTCGCAAGGCTGAGCAGGAAGGCAAGCGTTTCGCTTTCCACCTGGAAGAACATGCGCCCGAGCAGCGCAGCGAGCGTGCCGTAGATGAAGAAATCATACCATTCGAAGACGGTGCCGAGCGACGAGGCGAGGATGACCATCCGATCGCGCTTGACGTCGAATTCCTGCTCCGCGCTGTCGTCCGTCACGGTGTTCCCCCCCAAATGTTTTTCTTAGGTGCGCAGCGTCTCGTCGAAGCGGAAGGGTTCGCCGATGGCGGTACCGATGAGGCCCGCATCCCACATCACGCGGCGGCCGCGGATGATCGTGCCCACGGGACGCCCGGTGAGCGTCATTCCCTCGAACGGCGACCAGCCGCATTTCGATTGCAGCCAGTCGTTTTCGATCGTCCAGCGCGACTTCAAATCGACGACGCTGAAATCGGCGTCGAAGCCGGGTGCGATGCGGCCCTTGGCGGTGAGGCCGAAAAGTCGCACAGCCCCCGCCGACGTGAGATCGACGACACGCTCCAGCGTCACGCGCCCCGCCGCCAGATGATCGAGCAGCAGCGGCAGCAGCGTCTGCACGCCGGGCATCCCGCTCGGGCTCGCCGGATAGGGCTTCGCCTTCTCGTCCTTCGTGTGCGGCGCGTGATCGGAGCCCCACACGTCGGGCACGCCCTGCCGGAGCCAGTGCCAGAGGCCGTCGCGATGCGCACCGGAGCGGATCGGCGGGTTCATCTGCGCGTAGGTGCCGAGGCGCGGATAGGCATCCTCCCCCGCCAGCGTCAGGTGCTGCGGCGTCACCTCGCAGCTCGCGATGTCCTTGTGCTGCGCGAGCAGTTCAAGCTCGGCAGGCGTGGTGACATGGAGCACGTGGATGCGCCGCTTCGCCTCGCGCGCGAGGCCGAGCACGCGGCGCGTGGCGAGGATCGCCGATTCGTCGTCGCGCCACACGGGATGGCTGGAGGGATCGCCTTCGACACGCAAATCCTTGCGCGCCTGCATCCGGGGCTCGTCCTCGGCATGAATGGCGACGCGGCGGCGGCCGGAGCGCAGCACCCTGAGCAGCGTCGCGTCGTCCTCCACCAGCAGGCTGCCCGTGGAGGCGCCCATGAACACCTTCACGCCGCAGGCGCCGGGCAGCATTTCAAGCTCGCGGAGCTTTTCCGCGTTCGCATCGGTCGCGCCCACGTAGAAAGCGTGCTCGCACCACATGCGGCCCCTGGCGCGCGCCAGCTTGTCGGCGAGCGCTTCGGCAGTGTCGGTATTGGGATTGGTGTTCGGCATTTCGAACACGCCCGTCACGCCGCCCATCACGGCGGCGCGGCTTCCCGAT
>JAEULI010000131.1 GCA_016793845.1 Sphingosinicella sp.
AAGTTTTTTAGTAGAGATTTTAAAAATTCCGCTCCTGTCACATAAGGTGGATTATAAAACATTGTTATATAATGATAAATTTCTCAGTTTTGAATATTTTGTATCTCTTATGAGTTCTCTCAATAGGTGTTTTTTGAAAAATCAATTGAATTGGTAGACAATATTGAGCTCTCTTGGCGCGAAGTCAGAATCGCGAGGAAGAGAAAATGCGCTTTGCGCTGAAGGTCAGGCAGGTTTTGAGCCGGGCGCGGTGGCTGTCGCCTCTGCTTCTCCTTCTTCTTTGGGAAGCGGGATCGCGCGCCGGGCTGATTCCCGAGCGTACGCTGGCGGCACCCTCAGCAGTCATCGGCACCATGCTTGAACTCGTGCGCTCGGGCGAGTTGCCGTCGAACCTGCTGGTTTCGTTCGGACGTGCAGCGCTCGGACTGTTCATCGGCGTGGTGCTTGGCGTCGTGCTTGGCCTCATTGCCGGGCTTTCGCGTTCGGGGGAGGTGGCGGTCGATCCGCTGATGCAGATCAAGCGCACGATCCCCGCGCTGGCGCTGACGCCCTTGTTCATCGTCTGGTTCGGTATCGGGGAGACGCCGAAGATCGCGCTCATCGCCTTCGCGACGGTGTTTCCGGTCTATCTCAACCTCTACAGCGGCATTCGCAGTGTCGATCTTCGTTTGCTCGATGCAGCACGCAGCTTCGGGCTCAGCCGTCTGGAGCAGATCTGGCATGTCATCCTGCCCGGCGCCTTGCCGTCGCTTCTCGTCGGCTTGCGTTATGCGCTGTCGGTTTCGATCCTCGTGCTCGTCGTCGCGGAACAGATCAATGCTTCCGCCGGGCTGGGCTTTCTTATCAACAACGCGCGCGATTTCCTGCGCACCGACATCATCGTGGTGTGCCTGATGGTGTACGCGCTGCTTGGACTTGGGGCCGATTGGCTCGTGCGTACCCTTGAAAGCCGCGCGCTCGTCTGGCGGCCCAGCATTGTGGAGCAATGATCATGGATGCACGTCTTGAACTTGTGACAGGCAGCGCATTGCCGGCCGCTTCCACCGCACCCGTTGTTCGTCTGCGAAAGTTTGTACGCCGTTTCGGCGAAAACACGATTATCGATGGTCTCGATCTCGATATTGCGCCTGGCGAATTCGTCGCGCTTCTTGGTCGCTCGGGGAGTGGAAAGACGACGCTTCTGAGAACCCTCGCCGGGCTCGACGACGTGGCTTCGCAGGATGTCAAGATACCGGCATCCCGTGCCGTCGTATTTCAGGATGCCCGGCTGCTGCCTTGGAAACGCGTATGGCAGAATGTCGTGCTCGGCTTGAAAGGGGAGGACGTTCGCCGCCGTGCGGAGAGCGCTCTTCAAGAAGTCGGGCTTGGACATCGGCTGGACGCGTGGCCGCTCACACTTTCGGGCGGCGAGGCGCAGCGCACTGCGCTTGCGCGTGCGTTGGTCCGGGAGCCGAAGCTGCTGCTCCTCGATGAACCGTTCGCGGCGCTCGACGCGCTGACCCGGCACAGGATGCACGATCTCGTTCTGTCGCTGTGGCGCGCGCATCAGCCGGCGGTGCTCCTCGTCACGCACGACGTTGATGAAGCGATTGCGCTTGCCGACCGCATTCTCGTTCTGGATGGCGGACGCATCGTGGCGGAGGAGCGCATTGCCAAACCGCGCGGTGAGCGTGCCGGGCTGACGCGGAGCCTGCGCGAACGCCTGCTCGGCCAGCTTGGCGGTGATCATCAGGACGATGCGGTGGTTCCGTTCGGCAAGGCGGTGGCAGGCCGATGAACGCCATCGCGACCATAGCGCCGGCGGTCGATATCGCGCCGCTGAGAGGTTTTGTCACGAGCTTTGCCGAGCTGCTTTCCGGAACGCGTGACGAGCAGGCCATTCTGGATTCGGGGCACGCGCTGCTGCAGCGGCTGGTCTCGCGCGACGACTGGCTGCCGGCGGCTTACGCCAAACCGAGTGCGGAGCGGTATCAGCAGTACCTTCTGCACTGTGATAGTCGGGAGCGATTTTCGGTGGTGAGCTTCGTGTGGGGACCGGGGCAATCGACGCCGGTGCATGACCACCGGGTGTGGGGTCTGGTGGGTGTGCTGCGCGGGAGCGAGCGGGTGGAGCAATTCGAGCGAGACGGTGCGGGCAGGTTGCGGCGCCGGGGGGAGGCGGAGATCCTGGAAGCTGGATCGGTTGACAGCTTCAGCCCGAGAACCGGGGATATCCATCGCGTTTCCAACGCGCTTGCCGATCAGGTTTCGATCAGTATCCATATCTACGGCGCCAATATCGGCGCTGTCGAGCGTGCGACCTATTCGGAGGACGGCACGGAGAAGCCGTTCATCTCCGGATATGCGAACACCACGCTTCCGAACCTGTGGGATCGTTCGCGCAAATGAGCATAGACGCTGTTGCCGTCCGCCGCGCGCTGCTCGCGCGACACGAAATCGTGATCCTCGATGTGCGCGAGGAGGCTGCGTTCGCGCTTGGACACCCGCTGTTCGCGGCGCAGATCCCGCTGGCGCGCATCGAGACCGAGGCGCGGTGGCGCATTCCCCGGCCGGAAACGACGGTGGTCGTCTATGACGACGGCGACGGCCTTGCGGAGGATGCAGTGAAACGCCTGCGCGGGCTCGGGTTCAGCAATGTTTCGACGCTCGAAGGCGGGCTCGGCGGCTGGTACGCGGCGGGCTACGAATTGTTCGAGGACGTGAACAGCTATTCGAAGGCGTTCGGTGAACTCGTGGAGCACCGGCGGCACACGCCGTCACTGCCCGCCGAGGAGGTGCAGGCGCTGATCCGCGAGAAGGCGGACATCGCCATCCTCGACGCGCGCCGCTTCGACGAATACCGCACGATGAGCATACCCACCGGTGTCAGCGTCCCCGGTGCCGAACTCGTGCTCGCGGCAGCGGCGGTGGCGCCCGATCCCGATACGACGATCATTGTCAATTGCGCGGGGCGCACGCGCAGCATCATCGGCACGCAGTCGCTGATCAACGCTGGCGTGCCGAACCAGGTCTATGCGCTGAGAAACGGCACCATCGGCTGGACGCTTGCCGGACAGGGCCTTGAGTCGGGGCAGGAGAAGACCGCCCCCGAGATCGATATCGCCGGCGCCGAGCAGGCACGGATCAAGGCGCGCAATGTCGCTTATCGGGCAGGCGTGAAGCGCCTGACACCGGACGATCTCGATGTGCTGAAGGCGGATACGGCGTGCACGCTCTATCTCTACGACGTGCGCCAGCCCGCCGCGTATGCGGCCGGGCACCTGCCGGGTTTCCGCAATGCGCAGGGCGGCCAGCTCGTGCAGGAGACGGATCACTATGCACCCGTGCGCGGCGCGCGGATCGTGCTTTCCGACGATCACGGCGCGCGCGCCGACATGACTGCGTCGTGGCTCGCGCAGATGGGCTGGGAAGTCTACGTCCTCGACGCCGATTTCGCGCACGCGACCGAAACCGGGCCCGACGGGGCACCGCCGCCGCGCGGCCCGGAAGGACGCTACAAACGACCCTACGAGGGGACGGACAACAAGGCCGCCGCGATGCAGGCCTATCTCGATTGGGAATTCGGCCTCGTCGATCAGCTCGCGCGCGACGGCACGCACGGTTTCTTCGTCATCTAGCTGTCCGAACAAGGAGACAGGACATGAGCGTCAAATTCATCGGCTACATCGGTTTCAACGACAATTCCGAATTGCACGCGGGCGTGCGCAGCCGTGCGCTCGATCGGAACTATGTGGAGGCGGCGGCAAGAGCGCAGGAGGAAGGCGGCTTCGACCGTGTGCTGATCCCGTTCAGCTCAAACTCGCCGGAAAGCCAGATCGTCGCGGCCTATGCCTCGGCGATCACGACGAAGCTCGGCTTTCTTGTCGCGCACCGCCCCGGCTTCACGCAGCCGACCCTGGCGGCGCGGCAGCTCGCGACGCTCGATCAATTGAGCGGTGGGCGCGTCGCCGTGCACATCATCACCGGCGGCGCCGACGAGGAGATGGCGCGCGACGGCGACGTCGGCACGACCAAGGCCGAGCGCTATGCGCGCACGGACGAATATATCGAGATCCTGCGGCAGGAATGGTCGGCATCGAAGCCGTTCGATCACAAGGGCCGCTTCTACGACGTGAAGGGTGCGTTCAGTTCCGTGCAGCCGGACAATCTGCCGGTGTTCTTCGGCGGCTCGTCGCCCGAGGCGATCGACGTCGCCGGGCGCCACGCCGATGTCTATGCGCTGTGGGGCGAAACGCTGGAGCAGGTGCGCGACGCGGTTCGCGGCGTGCGCACGGCGGCGGCGCGGCACGGCCGTAATCCCGGCTTCTCGCTGTCGCTGCGGCCGGTGATCGCGGACACCGAGGAAGCGGCATGGAAAAAGGCGAGCGAGATCGAAGACCGCGTGCGCGCCAATCGCGAGGCGGCAGGCCTGCCGACCAGCGGCCATCGTCCGCCTAATGCGGGTTCGCTGCGGCTTCTGGAAACCGCAACGGGCAATCGCCGCGATACGCGGCTGTGGACCGGCGTCGCGGCGCTGACCGGGGCGGCGGGCAACAGCACGGGCCTCGTGGGAACGCCGGAACAGGTCGCCGATGCGCTGCTCGATTATTACGACATCGGCATCGATCATTTCCTCATTCGCGGCTTCGAGCCGCTGACGGATTCGATCCAGTACGGGAAGGAACTCCTCCCGCTGGTGCGTGAGCGCGTTGCGGCGCGCGCCGCGACGCCGACGGCTATCGCGAGCTGAGATGGCCGAGGGCAAAAGTTCGAAGGGCTGGATCGCTGCGATCGTCGCGGTGGCGCTCGTCATCATCGCGGGCGCGGCATTCCTGCTGCGCGGCGGCGAAGACGGCGACGTGCTGCGCGTCGCCAATCAGCGCGGTTCGACAAAATCGATGATGATCGCGTCGGGCGCGCTCGAGGGTGCGCCTTACCGCGTCGAATGGTCGGAGTTTCCGGCGGCGCAGCACCTTCTGGAAGCACTGGGTAGCGGCTCCGTGGATCTCGGCCTTGCCGGCGATGCCCCGTTCATCTTCGCCTATCAGAGCGGCAGCCCGATCAAGGCTGTGGGTGCCCATGCCCAGGAGGCCCGGCAGCCCGGCGCGCTTGCCATCCTCGTGCCGAAGGATTCGCCCATCCGGAGCGTTCGCGATCTTATCGGCAAGCGGATATCGACGACGCGCGGCTCGGTCGGCCATCATCTGATTCTGGAAGCGTTGGAGCGAGAGAAGCTGGCGGCGGACGACGTCGTCATCGTGTTCCTGCCGCCGGGCGACGCCAAGGCTGCCTTCGATCGCGGTTCCATCGATGCCTGGGCGATGTGGTCGCCCTATACCATCGTGGCCTTGAAGGAAGGCGCGCGCATCATTGCCGACGGCAGCGCATTCGGACCTTCGGCAGGTTTCGAGATCGCGCATATCGATTCGATCGAACCCAAGCGCGCGCTGATCGAGGATTTCCTGAAGCGCGAGGCAAAGGCCCTGCAGTGGGCGCAGGCCAACCCCGACGCCTATGCGAAGGTGCTGTCGGAAGAAACCGGCCTGCCGATCGACATCGCGAAGGAGGTGGTGGTGCGCAACCGGCGCGTGGCGGTTCCGATCGACGAGACCATCATTCGCCATGAACAGGAGATCGCGGACCGGTTTCAGCGGGCAGGCATCCTCCAGATCAAGCGCCCGCTCAGCGAGGCTTTCGATCCGGGGCTGACCGCAGCACTGTTTTCGAGCACGGAAACGAACGCTGAGGTCGAGGCGCCGGCTGCCGCAGGCGAGTGAGGCACAGATGGCGGTGCGCCCCTTCTGGTTCATCCCTTCGCATGGCGATGGACGCTGGCTCGGCTCCACGGAAGGGTTTCGATCGACCGAGTTCTCCTATCTCGCGCAGGTGGCGGGCGCTGCCGACCGGCTCGGCTTCGAAGGCGTCCTGCTGCCCACGGGGCGGACCTGCGAGGATAGCTGGGTGCTGGCGAGCGCGCTCGCACCGCTCACGCCGCGGCTGAAGTTCCTCGTCGCGGTACGGCCCGGCGTCACCTCTCCGCTGTTCGCCGCGCGGCAGGCGGCGACGCTCGACCGCGTTTCGGGCGGGCGGCTGCTGATCAACATCGTTGCCGGCGGCGATCAGGCGGAGCTTCGCGCCGATGGGGTCGGGCTTGACCACGACGGGCGCTATGCGGTGACGGACGAGTTCCTGCGCGTGTGGCGCGGCCTGATGGCCGGCGAGCGCGTGATGTATCAGGGCGAGCATCTTTTCGCGGAGGCTGCGGAGCTGCTGTTTCCGCCGGTCCGACCCGGCGGGCCGCCGCTCTACATCGGCGGGTCCTCCAATGCGGCGGTTGCCATCACCGGTGAGCATATCGACTGGTATCTGAGCTGGGGCGAGCCGGTGGTGGCGGTCGCCGGGAAGGTCGCCGAGGTGCGCGAAGCCGCCGCGAAGCATGGGCGCAGCGTCCGCTTCGGTATCCGGTTGCACATCATCGTTCGTGAAACCGAAGAAGCGGCGTGGGCTGAGGCGGACCGCCTGATCAGCCGGCTCGACGACGAGACGATCGCCCGCGCGCAAAAGGCGCAGAAGGCGAGCCAGTCGGTGGGTCAGCAGCGGATGCAGGCGCTCCACGGTGGGCGCCGCGACAGGCTGGTGATCGCGCCCAACCTGTGGGCCGGGGTCGGCCTCGTACGCGGCGGCGCGGGCACGGCGCTGGTCGGATCGGCGGAGAGCCTTGCCGAACGCATTTCCGAATATGCGGCGGCGGGCATCGAAACATTCATTCTTTCCGGGTATCCGCACCTTGAGGAAGCGTACCGTGTTGCCGAATTGCTGTTTCCGCTGCTACCGATTGCTCGCGACGCGTCGGAAGCCGTGAAGGTGGCGCCCGGTCGTGCGGGTGAGGCCGGCGGCTATGCGCTGGCGCGCGGGGACGGCGCGTTTCCCACCGGGCCGTCCTGACGGCACGGGCGAAGGGCGTGGCTTAGAGGAGTGCGGTTTTGCTGAGCACCGAAACGGTTGCGATCATCGGTGCGGGATTCAGCGGGACGCTGCTTGCCATCAACATCCTCAGACATGACGGGCCGAAGGCGCTGCTCATCGAGCGCGACCAGACGCGCATCGCGCGCGGCGTCGCCTATGGCACCTATCGGCCCGAGCATCTGCTGAACGTTCGCGCCATGAACATGAGCGCGTTTCCCGATCAGCCGGGGCATTTTTCGAACTGGCTGGCGCGCAGCGGTATCGAGGCCGGGTTCGTGCCGCGGCGCATTTACGGCGCGTATCTTTCCGATGCGTTGCGGGAGACGATGGCCGAGGCGCCGGGCAGGCTCACGATCGTGAGCGGCGAGGCGGCGGCGATCGATCCGGGCGAGCGCGAGATCGGCATCGGCTTTGCGGACGGCAGCCGCGTTTCGGCGGACGCGGTGGTGCTCGCGCCCGGCAATCTGCCGCCGCACGGGCTGAAGCAGCTTGAAGGACTCGATCCGGCGGACGGCGTCTATTGCCCCGATCCGTGGGCACCGGCCGTCACGGCCGGGCTTGGCGACAACGATACGGTTCTCCTGATCGGCACTGGGCTCACGGCGGTCGACGTGGCGCTGACGCTGGATGCGAATGGATTTCGCGGGCGTATTCTTGCGCTCTCCCGGCGCGGTCTCTCGCCGCGCGCGCACGATCCCGCCGCTCCCGCCGCCGCGCCGGTCTCGCGGCCGCACGCGATGGGCGCGGCGCTCGTGCGCCATGTGCGCGGGCGTGTGGAGGAGATCGGCTGGCACGCCGCGATCGATGAATTGCGGCCGCATACGCAGAATATCTGGCGCAGTGCGGATATCGCCGCGCAGAAGCGCTTCCTGCGTCACCTGAGGCCGTGGTGGGATGTGCATCGTCACCGGCTCGCGCCTGCCGTGGCGGGGAAGGTCGCGGAACTTGAAGCCGAGGGACGGCTGCAATTCGCGGGCGGGCGGATCGTGAAGGTCGCGGCGGTTGAGGGCGGCGCGGACGTGACGTGGAGGCAGCGCTTCACGGGCGCGGAAACGATCACGCGCGTGCAGCGTATCGTCAATTGCACGGGGCCGCAGGGCGACGTGCTGCGCACACGCGAGCCGCTGCTCCAGGATCTCGCGGCGCGCGGCATCATTCGGCCCGATCCGCTGCGGCTCGGCATCGATGTCGATAGCCGGGGGCGGGTTGTGGGTAGCAATGGCTGCCCGAACGAACGCATCTTCACGATCGGACCGATGACGCGCGGCGCCTTCTGGGAAATCATCGCGGTTCCCGATCTGCGCCACCAGACGTGGGATCTGGCACGGTGGCTTTCCTCCGCGCACTGGGTGGGCGGCGAGGGGCTGTAACCCCTCGCTCGACACGATCAAAGATCCGCGTAGAGCGGTTCGTCGGCGATCAGAACGCGTTCGAGAAGCCGCGGGAAGTCGCCGTAGTTCCGAACCGCGTAGTGCACGGCGGCGCGATTGTCCCAGAACGCCACGGAGCCCGGCTTCCACGAGAAGCGCACCTGGAATTCGGGGCGTTTGTATTGGCGCAGAACCTCATCGAGAATCTCGCGGCTTTCGGAAAGTTCGACGCCGAGGATCTGCGGCTTCTGCGTGTAGTTGATCCAAAGGATTTTCTGCCCGGTTTCACGGTGCGTGCGCACGACGGGATGCGCGACGATCGGATAATCGTGGCCCTTGGTGGTGAGCGCGCTGCGGAAATCATGCGTGACGTGCAAACCTTCGAGACGCGCTTTCAGATCGTCGGGTAAGCCTTCGTAAGCGAGATTGGCGTCGACCCAGATCGTGTCGCCGCCGGTCTCCGGCAGCGTGACTGCGCGCAGGACCGCGCCCCATGTGGGGACGAGGCGCCAGCTCGTGTCGCTATGATAGGCGTCGCCGGCCTTCACATCGCGGGCGCGTTCCTTTTCGTATTTCGCGGCTTCGACGGCGGAGATCTGGTGAAGCGGCGTGATCTTCGGATCGTGCTTCGAACTGGGGTGCGTATAGAGCGGCCCGAACCGCTGCGCGAACGCTGCCTGGCTGGCATTGTCGAGCGTCTGGTCGCGGAAGAAGACGACCTTGTGCTTCAGAACAGCGGCGCGGATCGCATCGCGCACGGCGTCGCTGATCGGACGGCTGAGGTCGATCCCGCCGATCTCGGCGCCGATCGTGGGCTGAAGAGGGCGAATATCGAGTTCGACAGTTGAAGAGGCGGAAACAGCGAGCGCTTCAGACATGGGGATCACCTTGCTGTTGTTGTGGATGGATTCAAATTCCATCACAGAAGCTAAGCGAGGTTTTCGGGATTTTGTTATGAATAGTCGGCGCTCATCTATCAGTTTATCTGAAAGCCGGGCGGGATTTGAATTGGCAATAGATGTATTCGCAGAAATGATATCGGCAGATTTGCCTTTTCGCCGGCGACCTGCTCTTTCAGGCTGAACGACAGGAGCGCGAATACGCAATGCAATACCGCCGTCTTGGAAATACCGATATCGATGTGAGCGCGATCTGCCTTGGCACCATGACCTGGGGTTCGCAGAACACGGAAGCCGAGGCGCACGCCCAGATCGATTTTGCATTGGATCGCGGCGTCAATTTTCTCGACACGGCGGAAGCCTATCCCGTGACGCCGGTGAGCCGGGAAACGCAGGGGCGCACCGAAGCGTTCATCGGCACATGGATCGCAAGCCGGAAGCGGCGCGATTCGATCGTCCTTGCCACGAAGGTCGCTGGGCCGGGCCGCCCCGGTGATCCGCGCCAGTTCCGTGGCGGCGGCAACAGGCTCGATCGCCGCAATATCGAAGAGGCCGTCGATGCGAGCCTGCGGCGGCTACAGACCGACTATATCGACCTCTACCAGCTCCACTGGCCCGACCGGGCGGTGCCGAGCTTCGGGCGGCGGGGGCTTTCGGCGCTTGCCGATCATCCTGAGACCGTGCCGATTACGGAGACGCTTGGCGTGCTCGGCGACCTCGTGAAGGTGGGGAAGATTCGTCATGTTGGTGTTTCGAACGAAACCGCATGGGGCGTGAGCGAGTTTCTGCGGATCGCACGCGAGACGAGCCTGCCGCGCATCGTTTCGATCCAAAACGCCTACAATCTCCTGAACCGTCTTTTCGAAGTCGGACTCTCCGAGTTCGCGCTGCGCGAGCAGGTGGGCCTGCTTGCCTACTCGCCGCTCGCGGGCGGCCATCTCACCGGCAAGTATCTCGGCGGCACGACTCCGAAAGGCTCGCGCCGCGAAGTCGCCAAGCAGTTCGTGCGTTATGAAAACGCGGCGCAGCCGGTCGCGAGCGCGCGCTATGTTGCCGCCGCGCTTGCGCACGGGATCGATCCGGCGCAGTTCGCGCTCGCATTCGTGAACAGCCGGCCGTTCGTCACGTCCACGATCATCGGCGCCACGTCGCTCGCGCAGCTCGAAATCGATATCGGCAGCATTGACATCACGCTCGATGAAAGCGCGTTCGCCGCAATCGATGCCATTCAGCGGGATATTCCGGACCCGTGCCCGTAAGCACCATATAACGCGGCTTCATAAGCGTATCAGAGATACGCGTTCGTCATACCGCATGCACGGGCATAGGCTTTGGGCGATATCCTCGATACACGGACATTGCCCCATGAGCACCTCACGCAAGATCAAACTCGGCTTCATCCTCCACGGCGTCGGACGCACGTGGAACGATTGGCGCCACCCCGACAAGGATGTGAACGCCAGCACCAGCTTCTCCTTCTACAAGCGGCAGGCGCTGCTTGCGGAGAAGGGCAAGTTCGACTTCCTGTTCGTCGCCGACAGCCTGTCGATCACCGAGAAATCGAGCCCGCATTACCTGAACAGGATCGAGCCGATCACGGTCCTGTCGTCGCTCGCCGCCGTCACCGATCATATCGGCCTCGTCGGCACGCTGACCGTCAGCTATTCCGAGCCTTTCAACGTCGCGCGCCAGTTCGCCTCGCTCGACCATATCTCGGGTGGGCGCGCGGCGTGGAATGTCGTGACCTCGTGGCTCGGCGACACGGCGGCGAACTTCAGCAAGGCCGAGCATCCCGCGCACAACGTCCGCTACCGGATCGCGGCCGAATATCTCGACGTCGTGCAGGGGCTGTGGGACAGCTGGGAAGAGGGCGCTCACGTCGGCGACAAGGAGAGCGGCGTGTTCGTCGATCCCGAAAAGCTGCACAGGCTCGATCACAAGGGCGAGTTCTTCCAGGTGCGCGGGCCGCTCAACATCAAGCGTTCGCCGCAGGGCCAGCCCGTGATCTTCCAGGCCGGCGCTTCGGATGACGGCCGCAACTTCGCGGCGAAATATGCCGAGGCCATCTTCACGCACGCACCGACTTTCGACGATGGTGTCGCCTATTACAGCGACGTGAAGAGCCGCGCCAAAGGCTTCGGCCGCAATGCTGACGCACTCTATGTGCTGCCGGGCATTGCGCCGATCGTCGGCGAGACCGGTGCGGAGGCGGAAGCGAAATATCGCGAGCTGGCTGCGCTCGAATCGCTCGAGACGGGCTTCGGCTTCCTCTCGCGCACCTTCAACGACCATGATTTTCGCCAATATGATCTCGACGCGCCGTTCCCGGACGTCGAACACATCGGGCTCAACAGCCAACAGAGCGGCACCAAGCGCATCCTCGCCGAGGTCCGCACCGAAAATCTAACGCTGCGGCAGGTGGTCGAGCGGCTGGCGACGCCGCGCGGCGCATTCGTCGGATCGCCGGAGACCGTCGCCAATACGCTGCAGCACTGGTTCGAGCACGGTGCTGCGGATGGCTTCGTCGTCTTCGAGCCGCTGCCGGGCCAGCTTGAACTGTTCGTGGAGAAGGTCATCCCCATTCTCCAGCAGCGCGGGCTTTTCAGAACCGAATATGAGGGCACGACATTCCGGGAAAGCCTCGGCCTGCCGTTCCCCGAGAATCGCTACACATCATCGCGCGCCGAACGCTCGGTCGCCTGATTCATCGTCCGTACCCTGCAACTTCAGGCGGGCTTCCGTTCGGCGGAAGCTCGCCTTTTTTCGTATGTCCGGCGCGTCTCTTGAGGGCGGCTGATGCGTTCAGTTTTACAGAACTAAATTGTCAACTGTATTGATAGAGTATAGCGTTCTTCCATCAGCAACGCAGCGGGAGAACGCCGATGAGCAGGAACGCCCCCCATATCCTGACGGTTCCGGGTTTGAACAATTCCGGTGAACGGCATTGGCAGACGCATTGGGAACGGACGCGGACCGACACGTCGCGCGCTGAACTCGGCCTCTGGGATCAGCCGCACCGCAACAGCTGGGTGACACGGCTCAACGCCGAGATCGAGGCATCGCCGAAACCGGTGATCCTCGTCGCGCACAGCCTCGGCTGCCAAGCGGTGGCGTGGTGGGTGGCCTTGCAGGGGCAAAGCTACGGCTGGCCCGTCGCCGGTGCGCTGCTGGTTGCACCGCCCGATGTGGAACGGGACAAGGGAGAGCGCTTCGCGACCTTCCGCAATCTGCCGGATGTGTTCCTGCCGTTTCCTTCGATCGTGGTTGCGAGCCGTAACGATCATTATGCGGAGTACGCTCACGCCGCGGGCCTGGCGCGCGGCTGGGGCAGTTTCCTTGTCGATGCGGGGCACTGCGGACACATCAATGCCGATTCCGATATCGGCGAATGGCAGTTCGGGCAGCGGCTTCTGGACCGGCTGATCGTTGCGGCGCAGGGCCGCGAACAGCCCAGCGATCCTGTCGAACGGCGTGCCGCGGAACGGTTCCTGGCGGCCCGTCCGGTGCACGGGCACGATCCTGAGCGAGCGGAAAGGTCAGTTTCCTCTCATTAGGACGATTGCAAGGGAAAGGCCGGGAGACAGGAATGTCGCCCGGCCTTTTTGCCGTCCTTATTTTCGTCCCGATCTATCGTTTTGCGGCAGCCTCCGCCGCACGCAGAACGCGCAGGAAATTGCCGCTCCAGATTGCCGCGACCTGCGCTTCCGTATAGCCGCGGCGAACGAGTTCGCGCGTCACGTTCGGCGCTTCCGCCGCGCTGTCGAAACCGACGATGCCGGAACCGTGATCGAAATCCGTGCCGATGCCGACATGGTCGCTGCCGATACGTTTCACGATATAATCGATGTGGTCGACGTATTCGGAAAGCGTCGCCTGCGGCGTCACCTGCCGGAGCGCGGCGAGGAAGGCATCCTGTGTTTCGGGCGGCAAAGTGTTGTAGCCCGCATTAGCGGAGGACGAGACCTCGGGAAGGCCGAAACGGACCCGGATTTCGCGCTGCCGCTTCATGGTCTCCGGGCTCGGGCGATGCACGTAGGCCGCGAAGGGCACGACCTGCACGACACCGCCGTTCGCCTTGATCGCATCGAGTTCCTGATCCGAAAGGTTGCGCGTGTTTTCCACGAGCGCGCGGGCGTTGGAATGCGTCGCCGCGACCGGCGCGCGGGTCAGCGCCAGCGTTTGCAGCAGAGCCGGCGTCGAAAGCTGCGACACGTCGATGAGTGCGCCGAAATCGTTGAGCCGCACGACCGCCTCGCGTCCGAGAGCAGAGAGGCCGCCATGCTCGCTTTCAGGTTCATTCGCCGACGGCCGCGACGAGTCCGAAAAGTCGTTGTGGCCCGCGTGGTTGAGCGCGAAGATGCGTGCGCCCTCGGCGTAGAACGTGTCGATGGCCGAAACGTCCTTGCCAAGGATACGGGCGTTCTGGAAGCCGATCAGAATGGCGATCCTGCCTTCGCGCTTCAGCCGTTCGACGTCGTCGGCCGAACGCGCGAGTCCGAGCTTGCCGGGATTTTCCGCAACGAGGCGCTTGATGGCTGCGAGCTTCGCGTCCGCGTCGTGCCGCGCCGTGGCGATACCTTCGGCGTCGCGCGGTCCCGGCCCGACAGCGATGGCGAGAACGATGGCATCCACGCCGCCTGCCGCGAGCTTTTCGAGACTGACGCGCGAACCGCCGCCCGGTGCCTGATAGCGTGCCGGGGTGGACGGCAGCAGAACATCCG
>JAEULI010000032.1 GCA_016793845.1 Sphingosinicella sp.
CGCGCCCGTAGCTCAGCTGGATAGAGCATCAGACTACGAATCTGAGGGTCGGACGTTCGAATCGTTCCGGGCGCGCCAATTTTTCTTTTTTTGTTTAGTCTCAATCGCCGGGCGGCCACATCCGCGGCCTTGGCTTCCTCGCATAAGCTCGGGCAGCCGGTCGGCCTTGCGAACCCTGACGGGTTCGGGGTGTTCAGCCCTGAGGCGTCGGGTGTTGCATCCGTTGCCTTGGCGGTGCCGATTTCGGGCTATCGTGTCGGCGCTTGCCCCGATAAAGCAGCGACATGGGCGATTACCGCATCATCGATGTCCAGCTCGACGACCGCACGATCCTCTGGCGGAGCGCCGATATCGAGCAGGAGCGGCGCGTTGCGATCTTCGATCTTCTCGAAGGCAACAGCTTCCGGCTGGTGACGACGCGCGGCGCCCCGTACGAGGGCCCCTACCGGATTCGCCTGCGCGTGGAGGACGGCCGGCTCGCCATCGATATCGCGGCCAGCGACGATGCGCACATCGAGACGATCGTGCTCGCGCTCTCTCCGTTCCGCCGCGTGATCCGCGAATATTTCGCGGTCTGCGAAAGCTATTACCAGGCGATCCGGCAATCGACGGCGAGTCAGATCGAAACCGTCGACATGGCGCGGCGCGGCATCCACAACGCCGCCGCCGATACGCTGATCGAGCGGATGAGCGGCAAGATCGAAGTGGATTTCGATACCGCGCGGCGGCTATTCACATTGATCTGCGTGCTGCACATCCGCGGCTGACGCTGTCTTCTGGAAGGGCCGGGTTACATGGCGGTGATGTCCGACAAATGGATTCGCGGGCAGGCGCTTGAGAACGGCATGATCGAGCCGTTCGTGGACAGCCAGCGCCGTGAGGGCACGATCAGCTTCGGCCTTTCCTCCTACGGCTATGACGCGCGCGTCGCCGACGAATTCAAGATCTTCACCAACGTCGATTCGGCGGTGGTCGACCCGAAGAATTTCGATTCGAACAGCTTCGTCGATCGCAAGACCGATGTGTGCATCATCCCGCCGAACTCGTTCGCGCTCGCCCGCACGGTGGAATATTTCCGCGTGCCGCGCGACGTGCTCGTGATCTGTCTCGGCAAATCCACCTACGCGCGCTGCGGCATCATCGTGAACGTGACGCCGCTCGAGCCCGGCTGGGAAGGCCATGTGACGCTGGAATTTTCCAACACGACGCCGCTGCCCGCGCGCATCTATGCCAACGAAGGCGCGTGCCAGTTCCTGTTCCTGCAGGGCAACGAGCCGTGCGAAACGAGCTATGCCGACCGCGCAGGCAAATACATGGGCCAGCGCGGCGTGACGCTGCCGCGGCTTTGAGGCCGTGACCGAGGAACAGACGCGCCGCGGTCTCGCGGCGGGCGTCGGCGCCTTCCTGATCTGGGGGCTGATGCCCCTCTACCTGCACCTTTTCGACGGGATTCCAGCCGAGGACGTGCTGGCGCACCGGATCGTGTGGTCGTTTCTGCTGACGTGCCTCGCCGCCTTCGCCATCCGGGGCCTGCCGCGTCTGCGCGCAGCACTCGGGCAGCCCCGTCTGCTGCTGATGCTCGCGGCGAGCGGCGCGCTGATCGGCGGCAACTGGCTGATCTATACATGGGCGGTGCTGAACGGCCGCGCGCTTGAAGCCAGTCTCGGCTATTTCATGCAGCCGTTGCTGAACGTCGCGCTCGGCGTGGTGCTGCTCAAGGAGCCGTTCGAAACGCCGAAGCGTATCGCCGTCGCGCTTGCGGCAACCGGTGTCGGGATCGTCACCATCGCGCACGGGACCGTGCCGTGGGTATCGATCGGGCTTGCCGTATCGTTCGGTCTTTATGGCCTGATCCGCAAGCATACGCCGGTCGATCCCGTAACGGGGCTCATCGTGGAAACGGGTGTCGTCTCGCCGATCGCGATCGGCTGGCTGGTGCTCGCGGCGGAACCCTTGTTCCACTACGGCGCCGTTACCGACATCGCACTCATCGGGCAGAGCGTCGTTTCGGTGGTCCCGCTGGGACTGTTCGGCTATGCGGCGCTGCGGCTGCGCCTTTCGACGCTCGGCCTGCTCCAGTACCTCGCCCCATCGCTCGTCTTCCTGATCGCCGTTTTCATCTTCGGTGAACCGCTCGACATCTGGCGACTGACCGCGTTCGGCTTCATCTGGGCGGGGCTCCTCGTCTTCTCGATCGGCGGCTTACGCGCCGCCGCAAATCCCGCTAGATCATAAGGTCATGGACAAGATCATCATTCGCGGCGGCAGGCCGCTTTCCGGGCGCATCGCCATCTCGGGCGCGAAGAACGCCGCACTCACGCTGATGCCGGCGGCGATCCTCACCGAGGAGCCGCTGACGCTGCGCAACCTGCCGCGGCTTGCCGACGTCGACACGTTCGGCCACCTGCTCAATCAGCACGGCGTCTCGACGCTGATCGAGGGGCACCGGCGCGGCGAATTCGGGCGCGTGATGACGATCAAGGCGGCGCGACTCACCACGACGCTCGCGCCCTACGATATCGTGCGCAAGATGCGCGCCTCGGTGCTCGTGCTCGGGCCGCTGCTCGCGCGCGCGGGCGAGGCGACCGTCTCGCTGCCCGGCGGCTGCGCGATCGGCAACCGGCCGGTTGACCTGCACCTGAAAGCGATGGAAGCGCTCGGCGCCGAGATCGAGGTGACATCGGGCTATGTGAAGGCGACGACCGCCAAGGGCCTTGTCGGCGGGCGGATCGAATTCCCGATCGTTTCCGTGGGCGCCACCGAAAATGCGCTGATGGCCGCCGTGCTCGCGAAGGGCGAAACCGTGATCGAGAACGCCGCGCGCGAACCCGAAATCGTCGACCTTGCCAACTGCCTGAACGCGATGGGCGCGAAGATCGAAGGGCACGGCACTTCGACGATCCGCGTGCAGGGCCGCACCAGTCTGCACGGCGCGACGTACGCCGTGATGCCGGACCGGATCGAGGCGGGCAGCTACGCCTGCGCGGTCGGCACGGCAGGCGGCGAGGTGGAACTCGTCGGCGCCGATCTCGCCACGCTCGGCGTCGTCGCGGACCGGCTGCGCGATGCGGGGCTGGAGGTGGAGGCCACTGAAGGCGGCGTCCGCGTGAAGCATACCGGGCGTATCCGCGCCATCGACATCGAAACGCAGCCGTTCCCGGGCTTCCCCACCGACATGCAAGCACAGTTCATGGCGATGCTGGCGCTCGCCGAGGGCACCAGCCACCTCACTGAGACAATCTTCGAAAACCGCTACATGCACGTGCCCGAGCTGGCGCGCATGGGCGCGGACATTCGCGTTTCCGGCCGCACCGCCGAGGTGCACGGGGTTGCCCGGCTGACCGGCGCGCAGGTGATGGCGACCGACCTTCGCGCTTCGATGAGCCTGGTGCTCGCGGGACTTGCGGCCGAGGGCGAGACGGTGGTGAACCGCATCTATCACCTCGATCGCGGTTATGAGCATCTCGAAGAGAAACTCTCGGGCGCGGGCGCTGACATCGAGCGGGTTTCCGATGGCTGAGCGGCTGCGGCTGCTGGCAGCGGACGAGGCGGATCTCGAAACGATTTCCGCGCTGGTGCAGGACGCCGCCGTGAAGAGCGGCGACATCGCCTACGATGCGAAGGCGCGGCGGCTCGTCATCATCGCCAACCGCTACCGCTGGGAAACGCGGCAACCCTCGCGCGTGCGCTGCGTGCTGCGGCTGGATTCGCTCACGGGTCTCAAGCGGCGGAGCTGGCCGTCATCGGGCGCGGTGCTCGATCTGCTCGCGCTGCGCTGGGAAAACGGCGGCATCGAAATCGATTTCGCGGGCGGCGCGGCGCTGCGGGCGGATGCGGAATGCATCGATGTGGAGCTGCACGACCTCAGCGGTCCGTGGGGCGCGAAACGGACGCCGCGACACGCGCTTTAGGATTGCTCCCGATCCTTGAGCACCTTGTCTCGCCCGGCGAAGAGCAGCCGGTCTTCCTCTTCGAAACCGCGATACCAGAGCACGATGCCGTAGGTGGCGAGGATCGCCGGCAGACCGAGCACGAGTTCCCAGTACGCGACGAGATAGCGCTGCACGAGAATCCCGATAGCGAAGGCCGCACCGGCCGCGAGCAGCATCGGCCAGCGCCAGCCGGAAACCGGCTCGCCGAGCGTGGCGCGCAGCAGCCGCGATTTCACGACGGTCGCGAACAGCGCCGATGCGAGCAGCGCGGCGGCAGGCGCGATGCCGTTCACCGCAGCGTTCGGCGATTCGGCCGGAAACAGCTCGCGGAACAGCGGAATGAACGCCAGCGTGAGGCCGACCTGCACGCCGAGCGTCGCCACCGACAGCATCAGGTTGCGGTGTCGCGCGGTGTAGACGAGGCAGGTTTCCGCAACCGCGCCCGTGACATAGGCGATCTCGGCGAGCAGCAGCAGGTTGAGGATCATCGTGCCGCTGCCGAAGCCTTCGCCGACGAGATCGAGCACCGCCTCGCCCGTCATGCCGAGCGACAGCGCGATGCCGATCTGCGCGGCGAGAATCCAGAAACCGACCTGCCGCAGATGCCCGGCGATGACGGCATTGTTCCCCTGCTTCAGACCGTTCGTGATGACCGGCGCCAGAATCGGATCGAACGTCACTTTGAGCTTCTGCGGCAGCGTGACCACCTGCTGCGCGACATAATAGATGCCGAGTACGGCGGGCGTTGCGAACTGGCCGAGGATCAGGAGATCGATGCGCCGCGAGGCCCATTCGATGGCATCGGCCCCCGCGATCGGCAGATTTTCGCGCATCATGCGGAACAGCCGCCCGGGGTGCGGCCGCCATCCACGCGGCAGGCCGAACACACGCACGCACGGCACGATAGATGCGACGAACGCCGCGCCCAGCGACACGGCATAGGCGATGATCATCGCATCCGGTTTCCATTCCGGGATGAACGCGAGCGCGGCGGCGCAGATGGTGAGCACCCACGGTTCGACGATTGAACGTGCGGTGACTGTCGCGCCGACGCGGTGCCGATAGGCCAGCGCCGCGAGCGTGACATCAGAACCCACGATGAAGATCGCGGCGAGCGGGAAGATCCTGTCCAGCCCCGAAATCTTGCTGTTCGGAAAGACGATCTGCGGCACCGCGATCATGATCAGCGCGCCGATCAGCGACAGCATCCACGCGAGCACCAGCCCATCGCCAACGACATGGCTTTCCGGGCGATCGCCTTTGCTGAGTTCCTTGGCGAGGCCGCGCTTGAGGCCGATGGTGGCAAGCGCTGCCATCAGCTCCACGATCATCGTGGCGTAGGCGAAGCGGCCGAGCGCCTCGGCGCCGTAGAGCTGACCGGCGATGAACAGGAAAGGCAGGCGCGCCAGCAGCCGGAGCACGAACCCGAAGAAGTTCGTGCGCCCGCCCTTGGCGAGCGCCGCGGTATCCGCGTCGCGCGTCCCGTCTTCCGCTTTTTCGGTCAAACCCGGCGCACCGGGCGGTTCGTCCTCATGGCACCGCTTTAGAGCGTGTCCCGTTGATTTTGAAGCATCGTGATTGCGTTTCCGTGTTCGTCCGGCAAGGAGCGTGGTGCGGCGCGTAGCAGAGCTACGCGCAAACCGCGCGACGCCGTCCGGCGGGCGCGGCAACGCAACCGCGAAGCGGCGGGCGGAAAAGGGCGCATGGGGGCGTCGCTCGTCGGTTACGATGCTTCCGCATCGCTCCCTCCTCGCTCCTACCCATGCGCCCTTTTCCGCTCCGTCACGACGCTTCAAAATCAACGGGACACGCTCCAAAGGATCGCGCGCCAAAGTGTGAGTGGATTTGAAGCGCCGCCCGCCTCAGCCTGAAAGCCTCTCAGCCCAGTATCGCCTCGGCGCGCTCGATGTCCATCATCGCGGCGGCGCGGCTGGCATGAAAACCCGCAAACGCGACCTGCTTCATTAGCGGGCCTTCCGAAAGCAGCAGCGCGTCGCCGTAGACATCGAGTTGCCCCGCCGCCTGTTCGGCACGGCGCAGCAGCGGCTGCACGAGCACCGCCGCGGCAAGACTGGTGTGGCCGTTTTCGGTGCGTGCGAACAGCCGCTCGAGCGCCAGCTTCACCGCGCGGCGTTCAGCGTTCGCCTCCACGATCATCTGCTCTTCCTCGGTGAGCACGGGGCCGGTGGGGACGGGAGGCAGCGCCGCAGCAGCAACCGCGATGTGCGCCCGTTCGACCTGCGCCAGAAGATTGAGCGGCGGCCCCTTCGCTTCCGCAAACACATCGGCAGGGGGAAGATCGGCCCCCGCCGAAAGATCCACGGGTTCGGTTTCCATGAGATCGGCGAGTTCGGCATCGATATCGAAGGGAGCGGCCTGCGATATCCCGGCCTCCTTCCGAATCTCTCCCGCAACGCGTTCAACGATGAACGGCTGCATCGCAAGGAAGGTCACCACGAACAGCGCCAAGGCCGCCGCGAGCAGCCCGGCGAGCAGCCAGCGTTCCTGCCGCGCGAGCGTCGCGGTGGCCGGAACCGATGGCACGATGATGACTTCTGGTTTCATGAGCGACTGGCAATGTAGTCGATCGCGGGAACATCATGGTGAATTATTTCATGGTCGAACAGATTAATTGATTGTTTACTTCCATGTCTTGCGAAGACGAAATGAAACTGTTCCGTACCTGAAGTAATTAATGAATTATTAACCTCGTCTGCAGCGTGCCGGGGCCGTCGCGCGCTTCAGGCTGGCGAAAGGTCGATGCGGCCAGTCTCTTCGTCGAACGGGCCTTGTTGCCGCCGCGATTGGCGCATACACGGCCCACACGGGGACGGTATACGGATACGCACGCCTTGGGCCGATTTCTGAAATCAGCACTGAAAATTTCGCTCGCCTTCGGAACCCTCCTGCTCGTCATTCTGGCGGTCGCGGTGGGCATCCAGATGTCGTCGCTGCCCTCGTTCGACGACATGATGCGCTCGCCGAACGGCCAGTCGATCCGCGTGCTTTCGGCGGACGGCGCCGTGCTCGTGTCGGTGGGCCCGTCCTATGGCCAGTGGCTGACCTATGACGAGATTCCCGATGTGATGGTGGATGCGATGCTGGCGGTGGAAGACCGCCGCTTCCGCTGGCATCCCGGCATCGATCCGCTCGGCATCGCGCGCGCGCTCTTCGTGAGCGCGAAGACGGGCGACCGGCTGAAGGCGACCTCCACGATCACGCAGCAGCTGGCGCGCAACATCTTCCTCAACAACAACCGCACGTGGACGCGCAAGGCGAAGGAAGGCCTGCTCGCGCTCGCCATCGAGCGCAAGTTTTCGAAGGAGCAGATCCTCGAGCTGTACCTCAACCGTGTCTATTTCGGCGGCGGCGCCTACGGCATCGACGCGGCGAGCCGGCGTTTCTACGGCCACAGCGCACGCACGCTGAGCCTACCCGAGGCGGCGATCATCGCGGGCCTTGTGAAAGCGCCGTCGCGCTATGCGCCCTCCTCCGATCCCGAGCGCGCACGCGAACGCGCCGCGGTCGTGCTGTCGGTAATCCACGAGACGAAGCCGCTGCCCGATCTCGCCTCCGCGCAGGCCGCGCTGAGGGACATCACGTTCGCGCCGCAGGCCCGGCAGAACAACGTGCGTTACTTCACCGACTGGGTGATGTCGCAGCTCGATATCCTGACCGACGAGACGGTGGAGCCGCTCGTCGTGCGCACGACATTGCTGTCCTCCATGCAGAAAGCGGCTGAAGATGCCGTCCGCACACAGACACCGGCCGAAGCGCAAGGCGCACTCGTCGCGCTGTCGCACGACGGCGCGGTGCGCGCGATGGTGGGCGGCAAGGATTATGTCGAGTCGCTCTACAACCGCGCGACGATCGCCGAGCGGCAACCGGGTTCGGCGTTCAAGCTGTTCGTCTATCTCGCAGCAATCGAAAGCGGCGTGCTTCCCGACGATGTCGTCGTCGACGAGCCGGTGCAGATCGGCGGCTGGAGCCCGCGCAATTCGAACGGGCGCTTCGCCGGCGAGATGACGGTGCGGCAGGCGTTCGCGCTTTCCATCAACACGGTCGCGGTGCAGCTCGGCGCGCGTGTCGGCTTCGATGCGGTTGCCGACATGGCGCGGCGCTTCGGCATCACGACGCCGGTGAGCCGCCAGCCCGCGACGGCGCTCGGCGCCTCCACGGTCCGCCTGATCGACATGACGTCCGCCTACGCCGCCGTGGCGCGCGGCGGCATCGAGGTGCGGCCCTATGCCGTCACCACGATCGAGACCGCGCGCGGCCGCAAGCTTTATGAACGCCAGGCGGAAAACCCGCGCGTGCTCGTCGCGCCTTGGGTCGCCGCGAACATGACCAACCTCTTGCAGGCAGCGGTCGAGACCGGCACCGGACGCCAGGCGCAGATCGGGCGGCCGCTTGCAGGCAAGACCGGCACGACCAGCTCCAACAAGGACGGCTATTTCGTGGGCTTCACCGGCGATCTCACCGCCGGCGTCTGGATGGGCCGCGACGACAACAAGCGCGTCGGCGGCCTTCAGGGCGGCACGGCGCCCGCGCGCGCCTTTGCGGCGTTCATGCGCGTCGCAACGAAGGGAATGCCGATCGTCGAGCTGAACAGCAACATCCAGATCGACGACACGCTGAGCGAGCCCGATGCGGAGGTCTATGGCCTGGACGGCACGGTCGCGGGCTATCCGGACGAATATTACCGCGGCGGGCCCGATTATCAGGGCGCGATCGAGGTGCCGGTGGACGGCGAGGGCAACCCGCTGCCGCGGGTGCACCGGCCGGGAGCGCTCGACAATGCGTGGCTGGAAGAGGCCGCGCCGCCCGTGGAGCCTTCAGCGGCGCCCGATCCAATGTAACGCGGCGCCGTGTGCGGCGAGCCAGCGCGTCGATTTGCGCGCGGTGGCACCCGAGAGGCGGCTGCACAAAGCGTGGAATTCCGGCCCGTGATTGTGATGGACGATGTGCGCGACCTCGTGCGCGGCGACCGCGCGGCGCACGTATTCCGGCGCCATCACCAGCCGCCAGCTGAACGCGAGCGCGCCGCGGCGGCTGCAGCTGCCCCAGCGGCCGGTGGTGTCGCCGAGCCGGACCGGCGGCGGCGGCAGCCCGATCTCGGCGGCAAGCGCGGTGCAATCCTCGGTGAGCAGCCGCTGCGCCTCGCGCCGCAGCCAGGTTTCAACGCGTCGCGGCAGTGCGTCCGCAGGGCCGCCGATGTGGAGCACATCGCCCTCCAGCCGGGCCGTGCGCGGCAGATCCGCACGCCATTCGATCCTGATCTCGGTATCGCCGAAAGGAATATCGGCCCCCGGCGCGAACGGGCGCGGCGTCGGCCATTTCCGCGTGCACGCCGCGATCCACGGCTTCTGGGTTTCGAGGAACGCGGCGGCGCGCCGGTGCGAAACGCCATTCGGCAGTGTGAGGCCGATGCAGCCGAGCGCGGCGTCGGCGCGCAGCGTCATGCGCCGGGCGCGCGGGCTGACGCGCACGCGAAGCGGCACGATGCGGCCATCGACATCAAGCACGTCGGGGAGAACCGGTTTGCGCGAAAGCGTGCGCCGCAGGAAGGCAAGGCTCACAGCTCGCGGTCCAGCATATGGTGTTCGAGCGGTCCGGCATCGTCCTCCGAAACCGTCCAGCCGCTGACCGATTCGCCGGCGCGCTTCACGCTTTCCGGGTCGCCCGTGATCAGCGGATGCCATTCGGGCAGTGGCTCGCCGCGATCGAGCAGGCGGTAGGCGCAGGTGGAGGGGAGCCAATCGATGCTGCGCACCTTCGCCGGGGTCAAACGCACGCAGTCCGGAATGTGCGCGCGGCGGTTGCGATAATCGGAGCAGCGCCCCGTGCGGCGATCGAGCAGGCGGCAGGCGACGTTGGTAGCGACGAGCTCGCCCGTCTCCTCGTCCTCGAGCTTGTGCAGGCAGCACTTGCCGCAGCCGTCGCAGAGGGCTTCCCACTCTGCGCGCGACATGTCTTCAAGCCGCCTGGTTTCCCAGAAGCGCTCCGTCAGCGCACCCATTTCGCAAGGCCCGCGGCGATCGCCGCTGCATCATCCGCACGTTCGAAATACATGACGGGCTTTCCGTCAGGGTCCATCAGATAGATGAAGGCGCTGTGATCCATCAGGTAGTTCTGCGGATCGGTGCCCTCGCCCTTCGCGGCATAGACGCGGTAGGCGCGCTTCGCAGTGTCGATCTCCGCCTGCGTTCCCGTGAGGCCGATCAGGCGCGGGTGGAACGCCGCCACGAAATCCTTGAGCACGGCGGATGTGTCGCGCGCCGGATCGACGGTGATGAACACCGGCTGCACGCGCGCACCGGCGGCGGGGTCCGCCGCCTCGAACGCCTTCAGGCCCTGCGCCATGCGCTGCACGTCCACCGGGCACACGTCCGGGCAGAAACTGTAGCCGAAATAGACGAGGCGGTAGTTGCCCTTCAGGCTGTCGTTCGTAACGCGCTTGCCGTTCTGGTCGGTCAGCGCAAAGTCGCCGCCGATGGGCGCGCCGGCGAGCGGCGGCTCCTCCACACCCTGCGCGGCCGGCTTCGGCGCGGCGAGCCAGATAAACGCAGCGACAAGCGCCACGGCCGCCGCGAGCAGCAGCGCGATGCGAAGAAAGGAGAGGCGACGCGGTTGTTTCATATTCAGCTTGTCCGGCCTATAGACCAGCTTTGCCCCCGGGGACAAATCGGATCCGCGCCACATGCCCAGCCTGCGTAATCTTGCCGCCCTTCTCATGACGTTCGCCGCGCTGTCGCTCGCCGCGCCCGCCGCCGCGCAATTCTCGGATCGCTACAACTTCTTCAAGGCGGTGAAAGACGGCGACGTGCTGAAGGTGAAGTCGCTGATCGACCAGCCCGGATCGACGCTGATCGACATGCGCGACAACGATACCGGCGAGATGGCGCTGCACATGGTGACGAAGCGCCGCGACGTGCCATGGATGAACTTCCTGATCGCCAACGGCGCCAGCGTGAACGTGCGCGACAAGGACGGCAACACGCCGTTGCACATCGCATCGCAGCTCGGCTTCATCGACGGCATCCAGACGCTCGTGCGCCGCAAGGCCGATGTGAACGCGGCGAACGGCCGGGGCGAGAGCCCGCTCGTCGTTGCCGTGCAGCAGAGGAACGCAATGGTCGTGCGCGAACTGTTGAATGCGGGCGCGAATCCCGATCTTGCCGATCATGTCGCCGGCATGTCCGCGCGCGACTATGCCGAGCGCGACCGCCGCGCCGCCGCGATCGTCCGCATGTTCAAGGACAACGACAACAAGGCGAAGGCCGACGAGGCGAAGCCGACGACCGTGCTGCCGCTGCCGAAACCGGGCAACTGACGGGCCGCGGCGTGCCGCAGCCGCAATCACTCCAGCAGGCGCCGCTGCCGACGGCGCTCGGCACCGCCGGTGTCCGTGTCCGCACGCTCGTCACGATCCGCTGGATGGCGATCGCCGGCCAGTCGATCGCCTTCCTCGTCGTGCACCTGCTGCTCGGCTTCCAGGTGCCGCTTGCGGCGGCGGGTGCAGCGATCCTCGCTTCCGCGCTGCTCAACATCGGGCTTTCGACGCTCTACGCGCCGACCGCACGTCTTGTCGGTGTCGAGGCGCTGCTGCACCTCGCGTTCGACCTCCTGCAACTCGGCGTTCTTCTCTATCTGACGGGCGGGCTCGCCAATCCGTTCAGCGTGCTGCTCGTCGCACCAGTGACGATTTCCGCGACCCTGCTCAGTGCGCGCGCCACGGTGGCGCTGATCCTGATCGCGATGGCGATCCTCGGCGTGCTCTGGCAGTGGTCGCTGCCGCTGCCGTGGGCGGGGCCACCGCCGGTGCTGCCGCCGATCTACGTGCTCGCCAGCCTCGTCGCGCTCGGTTTCACCGTCGTCTTCCTCGCCATCTATGTGCTCCGCGTCTCGCTCGACGCGCGGCGCTGGCAGCAGGCGCTCGTCATCACGCAGGCGGTGCTGGAGCGTGAGACGAAGATGTCGGCGCTCGGCGCGCTCGCCGCGGCGTCGGCTCATGAACTCGGCGGACCGCTCGGCACGATCAGCCTCGTCGCGCGCGATCTCGCCGAGACACTCGAAGGCGATCCCGATTTCGGAGAGGACGTCGCGCTGCTCGACCGGGAGGCCAAGCGTTGCCGCGAGATCATGACCGATCTCGCGCGCCGCGCCGAAGTGGATGCGCCGTTCCCGCACGTACCGCTGCGCGTGCTGCTGCACGAGGTGGCGCAGCCCTTCGAGGCGAGCGGCAAGCGCGTGCATGTCGATGCCCCCGCCACCGTCGTGGCGCGCACGCCCGAACTGCTGCACGGACTCGTTAACCTCGTCGACAATGCCGTTCGCCACGCGGCGCGCGAGGTTCGGATCGCGGCCATCGCCGACACTGAGACCGTAACGCTGCAGATCACCGACGACGGGGCGGGGTTTCCGCCCGAGCTGCTGCCGCATTTGGGCGAGCCCTATCTCGGCCCGTCACGCTCGGCGCGCGGCGGCACCGGGCTCGGCATCTTCATCGCCACGACGCTGATCGAACGCACCGGCGGCGCGCTGACGTTCCGAAATGCCGCAGGGGGCGGTGCGGTAGTCGAAATCGTCTGGCCGATGGCCTATATCGCGGCAGGAACGGAAGGACAGGCATGACCACCGAAAGCGAAACCGGCGCTCCACCCTCTGCTGACCGCACGCTGCTGCTCGTCGACGACGACAACGCCTTTCGCCAGCGGCTTGGCCTGACGCTCGAGCGCCGCGGCTACACGGTCGCGGCTGCCTCCAGCGTCGCAGAGGCGCGCGGGATCGCTGCCGAGCTGAAACCGGCTTACGCTGTGCTCGACATGCGGCTCGGCGACGGCAACGGGCTCGACCTTGTTGGGGAGCTGCGCGCGCTCCGGCCCGGCATCCGCATCGTGATGCTCACCGGCTACGGCAACCTCGCCACCGCCGTCGCCGCGGTAAAGGCGGGCGCGGTCGATTATCTGCCCAAGCCCGCCGACCCGGACGCGATTCTGAACGCGCTGCTCGCCCCCGGCGAAGCAAAGCCCGCGCCGCCCGAGGAGCCGATGTCCGCCGACCGCGTGAAGTGGGAGCATATCCAGCGCGTTTACGAACTTTGCGACCGCAACGTCTCGGAAACCGCGCGGCGCCTGAAGATGCACCGGCGCACGCTCCAACGCATCCTGTCGAAGCGCTCGCCCCGCTAGGATAATTCCCCGAAAAACGGGTCTTCGGCCCGCTGGAAACGGCTTGCCGCGAGGCGGCCGAAGCGCAGGATTTCGGTACGTCGCCTTGCGGCGGGCAGCGGGTTTGTCGGTGCCATGCGCAGGATCGCCGCATCGAAGCGGTCTGCGACGATCACGCCGCTGATCTCCGGCCGGAACGCGGGCTCATCGAGAATCGCCGCCGGAATGTGCGGCGGCACGGCCCAGAAGAAACGGTCGCAGAAATCGAGATAATCGGGCCACTTCATGTCGCCGCGCAGATCGGCGAGCGACACCTTCACCTCGCAGATCACAATCTCGCCCTTGGCGTCGATCGCATAGACGTCGGCACGGCGGCTGTTGCGCAGCGGCACTTCGGCGAGCGCGGCAAGGCCGAGATGATGGAACATGCGCGTGACCCCGCGCACGACGTCGCACGCCACCATCGGCGATTCGGTGGAGAGGGCAGCGGGACTCATCCGCCGCACTCTAGCAGAACAGGACGGGAACGAAAGTGGCCTCGGACTGATCGACATTCAGAAGATGACGTGGCGAAAATGGTGGATTTCTGTGAGCCGGAGCGCAGCGCACTAAAGGTGCGTGAGCACCGGAAGCTCAGAAAGCCGCCATTTGCAGACCGTCAGGGCTGAATGTCGATCAGTCCTAGCGGTAGAAGATATGTCCGCCGATGCGCCGCGTCTGTTCCTTCACGCGGCGCCAGCCCGGCTTCACGTAGGTTGCGTGGAAGAACGTCGCCTTATCGGTCACGTCCTGCCAGCCTTCGCCGACCGCAATGATCGCGATCGCTTCGGCGCGCTTCCATGCCGCGCCCTTCACGGCGGGAACATCGGGTTTGCCATCGAAGGTGAAGGAAAACTGCCCGCTCTGGTAGACGACGGCGCAGATATCATCGGGCCAGCGATCGTTCTCCGCACGGTTCAGGATGACCTGCGCGACGGCGAGCTGGCCTTCGAGCGATTCGCCGCGCGCCTCGTAGTAGATCGCGCTCGCAAGACAGCGCATGTCGTCGTCGAGTTCGCTGCGCTGCATATCGGCGACATCGCCGACGAGCGCGGCGAGATCGAGCCTCGGCGCGGGCTCGGAGACGATCATACCGCCAGCGCGCGGGGTCTGATCGATATCGAGTTCGCTTTCGATGGGGATCGGCGAGAACGGAAGGCCCTGTTGAGCGGCAGCCGGCACGTTGAGCACGATCGCGCCGGGTTCGAGGTTGCTGACGATATGATCGCCCGCCACCGGGGCCGCACTCGGCCATACCATCGCGATCATCGCCGCGCAGAACGCGACGAGGCTGATGCCCCGTATGGATTTCGACATGGAAGGGTCCGCTCGTTGTCCGGGGCTGCCCAAGGGGGCAAACGGGGCCGAAAATCAGGCCGCCAGCGCCGGGAGTTCAACATCAGCACCGGCCCAGAAGGCTTGGTGCATAATCATTTCGCGGTGCGGATTGCCTCTCGAACAGTCGAGAGTCAAGAAATTGTTAATCTTTGTCGACAAAACGCCCTGGATTCTCGATATCCAGTTCGACGATCCACAGATCGGGATCGAATTTCCTGCGCTTTTCGAGCGCTTCTTGTGCGGCGGGATCGCGCTCTTCGCGATTCTCGAAGATCGG
>JAEULI010000155.1 GCA_016793845.1 Sphingosinicella sp.
GCGCGATGACATCGACGTCCTTCACGCCCTCCGCGGTGCCGGTCTGGCCTTGGATGTAGGTGAGCGCGCGCAGGCGGTCGCGGTAGACCGCGGCGAGCTCATAATCCTGCTTCTCGGCCGCGAACTGCATCGCCTCGCCGAGCTTGCGCTGCACGGCCTGGCTTTTGCCCGCAAGGAAGTCCTTCGCGTCTCCGACAAGCTCCGCGTAGCCCGCCGCGTCGATCCGGTCGACGCACGGCGCCGAGCAGCGGCGGATCTGGTGGAGCAGGCAGGGGCGGGCGCGATTCGCCATGAAGCTGTCCGAACAGCTTCGCAGGAGGAACACCTTCTGAAGCGCGTTCAGCGTGCGATTGACCGCGCCCGCGCTGGCGAACGGTCCGAAGTAGACGCCTTTGCCTTTCCGCGCGCCGCGATGCTTGGAGATGCGTGGGAAAGCGTGATCCTCGTTAAGGAAGATGAACGGGAAGCTCTTGTCATCGCGCAGCAGCACGTTGAACGCGGGCCGGAAGCGCTTGATGAGCTGCGCTTCGAGCAGCAGCGCCTCCGCCTCGCTCGCGGTGGTGACGATCGTCATCGCGCGCGTCAGCGACACCATGCGCTGCAGCCGCTTCGGCAGCCGCGCGACCTGCGTGTAGTTGGTCACACGGTTCTTCAGGCTGCGCGCCTTGCCGACGTAGAGCACATCGCCGCCCGCATCGAGCATCCGATAGACGCCGGGGCGCACCGGCAGCGTCTTCAGCACGTTGCGGATCGCCGCCACACCCGCATCAAGATCGGGCGTGTCGCGCCCGCGCACGGCATAGGTCGCCTGCTCCTCGGAAAAGCGATCAATCTGCGGGGGTTCAGCCATCGCCTTCAGATGTAGGCGAGGGAGGCGGACCTCTCAACTGTCACGAAAATGACTTGTCCCCGGTGCCTGTGGATAAGTCTCTGGAGATGTCGCGCTCACCGGCGCTGGCACTGATCTGCCCTGACTGCCGAAAAAAAGGGCAGCGGCTTGCCCGTTGGTACGCCGGCGGGTAAGCGCTCGGCGATGACACCCGAGTTCGGCAATCCCGCAAGCGCGCTCATCACGGGCGGCGCCAAGCGCATCGGCGGCGCGCTGACGCGTGCGCTGGCGGCGGACGGCTGGCACGTCCACATCCACTGCAACGAATCGGTGGCCGCGGCGGAAGCGCTCGCCGCCGAGATCGCGTCGTCCGGCGGCAGTGCCTCGCTTGTTCGCGCCGACCTTGCCGATGCGGAGGCGTGCCGCACGCTGTTCGATCGTCTGGAGCCCGGAAAACCGCCGGTTTCGTTGCTGATAAACAACGCATCCCTGTTCCGCTACGACACGCAGGCGGACTTCAACGCCGCGCAGTGGGACGAACAGATCGACGTGAACCTGCGCGCGCCGGCGCTGCTGACGCAGCAGTTCGCAGCGCGTTGTGCCGGGCGGAACGGCCTCGTCATCAACCTGCTCGACGCGAAGGTCGCTGCCCCGAATCCCGATTTCTACAGTTACACGGTGAGCAAGCTCGGCCTTGCCGGCCTCACCGAACTGCAGGCGAGGGCGCTCGCCCCAAATATCCGCGTGAACGGCATCGCACCTTCGGTGACGCTGGTCAGCGGTCCGCAGACGCGGGAGAACTTCGATCGCGCGCATGTGTATAACCCGCTGCGGCGCGGCGTGCTGGTGGAGCATGTTGTCATGACGATGCAATATTTGATCGCCCTTCCAACCCTAACGGGCCAGGTGATCGTGCTCGATGCCGGGCAGCGTATGCTCGGTATGCCCCGCGACGTCGCCTTCATGGTGGGAGAGGACGCATGAGCCCCGCGCCGCGCGGTCTCGTTCCCGAAGCGCTGGCGCCCAAGGCGCGGCGGATTCGGCTGCATGGCTACGAACTGCTCGTCGATATCGGCTTTCACAGCTTCGAGGTCGGCGCGCCGCAGCGGCTGCGCGTCGATGTCGATCTCTGGGTGGATGACGCTTCGTTCCCCACCGACGATCAGGTGAAAAGCGCCTGGAACTACGATTTCCTGCGCGAAACCGTGAAGACGCTGGCGTCATCGCGGCGTTTCAACCTGCAGGAAACGTTCTGCCGCGCGGTCTACGACATCATCGCGGCGCGTAAGGGCGTGCTGGCACTGCGCGTCGCGACCGCGAAGCCCGACATCTATCCCGACTGCGATTTCGTGGGCGTCGAGTTGTCGTCGCTGCCGATGGCTTATTCCGAATAGGCCCGGTCGCAGGCGCCGAGCGAATCGAGCACGAAACGATAGTCCGCCTTCGCGGCGGCGGCAGTTTCCGAATCGAGTGTCGATGTGCTCGCGGCGGGCAGGCTGCGGGGCAGGCTGCAGGCAAGCTGATACCAGAGCAGGCTGCCGTCCTTCACGCCGGCGGCGGCATCGTCGATGATATCGCCTGTGGCCACGCTGAACGCTTTCGGCTGGCCGGGGCGCGACAGCACGACCAGCGACATCGGTTCGCCAGCCTTCGTCTGGATGAAAATCTGGCTTTCGGATTCGCCCGGAAGGCTGCCGGGGACGTGGAAGGCCTGCCCGAGCCCGGAAATCTGCATGTCGCGAATGTCTGGAGCCGTGACGGCTTCGGCCGCGACGGCGCGCACATAGGCGTCGCGCTCGGCGGTCCAATCCACCTGCGCCCATGGACGGACAAGCTGGTACTGCGCTTCACGGCCCCCCGGCGCCAGGAACAGAAGAACGGGAAGTCCCTTGAGTTTCGGCGTCTTTCCACGCGGATCGGCACCGATATCGACGAGATACTCGATATTTTTCGGAACGAATCCCGGCGCGATCAGAACGTTGCTGATTTCGGCGGTGATCAGGAAGCGGCGGAAGCCGGGCGCGAGGCCGGGGGACAGTTTTTCGCTCAGTCTCGAGGCCTTCGCGACCGTCGCGCGGACGATGATCGGCGCTTCGGTGGTCAACGCTACGAGGTCCGCCCGCCCCGGGTTCGCAGACACGCCGGTAAGCGGAATCAGTGCCCCGGAGAGGAGAAGCGCAAAAAAAGCCCACAGACGCATCCGGTCGTCCCTTTTGTTATGAAATCGAACAAAATCCATATTTGCTGGCAGCTTAACGTATTTGAGCCATGTTTGACATGACCGTGGCATGAATTGGGCAAGCGGCCAATCGCGCCACAACCCTGCCACAAAGCAGTTGCGGGTATAGGGCGCCCAAGCTAGTAGGTCGCTCAGGGACGGTTTGAGCCGGTTTTCAACCGCTTCATGAGCGTTGCAAAAAGGGATAAGATTGCGGTCAAAGCCGCAACTGGTTTCTGATCGATTCTTATGGGATCGATGGTTAAGGGTCAGCTAAGAGGGAGTAACCCGCGTCCATGGCATATGCAGATCAAGGCGTAAGCTCAAAGCGCATGGTCTCCTTGGCGCTCGTTGCGCTACTCCACGCCGTTCTCGGCTACGCCTTCATAAGTGGCCTTGCGCTGCGTGTGGTTAAGGTCGTGACGGGTCCGATGGAGACGTTCGAGGTCGAGGAGCCCACGGTCGATGAAGAGCCGCCGCCTCCGCCGCCGGAACTCGAAGAGATTCCGCCGTATGTTCCACCGCCGGAAGTGATCGTCGAGACGATCGCACCGCCGCAGCCGACGATCACGATTCAGACCGAAACACCGCGTCCGGATCCGCCTCGCGTTGCACCGCCGGCACCTCCCGCACCGCCGCCTGCCGGTCCGACCACGCGTGCGCAGCCGAAGGGGCGCCTCGGCGCTACCATCACGGCTGACGACTACCCGCAAGCCTCGATCCGTGCAGAGGAAGAGGGCTCGGTGGTTGCGCGCTACACCATCGATGTCGATGGCAAGATCGTGAAGGGCAGCTGTTCGATTCAGACATCGAGCGGATTCAACCGCCTCGATACGCAGACCTGCAGCCTGATCGAGCGGCGCTTCCGGTTCAATCCGGCGCAGCAGAACGGCCAGCCGGTTCAGGAGACGCGCAGCCAGGCGTTCCGCTGGCAGATTCCGAAATAAGCAGGATGTCGCCGTGGGCTGGGCAAGACCGGCCTGCGGCCTTTCCGTTTTCAAACCAACATTTCTATTCAGTCTAGGGGACTACACATGAAGAATTTTGTTTCGCGCGCCGGCCTTGCGGCGAGTGTTGCGCTCGGCACGCTGATGGTTTCGCTCCCGGCGTTCGCCGCCGAGGAAGTGGCCACCGAAAACCCGTACGGCCTCCGCGCCGCGCTCGAGCAGGGCGGTCCGATCGCGCAGGGCACGTTCGGCATTCTCGTGCTGATGTCGCTGACGTCGTGGTATGTCATCTTCACGAAGTGGTGGGACCAGCGGAAGCTGCTCATCGAAGCCAAGGAACTCGACAAGAAGTTCTGGTCGGCGCCGAGCCTGAAGGACGGCGCAGCCAAGCTCGACAAGAACTCTGCTTTCCGTCAGATCGTCGACGACGGCCTGCGCGCTGCCGATCATCATGAAGGCCGCCTTACGGACAGCATCGACAAGAACGAGTGGGTGACGATGTCGATGGCGCGTTCGACGCACGCGATCAATGCTCGCCTGCAGAGCGGCCTTGCCTGGCTCGCTTCGGTCGGTTCGACCTCGCCGTTCGTCGGTCTGTTCGGTACCGTCGTCGGTATCTACCGCGCGCTCATCAACATTGGCGTCGCCGGTCAGGCCTCGATCGACAAGGTCGCGGGTCCGGTCGGTGAGGCGCTCATCATGACCGCGCTCGGCCTTGCCGTGGCCGTTCCGGCCGTGCTCGGCTACAACTGGCTGATCCGCCGCAACAAGGACGTTCAGGACCGCCTGAACAACTTCTCGGCCGACGTGCATGGCTACATGATGTCGGGTTCGCGCGTGGCACGCACGGGTGTGACGCCGGCCGCGGCTCCGAAGGCCTGATCGTACGAAGGGGGTGTCGGCGGTTCTGCTGCCGCGCCCCCTCCCGATGTGTTTGATATCAGGAAGGATCGCTAGACATGGCGATGCAAGTAGGACCCTCGGACGACGATGACGCGCCGATGGCGGACATCAACACGACGCCCCTGGTGGACGTCATGTTGGTTATGCTCATCATCTTCCTCATCACCGTTCCCGTGGTCATCCAGACCGTGCCGCTCGAACTTCCCAAAGTGAGCAGCATGCCGACGACGACGAAGCCGGAAAACGTGCTGATCGCGGTCAACAACTCCGGTGACATTTTCTGGGGTGTGCAGCGTCTCGACAGCAAGCAGGAACTCTTTGACAAGGCGGTTACGCACCTGAAGAAGGAAATCGAGCGTCAGGAGAAGGCCGGTACACCGATCGAACTGCCTGAAGTCCATATCCGCGGCGACGCGGGCACGGAGTTCAGCAACATCGGCGGCGTCATCTACACGATGCAGCGTGCCGGTTTCGTGAAGGTGGGCTTCATTTCAGAACCGCCCGCCGGTTCTGTCAGCCGCTAAGGAAACCAAAACTATGGCAATGAACGTAGGAGGCGGAGCCGAAGGCGGCGAAATGGTGGACATCAACACCACGCCGCTGATCGACGTGATGCTGGTGCTCCTCATCATGTTCATCATCACGATTCCGATCCAAACGCACGCGGTGAAGCTCGACCTCCCGTCGAACCAGAACCAGCCGCAGAACTCTCAGGTCGATCCGGTGATCAACCGCGTGAGCATCGACTTCCTGAACACGATCTACTGGAACGATCAGGAAGTGGACCTTGCGACGCTGCGCACGTATTTCAACGACGCGGCCCGCATGGAGCCTCAGCCCGAAATCCATCTGAAGCCCGACGCGCTGTCGCGCTACGACGTTGTGAACAACGTCATGGCGCAGGCGCAGATGTCTGGCGTCACCAAGATCGGTTTCGTCGGCAACGAGGCCTACGCCAACTAGGGCGAGGTCTCCGATCCAAAAGAAGAGGGGCGGACTTTCGGGTCCGCCCCTTTTTTGTCTGCGCGTGTTAGGCGGGATGAGTCAGTCGTGCTTCGCGATGAAGTCCTCAACGACGGGCGCAATCTTCTCGCGCCAGCGGCGGCCGTTGAAGATGCCGTAGTGGCCGACCTCCATTGCGAGAAGATATGTCTTCTTCGCGTCGGGAAGCGCAGTGGCGAGCGTCAGTGCCGCCTTCGTTTGTCCGACGCCGGAGATGTCATCGCGCTCGCCTTCCACGGCCAGCAGCGCGACATCGGTAATGGCGCCGGGGTCGATCCGCGTGCCGCGATGCATGAACTCGCCCTTGGGCAGCAGATGGCGTTGGAACACGGCATCCACGGTTTGCAGGTAGAATTCGGCGGTCATGTCGCAGACGGCGCGGTACTCGTCGTAGAACGCCTTGGTGGAATCGGCGCTTTCGCCGTCGCCGACGACGAGATGTTTGAACATCTCCCAGTGGCTCATCATGTGGTTGCCGAGGTTCATCGACATGAAGCCGGCAAGCTGCAGGAAGCCCGGATAAACACGGCGTCCCGCGCCCGCATACATCGGCGGCACGGTGGTGATGGCGTTGTGTTCGAACCAGCTGTGCTGGCGTCCGGTGGCGAGCGTGTTGACCTCGGTCGGCGCCTCGCGCGTATCGATCGGCCCGCCCATCATGGTCAGCGAGCGCGGCCGTGCCTTGTGCTTCTTCGCGGACATCAGCGCTGCCGCCGCATAGGCGGGCACCGAAGGCTGGCACACGGCGATCATGTGCGTGCCGGGGCCGATGTGTTCGAGGAAGGCGACGATGTAGTCGATGTATTCGTCGAGATCGAAGCGGCCTTCATCGAGCGGGACGAGCTTCGCGTCGCGCCAGTCGGTGATGTAGACGTCATGGCCGGGGATCATGCGCTCCACCGTGCCGCGCAGCAGCGTTGCGTAGTGGCCGGACATCGGCGCCACGATAAGCAGCTTGGGCCCTGCCGCCACGCCATTCTGCTTCACGAAATGCTTGAGCTGCCCGAACGGCAGGCGGAAGCTGATCTCTTCATGCACGGCGACATCGGCGTCGCCGATCTTGACGCTGTGGATGCCGAATTCCGGCTTGCCGCGCGGCGCCGAAGCGTGGGCGAACACGTCGAGTGCGGATGCGATCACGGGACTCATGCCGATGTAGGCGAGCGGATTCGAAGGATGCGCGAGCCAGTTGGCCCCAAGGCTGGCGAAGGCGCTGGCCCCGGCCATCATGGAACGATGCAGCTCGTAGCTGTGATAAATCATTGCAATACCCCGCTCAGAAAGCCGGCGTTTTCATCGAACACCGATCGTTTCCCGCGCAGCTTACCCCGTGCAAATCGCGAGTCCATCGATTATTGCATTGCACAATGAGCGGGCCGTTAACGACGGTTCTGCAAGCGATTCGCAAATGCTGCAAAGGAGAACGCCATGACCGCCAGAACGCTTCAGGGCCGCGTCGCCCTTGTCACCGGTTCGACGAGCGGAATCGGACTCTCGGTCGCGCGCGGCATGGCCGCCGCGGGTGCGAACATCGGCATCAACGGTTTCGGCGATGCCGACGCGATCGAACGCGAGCGCGCCGCGATCGAGGCGGACTTCGGCGTGCGCTGCGTGTTCCTGCCGGCAGATCTCTCCAAGGGCGCCGAAGCGACGAAACTCGTCGTCGATTGCGCGGCCGCGCTCGGCGGGGTCGACATCCTCGTCAACAATGCCGGCATCCAGTATGTCGCCCCGGTCGATGAGTTCCCGGCGGCGAAGTGGGAGGCGATCATCGCGATCAACCTTTCCGCCGCTTTCTACACGACGCAGGCGGCGCTCCCGGCGATGAAGGCGAAGAACTGGGGCCGCATCATCAACATCGCGTCTGCGCACGGCCTCGTCGCCTCGCCGTTCAAGGCGGCCTACGTGTCGGCAAAGCACGGTATCGTCGGGCTCACCAAGACGGCGGCGCTCGAACTCGCCGAAACCGGCATCACGGTGAACGCGATCTGCCCCGGCTACGTGCGCACGCCGCTTGTCGCCGGGCAGGTGGCCGATCAGGCGAAGGTGCACAATATGTCGGAGGAGGAGGTCGTGCGGAACGTGATCCTCGCCGCGCAGCCCAACAAGCGCTTCATCGAGCCCGATGAGGTCGCCGACTTCGCGGTGTTCCTCGCGGGCGAGACCGGGCGCTCATTCACTGGCGACATCCTCTCGATCGACGGCGGCTGGACGGCGCGGTGAGCTTTCCCGCAGGCGCCTCGGTCCTCATCACCGGCGCGGCCTCCGGTATCGGCAGGGCAACGGCCGAGCGTCTCCATGCCGAAGGCGTCCGGCGTTTCGCGCTGATCGACATAAACAGTGCCGAGCCGACGCTCCCCGGCGCCGATATCCTACAGCTCACCGGCAATGTCGCTGACCCATCCACTTGGGAGGAAGCCGAACGCGCCATCACGCACCGTTTCGGTCGGCTCGATCTCGCCGTCGTCAACGCCGGAGTCTCCGGCGCAGGCCCGATCGCCGACCTCGCGTTCGAAGAATGGCGCCGCGTGCTCTCCGTAAACCTCGACGGCGCCTTCCTCACGCTGCGCACGGCGATGCGACTGATCCCGGGGGCCGGTGCCATCGTGATCGTATCCTCGATCTCCGGGATCAAGGCCGAGCCCGGCGTCGCTGCCTACGGGGCATCCAAGGCGGCGGCCGCACACCTGGCAAAGGTTGCCGCAAAGGAAGGCGCGTCACGCGGGCTCCGCGTGAACGCAATCTTGCCGGGCGGGGTCGACACGCCGATCTGGAACGGCATGGATTTCTTCGAGGCGATGGTCCGCGATCTTGGCAGCCGCGAAGCGGCGCTGAAGGCAATGGCCTCCGCCGCAACTCCGCTCGGGCGTTTCGCAACTGCGGACGAGATTGCGGGGCAGATCGCATTCCTGCTTTCGGACGGTGCAGCGACGATCACCGGCGCACTCCTGACGAGCGATGGTGGGTATTCACTGTAGGTTGTGCCTGTCACGAAAAATTCACGGGCACTTTTCCGAAACCGGAAACCATTGGGCGGCAATGCGGGCGTGGGATCCATCTCGCAGGAGCGGTGTGCGTGCGTCTGTTCATTATGTTTCTGGTTCTGGCAGGCACGGCGCCGGCAGCGGCTGCGACAACGTGGCCCGAGGCAGCCTTTGGGGTGGTGCGGGCGGCGCAGGCGATGCCGCGCTCGGCGGTGGTGCGGCGTGCGACCTGCGTGGCACGGGTGCGGGTTGCCGTGGACGGCAACGGGCTCATTACGCGCTACGACATCGTGAAGCGGTGTGCAGAGCCGATCCTCACGCGCTCCACCGACGACCTTTTCTTCAAGGTCGGCCAGCTGCCGCCGCCGCCCGCGCGGCGCCCGGCAAACCTTGAGATCGAAGTGCACTGGCCGCCAAAGGGCTGACCGGCATTGAGCGCGAGCGCGGGCGCTGCTAATCCGCCGCAATGAGCACCAGCGAGTCCGGCAAAGAGCCAAAGGAAAAGCGTTCCCTCAGCAACCTGCAGTTGCTCTGGAGCTTTGCGCGACGTTATCCCGTGCAGGTGACGGCGTTCTTCGTCTCGCTGTTCATCGCCGCGCTTGCGACGCTGGCGATTCCGCGCAGTTTCCAGCGTATCGTCGACAACGGCTTCGGCGCGGAAACGGACACGACGATCGCGCCCTACTTCTACGGTATGCTTGGCGTGGTCGCCGTGCTCGGTATCGCCACGGCGGTGCGCTTCTACTACGTGTCGTGGCTGGGCGAGCGGGTCGTGGCCGATCTGCGGCAGAGCGTACACGCTAATCTCCTGACGCTCGATCCGGCCTTCTTCGAGGAAAACCGCCCCTCAGAGATCGCCTCGCGGCTGACGGCGGACACCGCTATCATCGAGCAGGTGGTAGGCACGAGCCTGTCGATGGCGCTTCGAAACGTCATCCTCGGTATCGGCGGCGTGATCTACCTGTTCACGATCAGCCCGAAGCTGACCGGAATGCTGCTGCTCGGTATCCCACTTGCAGTGTTGCCGATGGCGCTGATGGGACGCCGTGTTCAGGCATTGTCGCGCAGCTCGCAGGACAATGTCGCAAGCGTCGGCACGATCGTAAGCGAGGTGCTCGGCGCGATCCGCATCGTGCAGGCGTTCACGCAGGAACGTAACGAAGTTGCGCGTTTCACGCGGGCCGTGGAATCGACGTTCGCGGCGGCGCGGCGACGCATCCGGATGCGCGCGCTGCTGACCGCCATCGTCATCACCATCATCTTCGGCGGCATTACGATGGTGCTGTGGGAAGGCGCGACCGACGTGATCGACGGGGTGATGACGGGCGGCGAAATCACCGCGTTCGTGCTCACCGCCGCGATCGTGGCGGGTGCTTTCGGTGCGCTCACAGAAGTTTACGGCGACGTGATGCGCGCGACGGGCGCAGCTGGCCGCATGATGGAACTGCTAAATGCAGTGCCGCAGATAACGGCGCCCGCGAACCCCATGGCACTGCCACAACCGCCGGTGGGCCGCGTGACTTTCGACAATGTCAGCTTCCGCTATCCGACGCGAAAAGACACGGCGGCCCTCAGCGACTTCTCCCTGGACATCGCGCCCGGCGAGACCGTTGCGGTGGTCGGGCCTTCGGGTGCCGGTAAATCGACATTGTTCCAGCTGATTCAGCGCTTCTACGATCCCGAGAACGGCACCGTGCGCGTGGACGGCGTATCGCTTCGCGACGCGGATCCCTCCGCCGTGCGCGGCCGCATCGCGATGGTGCCGCAGGAAAGCGTTGTGTTCGCCGAGAGCGCCTACAACAACATTCTTTATGGCCGTCCGGACGCGACTGAGGCCGAGGTTTGGGCCGCGGCGGACGCAGCGAACGCTTCGGAATTCCTGCGCGCGCTGCCGGAGGGTATCCACACCTTCCTGGGCGAGGCGGGGACGCGGCTTTCGGGCGGGCAGCGCCAACGGCTTTCGATCGCGCGCGCAGTGCTGCGCAATGCACCAATCCTGCTGCTCGACGAGGCAACCTCGGCGCTCGATGCCGAAAGCGAGCGGCTGGTACAGGAAGCGCTCGACCGGCTGATGCGGGGGCGCACGACGCTGGTGATCGCGCACCGCCTTGCCACGGTGCGCGGCGCGGATCGTATCGTCGTGATGGAAGATGGGCGGATCGTGGGGCAGGGACGGCACGATGAGCTCATGACTAGCGGCGGCCTCTACGCCCGGCTTGCGCGCCTGCAATTTGAGGATGCGGCCTGAGATGGCAGGCCGCGGCCGAGCGCTTTTGCGTTGGGCTGCGATTTCGGTTGCCATCTCTGTTGGCCTCGCAGGCGTCGCGGCCGCGGCGGTCTATGCGATTGGAGAGATGCGGCTCGATAAGCGCTTCGACGCTGTGCCGGTAACGCCGCTGCGCGTTTCAAAAGGCAACGCGCAGGAGGGCGCGCGGCTGGTGAGGGTGCTCGGCTGCGCCGGCTGCCACGGCACTTCGCTGGCCGGAGAGGATTTTTACGGCACCGCCGCGCCGAACCTCACCCGTATGGCACGCTCTTACGACCGCGATCATTTCGCACGACTGCTGCGTACCGGGGTGCGCGCGGATGGGACGAGTGTGGTGTGGGCGATGCCGTCCGATTTCTTCGCGAAGCTCGCCGACGATCAGATCGCCCATATTTATGCCTATCTGCGATCCATCCCGCAGGCCAAGGACGCGGTGGGGCCGCGCCGCTTCGGGCTTGCTGAGCGCTTTGCGTTTCTCACCGGCTCGTTGTTCTTGTCCGCCGAGGTCTCGCGGCCCGAGCAGCCGGCGGCAATCGCACCCAAGGCATCCGAGTCCGGCTTCGGGGCCTATTTCACCAGTGTGGCTTGCGCGGAGTGCCACGGGTTCGACCTTGCCGGGGGTGATGGGACGCCGCCACTGGCGCTCGCTATTCAAGCCTACACACCGGAAACGTTCGCGGCCTTCCTCAAGACCGGCAAGACGGCGGGAGGGATGGACAATCTGATGATGTCCGGCGTTGCGCGTGGGCGGTTAAGTATTCTGACAAACGGGGAAGTCAGCGCCTTGTATACGTACCTCTCAGGGCTGCCGGTGGAATAGCCGCAATATGTATTGTAACTGATAATCGTTCGCGTTAACGCTGCTGCCGATCAGGAAAGGGAATAATTCCGCGCCATGCACAGTGTGACGCCTAAGAGAGTGGCGGCCAAGAAAAGCCGCAAGGCGTTCTGGCTGAAACAGCTGCATACGTGGCACTGGATGAGCTCTGCCATCAGCCTCGTGGGGCTCCTGCTGTTCACGATCACGGGGATCACGCTCAATCACGCTGCCGAGATCGAGGCGGAGCCCGTGATCGAGGAGCGCACGGAGCAGCTTCCGGCGAAGCTGCTCGGCGTTATCGCACCGAAGGACGGCGAAGCGGAACGCGCGCCGCTGCCTGCATCTGTCGCCGCATGGGTCGCTGAAACGTTTTCCGTGAAGGCCGGGGGCGAGGCGGAGTGGTCGCCCGAAGAGGTCTACCTCGCGCTGCCGCGCCCTGGTGGCGACGGCTGGGTCGCGATCGACCGGGCGACGGGCGAGGCGACTGCCGAGAGCACCGACCGCGGCTGGATCTCCTACCTCAACGACCTCCACAAGGGCCGCAATTCGGGCGCGGCGTGGAAGTGGTTCATCGATATCTTCGCGGGCGCTTGCCTCGTGTTCGCCTTCACGGGCCTATTCCTGCTCCAGCTTCACGCCGCGAAGCGCCCGAGCACGTGGCCCATCGTGGGGGTGGGGCTCCTCATCCCCGTCCTCGTCGCCCTGATTTTCATTCACTGAAGGATTCCGCAAATGCAGCTTTCCACGCGTATCGTGATGACCGGCGCGGCGTTCGCAGGGCTGGCGACGCCTGCAGCCGCGCAGAGCATCGACCTCACTGTCACAATCCCGCGCCTCAGCGTCGCCGAGTATCACCGGCCCTACGTGGCGATCTGGCTCGAAAAGGCCGGTGCGCCAGCGAAGACGCTCGCGGTTTGGTACGACCACGACATGAAGGACAACGAGGGCACCAAGTGGCTGCGCGACGTGCGCCAGTGGTGGCGCGCCTCG
>JAEULI010000162.1 GCA_016793845.1 Sphingosinicella sp.
CGGGCGTCTCGGCGGAGGTCGAGGTGTGCTGGCAGAAGGTGCGTTTCCGCGAGGCCGCCCTGTTCACGCATCGCGGGCTTTCCGGCCCGGCCATGCTGCAGATTTCCTCCTACTGGCAGCACCGTACGCCGATCGGCGTCAATTTCCTGCCCGATGCCGGGCCGGACTGGCTGATCCGCCAGAAACAGGCGCAGCCGCGGTCCACACTGAAGCGCGCCCTCGCCGCCCGGCTCCCTGCCCGCCTCGCGGACGCGCTTGCCGAACGGCTCGCGCTTGAGGGCGATCTCGGCAACATCGCCGACAAGGTGCTCCGCGCAGCGGAGGCCCAGCTCACGGACTGGACCTTCACACCGAGCGGCACCGAAGGCTTCGCCAAGGCCGAGGTGACGGCGGGCGGGATTTCCGTGGACGGTCTCTCATCCCGCACGATGATGGCGGCGCGCGTGCCCGGCCTCTATGCGATCGGGGAGGCTGTGGATGTTACCGGCTGGCTCGGCGGCTATAACTTCCAGTGGGCGTGGGCGAGCGGCAGGGCTGCGGGGGAAGCGATTTAGTGCAGCCCTGAGTGCGCCGACTGAGACGGTGCGGGCTGCGCGAGGAAGGCATGGATGTCGCGGGCGTCCGCTTTGCTGAGGATATCGGCGAAGCCTGCCATGCCTGCATCAACAAAGACACCTTCGAGGACGATCGCGTCGAACGCGTCGTGCGTTTCGGGGGCCATTTTCCAGAGGTTCGGATAGCCGCCCATCCCGTCCTTGCCGCCGTGACAGCGGCCGCAGTAGGCGCCGTAGAGCGCACCGCCGCGTTTCACGGCTTCGGCGTCGCCGCGATACTTCGCAGGCGGATCGGTGAAGGCGATCTTCTCGCGCAGCGGCGGCAGCTCAGGTGCCTTGCCGCCGATCTTGAAGACGATCAGCCGCTCGCGGTTCTCGCGCTCGGCCGCCACCGCGCCCGGCGGATAAGCAACGTTGAGCGCGCCGCCGAAGCCGGCGTTCACGGCGACATACTGCTCGCCATCGATCTCGTAGGACATCGGCGCGGCCATGATGCCCGTGCCGACGTTGATGCGGTGCAGAACCTTTCCGGAAACACCATCATAAACAGTGAGATAACCGTCCGCCGATCCCTGCATGACGAGGCCTGACGCCGTCGCCATCACGCCGCCGCTCCAGAACGGCAGTTCGCTGCTCGTCCACGCGATCTTGCCGGTTTTCGGGTTCCATGCCGTGAGCACCGCATCGAAACGCGGCTTGGGCTGGCCGGGGAACGCTTCCTCGGAATTGGCGCCGCCCTTGCCGAACGCACCGAACGCCGGGAACGAGGCGATCGAGCCCTGGATGCCGCTGTAGGGCTTGTAGGGCTGATCATACATCTGGAAGGTCATCGGCGCCTGCAGCACCGGGATGTAAACGAGGCCAGTCTTCTCGCTGTACGCCATCGGCGGCCAGTTGTGCCCGCCCGCTTCCGACGGCCAGACGAGCTTCGTTTCCTTCGAATAATCGGACTGTTCTGTGATGATGGGCCGTCCGCTCTTGAGATCGACGCGCTCGGCCCATGTGACGGTCGTGAACTTCTCCGCCGAAAGCAGCTCGCCGGTGACGCGGTCGAGCACGTAGAAGAAACCGTTCTTCGGCGCCTGCATGATGACCTTGCGCGGTTTCCCGCCGAATTCGATGTCGGCAAGGACCATGTTCTGCGTCGCCGTATAGTCCCAGCTGTCTTCGGGCGTCGTCTGATAGTGCCAGACCTTGCGGCCGGTATCGGCGTTCACCGCGACGATCGACGAGAGATACAGATTGTCGCCGCCGCCGGGGCTGCGCGACCAGAGCGGATGCGGCATCCCGTTGCCGGTGCCGAGATAGACGATGTTCGTATCGGGATCGTAGACGATCGAATCCCAAACCGTGCCGCCGCCGCCGAGATCCCAGCGCGAGTCCTTGCTCCACGTCTTGCGCGCCTCGGCGACTTCGGGATGTTCGTCCGGCCCCGCGCCCGGCACGGTGAAGAAGCGCCACACGAGCTTGCCGGTCTTGCGGTCATAAGCGCTCGCATAGCCGCGCACGCCCATCTCCGCGCCACCGTTGCCGATGACGACGGTTTTGCCGGAAACGCGCGGCGCGCCGGTGATCGCGTAGCTCCGCGTGCGGTCGGTGATCGTATCGACCTTCCACAGCTCCTTGCCGCTCGCGGCATCGACTGCGGCGAGATGGCCATCGAGCGTGGCGACATAAACGACGCCGTCCGCGACATCGACACCGCGGTTCACGGCATCGCAGCAGGTCCGCCGCGCGAACTGGCCATCGACCTCCGGGTCATATTGCCACTTCTGCGCGCCGGTCTTCGCATCGAGCGCGTAAACCACGCTCCAGGGCCCGGTGAAATACATGGTGCCGTCCACGACGACCGGCGTCGATTCAACGCCGCGATGCGTGCGCCCGCGCACAACGAAGTCTTTGAACTCCCACGCGACGCCGAGCTGTGCGGCGTTTTCCGCGGTGATCTTCGTGCCCGTGTAGTAATAGGCCGTCGCCCGCTTCCAATCCGGCGTCGACGCTTCGCCGCCCGATTTCTGGGAGCCGCAGGCGGCAGCGAGGGACAAGGCGGCGATCGCGGTTATCCGTACGGCGGACGTCATCATCTTGGCCGAACGAACCCATGCGGACCCGGCACGCGTGGCAATCATCACCCTGTCCCCCCTCAAACGCTCACTTTTAGGGCCTAGAACTTCTGACGGACCTCGACGCCGATCGTGCGCGGACGCAGCGTCGTTGCATAGTCATTGCCCGATCCGAGCTCCATGTCGATGAGCGGCTGCACGTCGAAGACGTTGTTCACGTAGAGCCGCAGCACCGTCGATCCGTTGTCGGCGGAGAGCGACGCGTTCACGACATCATAGCTTTCCCGGAATTGCGCGAGGTTCGGCACGAGGCCCATCTCTGCATCCGAGAAGGTGACGGCCTGCACACGGTCGAACATCCGGCGCGCCTTGCTCTGATACTGATACTCGGCGCGGAGCTGCGCCCGCCAATCGGCGCCAACGTCGAAGCCGTAGCTTGCGAACGCGCTTGCCATCCACTTCGGCACGGCGAGCACCTGATCATCATCCTGCACTGCGGTGCCGACGGCGGCGTTGGTGATCTTCGCGCTCGTATAGGTCGCGTTGCCACCGATCTGGAAGCCGCCCGCCACATTGACGCGCCCTTCGATCTCGGCGCCCTTCACCTCGGCACTGCCAGCGTTGCCCGTGAAGGCGAAGCCGCAGTTGATGAGGTTGAGCTGCTGCTGGATCTTCTTCCAATCGGTGAAGAACAGCGCGCCGTTCAGCGTCACGCGGCCATCCGCGAACTGGTTCTTGGAGCCGAGCTCGTAGCTCCAGAGATTATCGGAATCGAAGCTGTCGGGCGCGGCGGTGAGGCCGAGGCGCTCAAGATCGGCCGCGCAGAGCACGGGGTTGATCTGGAAGCGGTTCGGGCCACCCGGCCGGAAGCCCTTCGCCGCCGAGGCGAAGATCATGTTGTCCGGGGTCGCCTTGTAGGAGATGCCGACCTTGGGATTGACGCCCTTCTCGTTGCTCTTGCGCCCCTCGACAAGCGTCAGCCCGCCGTTGAAGGGGCCGTCGCCCATGATGTCGACCTCCTGCTTGATCTGGAACAGGCGCACACCCGCGGTGACATCGAGCTGGTCGGTGATCGAGAAGGTCACCTCGCCGAACGCCGCGTACTGCTTCGTCTTGGTCGTCGTATCCCCGACATAACCGGTGGTGGTGCCGATGAACGGCTCGGCGCCCGGCGTATCGACGATCTGGTACAGGTTATCGTCCTGCCAGGAATAATAGAGACCGGCGAGCCACTTCAGACGGTCGCCGGGACCTCCGGAGGAAAGGCGCGCTTCCTGGCTGAACTGCTTGGTGCGGCTGGCGGACAGGTTGTGGCTGGTCAGCGGGAACATCGGCGGCACGAGCCCGCCGATGAAGAAGCTGTAGTCGCGCTCCCAATTGAGCTTGCGGTCGAAATAGGCAGTGAGCGAAGTGAACTGTACATTGCCCAGCGTCTTCTCGACATCGAGGCTGTAGATGCCTGCCTTGTCGACCGTCGGCTGCGCGAGGCGGAACGAAGAGGTCAGCTTCTCCGTATCGCCGAGGAAGAATTGTGCCGGGTTCTTCTGCTCGTAGCGCTGATAGAAGAGCGCAGGGCGGATCGACCAGGTCGCGTCCGGCTCCCACTGGAACGACAGGCGGCCGACGAAGCTGTCCGCCTTGTTGTGATCCGACATGCTGCGGCTGGTCAGCGCATCCTGCGCGAGCGGCGTGTACGTCGGCGACGGCGTGCTCGAATAGTTCGAGTTCTGCACGAGGCCGGGTGCGTTATCGATGTAGCCGCCGTCGCGGCGGTAAAGGAAGCCGGTACGCATCGCCAGCGTGTCCGTAACGAGCGGCAGGTTCAGGATGCCCTCGACATTGTACGAAGGGTCGCCGTGCGCGGTGGTGGCGACGCCGGCCGCCGCGCTTCCGGAAATCGCCGACGTATCCGGCCGTGCGCTCACGTACTTGATCGCGCCGCCCATCGAGCTGCCGCCATAAAGCGTGCCCTGCGGGCCCTTGAGGACTTCGAGGCGCTCCATATCGAAGAAGATCGGGTCGAAAGCGCCGCTGAACGTCGTCGCGATCGTCACCAGCGAGATATCGTCCAGATAGATGCCGACGGTGGGCGCCGAGGCGACGGTGCTGACGCCGCGGATATTGTAGTTGCCGAGGCCGCGCTCGACATTCGAGAACGACAGGCCCGACACGTTGCGCATGACGTCCTTCACGTCGACCGCACCGTTCTCGCGCAGCTGGTCCCCACTGAGCGCGCTGACCGAGATCGGCACGTCCTGAAGACGCTCGCTGGTCTTGCGCGCGGTCACCACGATCTCACCGGCATCGAGCACAGGCGCCGTTTCGGCCTCCTGCGCCTGTGCGGTGCCAAGCGCGATCGACGAGACGCCGAGCGCCAGCAGGCCGCGGCTGAAAATGATGGAAAATGCGCTTTTCTTCATGTGTTTCCCCTCTTTTGTCGTTCGCCGCCGGGCTTTCGCCTCTGGATGAGCGGGCTGAGTTCGCACCATGCGGCGGGCGGGCGGCAACGTCTTTTCCATTCTCCCGAACTTTGTTTGCGCTGCCCCGAACACGGTGAGTGCACCCGGGGGCGCACCCAGATTGGAGCCTGCTCATAGATTTTTCGCGGCGCCGCAAAAGCGCAGCGAGGCAACATCTTCCACCCTTCTGGAAATCCGCCTTCCAAAGAGCAAGCCCATGACCCCACCCCCCATTGACTGGCACGCCCGTGCCGCCGCGCTCGCGCTCCCCACGCGCCCGTTCATCGACGGCCGCTTCACCGACTCCGCGAGCGCAGAAGGCTTTGAGTCGATCAACCCGGCCACGAACCGGCCCGTCTGCACGCTCCCCGTGGGCACGGACGAAGACGTGGACCGCGCGGTCGCTGCCGGCCGCCGCGCGTTCGAAGACGGCCGCTGGTCGAAGGCGACGCCGCTTCACCGCAAGGCTGTGCTGCTGCGCATCGCCGAGCTCATTGAGGCGAACGCCGACGACCTCGCACTGATGGACGTGCTGGAAATGGGCAAGGCGATCTCCGCCGCGCGCGCCGAGATCGCCTTCGCAACCGGCTTCTTCCGTTACTATGGCGAGGCGACCGACAAGCTTTACGGCACCGTCGCGCCTTCCGACCACATCACGCTTTCGCTGGGGCTTTTCGAGCCGCGCGGCGTGGTGGGCGCCATCGTGCCGTGGAACTTCCCGCTCATCAACGCGGCGCTGAAGGCCGCGCCTGCGCTCGCAGCGGGCAACAGCGTCGTCCTGAAACCCTCTGAAATCGCGTCCACATCGGCGCTGCGGCTCGCCGAGATCGCTTCGGAAGCCGGCCTGCCGGACGGTGTGCTCAACGTGGTGCCGGGCCTCGGCCCCACGGTCGGGCAGGCGATCGGGCGCCATGGCGACATCGATCTCATCAGCTTCACCGGCTCCACCGCGACCGGCCGCCTGTTCATGACCTATGCGGGGCAATCGAACGGCAAGCCGCTGCTCCTCGAATGCGGGGGCAAGTCGCCGCAGGTGGTCTGCGCGGACATGGCGGACGACCTCGAAGCCGTCGCGGCGCGCGTCGCGCACGACGCCTTCTGGAACCAGGGCCAGTGGTGCGCGGCGAAAACGCGCCTGATCGTGGAGGACAGCTTCCACGACCGGCTCGTCGAGGCGGTGATCAAGGCCGCGCAGGCACGCGTTCCCGGCGATCCGCTCGATCCCGCGACCGGTTTCGGGACGATCGCCACGCGGGGCCAACTCGAGAAAATTCGCGGTTTCATCGATCATGCCCGCACCGAGGGCGCGAGCGTCGCGTTCGACGGCGGCACGTGGGGCGAGGCGTCCACGGCGCCCGCCGTCCTCACCGACGTGCGCCCAGACATGACCGTCGCCTGCGAAGAGGTGTTCGGGCCGGTGCTCTCGGTCCTGCGTTTCCGCGACTTCGACGACGCGCTCGCCATCGCCAACGACACCCCCTACGGCCTTGCCGCCAGCCTCTGGACGCGCGACGCCCGGCGCACGCAGGCTGCGGCGCGCGGCCTCCGCGCGGGCCGTGTCACCGTGCGCGCAAGCGCTGCGGCGGGCGAACACAGCGGTTTCGCGATGGGCGCGGAACCGTGGGGCGCCTCGGGCTTCGGCATCGAAGGCGGCATGGACGGGCTGCGCTCCTACTGCCGGATCAAGGCGGTCGAGTTCGTCAACTGATGCTTGCGGACCACGCTTTGACGGAAACGGGCGGCTCTCTGGACACGCCGCAAGGCGAACGTATAGTCGACGCGCAGCACTTTTCAGGGATGCGCGCGTTGAACAACAGCCTCGACACCGCCCTCGCCGGCTTCGATTCCACGCTCATCCCTATTATCAAGGCCCAGAAAGGCTACGTCCAAGGTCGCCCGGGGCCCGTGGGCCAAGCCTTTCACTTGAAGCCCGACCACGAAACCATGCACGGCTGGTACGATGGCGTAACGATCCGGCCCGGCTTCTCCCTGGTGCTTTCCGACCTGCACTTCGCCGAGGAAAGAACCGCCCATCATGTCTGCGGCGACCATTTGAAGCTGCACTTCAAACTGAGCGGCACGAGTGTAATCGGCAGCCATCAAGAAGAAGATGTCGCGGTTTCGTCCGGTCTCATGTCGTTCCTCGTCCAACCCGCCTACAGCATGAAGTACGAACGCATGATGCGGGAAAGCCACGAGCGCTCGATCACGATGGTCTGCAGCAAGGATTTCGTGTCCGAACTGCTTTCTCCGAACATGCCGGACCTCCCCTCCTCCATCGCTGACTTCCTGCGCGCACGGGCTTCGCAATTCTCGTACAGCACCATGCCGATGCCCGCGCAGATGCGGCCCATCGTCGAAGACATACTGAGCCAGCCACGCAGCGGTGCGCTCGGCAACCTGATGATGGAAGCGAAGGCGCTCGAACTGCTGTGCTTCGCGATCAAGCAGATCCTCGGCAGCTCGCGCGCCGCGGACATGGTGCGCGCACGCGACCGCCGGAAGATCGAGGAGCTGTGCCAGATCCTCGACGAGGATACGCAGGCCGCGTTCTCGATCGCGGAACTCTGCCGCCATCTCGCGTGGAACGAAACGCAGATGATGGAGTGCTTCAAGCAGGTCACCGGCACGACCATATCGAACTACCGCCAGCGCGTCCGCATGGACAATGCACTGCGGCAGCTCTGCGATACCGACGCCTCGATCACCGAGGTGGCGTTCAACGCCGGCTACGAGCACCCCAGCAACTTCGCCACCGCCTTCAAGCGCACCTTCGGCTTCTCGCCGCGCCTCGCGCGAACGCGGCTGAACTAGAGAGCCACCGCACAGGCATTGCGGCGCTCCGCAAAGGAAGGCGCTCGCGGATTCAGTCAGAATGGAATGATGATGAACTCCGCCGCCAGCTTCAGCGCCGACTATCAGAGCGCGCGCGCCAAATTCCTTGAAGAGGCCGCAGCAGCGGGCGCGGCGCTCGAAGCCGTCCAGCACCCCGAGCGCGGCCCGGATGGGGGCGAACTGTTCACCGATGTCGCCGCGTTCGGCGTGGAGGGTGCCGAGCGCGTGCTGGTGCTGATCTCGGGCACGCACGGCGTCGAGGGCTTCTGCGGTTCGGGGGCGCAGGTCGATCTGCTGCGGCGCGGCGAGATCGCGCGGCGCCCCGAGGGTGTCGGTATCCTGATGATCCACGCGGTGAACCCCTACGGCTTCGCGTGGCTGCGCCGTGTGACGCACGAGAATATCGACCTCAACCGCAACTGGATCGACTTTTCGCGGCCCCTGCCCGGGAACCCGGGCTACGACGTGCTCCACTCGGCGATCTGCCCAGCCGTGTGGGATGAGGCCGCACAGGCCGCGTCGGTAGCGGCGGCGGGCCGCTACGCCGAAGAACACGGCGCGCTCGCCATGCGCGCGGCGATGATGGGCGGGCAATATAATCACGCCGACGGGCTGTTCTACGGCGGCACGGGGCCGAGTTGGTCGCGCACGACGCAGAGCGCGATCCTGACGCATTACCTCGCGAACGCCGCCAAGGTCGGCATCATCGATTATCACACCGGCCTCGGCCCGTGGGGCTTCGCCGAGCAGATCATCGTGACCTCGCGAGAGAGCGACGGCTTCCGGCGTGCCGCGCGCTGGTATGGCGCTGCGCTCGCCTCGGTGGCGGATGGCCAGTCGGCGTCCGTGCGCATCGAAGGGGACGGGCTCAGCGCCGCTCCCGCCCTGCTGCCGAAGGCAGACATCACCGGCATGGCGATCGAGGTCGGCACGCATCCGACTGATCATATCCTTGCCGCGCTGCAGGCGGATTGCTGGCTCCACGCGCACGGCGACCCCACGTCACCCGCCGCCAAGCCGATCAAGGACGCCATCCGGGGCGCCTTCTACGGCGACGCGGACGACTGGAAGGGCATGGTCGCGGGCCAATCTCTGCTCGCCGTGCGGCAGGCGCTCGCAGGGCTCGCCGAAGGGCTCTGAAGCCCCCTCCTGCCTTCCCCCTCTGGCGCGACGCGTGCAAAGATGAGATGCACGCGCAAACAGAAGGCGGCGGGGAGGTAAGATGCGTCATTTGCCATGGATCGTGTTCGCGCTCGTAGGCGCGTTCTCGCTTTCAGTGGTCGCCACAGAACGCGGTGAGCCGATCAACGCGCTGTGGATCGTGACGGCAGCGATCTGCATCTTCCTCGTCGCCTATCGCTACTACGCACTCTACATCGCCAAGCACGTTATGCGGCTCGATCCGAACCGCCAGACGCCTGCACTCCGCCGCGCCGACGGGCTCGACTATGTAGCGACCGACAAGACCGTGCTGTTCGGCCACCACTTCGCCGCGATCGCGGGCGCGGGGCCTCTCGTTGGGCCGGTGCTCGCCGCGCAGATGGGCTATCTTCCCGGAACACTCTGGATTCTGGCGGGCGTCGTGGTCGCGGGCGCGGTGCAGGACTTCATGGTTCTGTTCATCTCGATGCGCCGCGACGGGCGTTCGCTCGGCGAACTCGTGCGCATGGAAATGGGCGCGGTTGCGGGTACGATCGCGCTGTTCGGCACACTGATGATCATGATCATCCTGCTCGCGGTGCTGGCGCTCATCGTCGTGAAGGCGCTCGCCGAAAGCCCGTGGGGCATGTTCACCGTCGCCGCCACCGTGCCGCTCGCGATGGCGATGGGCGCTTACGCGCGCTGGATCCGGCCGGGCAAGGTCGGCGAGGTGTCGCTGATCGGCTTCGTGGGGCTGATCCTCGCGATCATCTACGGCCAGCAGATCGCGGCATCGCCGGTGTGGGGGCCGATCTTCACCTTCACGCCGGTGCAGCTCTGCTGGCTGCTGATCGGCTACGGCGCCGTCGCCTCCGTGCTGCCGGTGTGGCTGCTGCTCGCGCCGCGCGACTATCTTTCCACCTTCCTCAAGATCGGCGCCATCGCCGCGCTCGCGGTCTGCATCGTCATCATGGCGCCGCCGCTCCGTATGCCTGCGCTCACACAGTTCGTGGACGGCAGCGGGCCGGTATGGGCAGGCACATTGTTCCCCTTCCTGTTCATCACCATCGCCTGCGGCGCCGTTTCCGGCTTCCACTCGCTCATCGCGAGCGGCACGACACCGAAGCTGATTGCGAGCGAAGCGCACGCGCCGTTCATCGGCTACGGCGCGATGCTGATGGAGGCGTTCGTCGCCGTGATGGCGCTCGTCGGCGCCTCCATCCTCGATCCCGGCATTTATTTCGCGATGAACAGCCCCGCAGCCGTGCTGGGGCCGGACGCTGCAAGCGCTGCCGCAGCGGTGACGAACATGGGCTTCCCGATCACGGCGGACGCGCTGACGCAGGCCGCGAAGGACGTGGGCGAGGCAACGATCATCTCGCGCACCGGCGGGGCGCCGACGCTCGCCGTCGCGATGGCGGAAATCTTCAGCCACGTGATCGGCGGGCCGGGCATGAAGGCGTTCTGGTATCACTTCGCGATCCTGTTCGAGGCGCTGTTCATCCTCACCGCCGTCGATGCCGGAACGCGCGCCGGGCGGTTCATGCTGCAGGACCTGATCGGGCTTGTCGCACCGAGCTTCCGCGACACGAAGACGCTGGTGCCCGGCCTTATCGCCACGGGGCTCTGCGTCGCGGGCTGGGGGTTCTTCCTCTATCAGGGCGTCACCGATCCCCTCGGCGGCGTCAACACGCTATGGCCGGTGTTCGGCATCTCGAACCAGATGCTGGCGGCGATGGCGCTGATGTTCTGCACCGCCGTGCTCTTCCGCATGAAGCGGGAGCGCTATGCGTGGGTGACGGCGATCCCCACCGCATGGCTGCTGATCTGCACGGTGAGCGCGGGTTCGCTGAAGCTGTTCTCGCCCGACCCGAAGATCGGCTTCCTTGCGCACGCAGAGAAGTTCTCCGAAGCCGCCGCACGCGGCGAGGTGCTTGCGCCTGCAAAGTCGATGGCGGAGATGAACCGCATCATCTTCAACGATCGCATCGACGCCGCGCTTTGCGCGCTATTCCTCGCGGTCGTGCTGTCGCTGCTGTTCTTCGCGGTGAAGACATGCATCGCGGCACGGCGCAGCAGCGAGCCGACGGCGCGTGAAATCCCTGCCTCCGCGGTGCCCGCCGAATGACCGGCTTCCTCGCCCGCCTGCGCGAAACCGCGCACCTGATGGTCGGTCTGCCGAGCTACGCCGCCTATCTGCGGCACATGGCAGAACGCCACCCGGAGCGCACCCCGATGAGCGAGACGGACTTCTTCCGCGACCGGCAGGAAGCGCGCTATGGCGGCAAAAACGGCGGACGCTGCTGCTAGGACCAATCGACATTCAGCTCTGACGGCCTGCAAATGGTGGTCTTCCGCGCTTCCGAAGCGCAGCGCACTTCAGGTGCGTGAGCTTCGGAAGCGCGGAAGACCACCATTTTCGGCACGTCATCTTCTGAATGTCGATCGGCCCTAGTCTACTTGCCGAAACGGGACAGCACGTTGCCGAGAATGCGCGCCACGTTGTTGTCCCCGCCGTTCACGGGCAGCGCCTGGCTCCACGCGATTGAGCCCGCCGCGAACACGGCGCCGCCGTTCGGCGTCGTGAAGTAGACGATATCGCCGCGCACCTGCGGGTCCTGCGTGCCACCGCGACCGGGGAAGGCGTAGGCGACCTCCTCGGAAACCAGCGGATAATTGTCCGAATGGTTGAACGAGGCGGCGAGCAGATGCGCGTGCGGCGGGGTGCCGAGCGCGAGGTCGTAGCGATCGAGTTCGAGGCCCGAGGCACCGCCGAGACCAAGGCCGAAATCGCCGATCAATTCGCGCTCGCGCAGCCCCTCGAATATCCACGCGACTTCAGGATCGAAACTGTCCGGCAGGCGCTCGAAGGGCTGGCTTTCATCCATGCCTTCCGTGGTGAAGCCGACACCGACGATCTTCTGCGGCGGACGGCCGCGCGAGCGCCAGAGGCCGGAGCGCTCGCCGGTGGTGGCGAGATAGCCTTCGCCCGCCGCCGCCTGCCACGCGCGCGAGCCGACGTCGAGCTTGCGCACCTCGATGCACCACGGTTCTTCGGGGCGCACGGCGGTGACCCAGTAATAGCCGTTGCCGCCGAGGTAGAGGACGCGGCCGCCGCTCGCGAGATAGTCCTCGGTCGCGTCGAGCATCGCCCCCGAATAATACTCCGGGTGCGTTCCGGTGAGGACAGCGCGGTAGGGCTTCAACGCGTCCAGCCCTTCGCGGTCGAGATCGTGATCGGTCAAAACCTCGAAATCATGGCCCGCATGATCGAGCCACCAGATCAGCGACAGGTCCGCCGGGAATGCCCACGGCACGCCCGTTGCGGGCATACGATAGCGGGGGCGCATGTTGAGGATCGGCCGCCGCCACGACGAATAGCAGACGCCGGCATAGTCGCTGTGCACGTCGTAGGTCGAAAGCCCGAACTCCTCGGCTTCCTTCCATTGCAATTCCTCGGGTGTCACCACGGGTGTGTTGGCACAGATCGCCTGCGCGATCGGCGCATCGAAGGCGAGGTGCTCGTTCGCATAGGCGAGATAGGTGAAGGTCGGCATCAGCACCGCGATCGGCGCCTTCGGCTGCGCGGCGCGCACGAAGAACGGCACATGATCCTCGGCCTCGCCGCTGCGGATGCGGAGCGCGTAGACGCCGCTCGGCAGATCGGCCGGGATCGCGTAACTGAGTGTCGCCTGCCAGCCGCAATCGATCAGCGCGTCCTCGTGGAACGCGACGCCGCCGTACTGCGAGGGATCGAGCCGGAAGCTGTCCTCGCGGCCGTTCCAGTTCCAGCCGGTCATCGCGCGGATCGGACGGTTGACGCCGTGCGCGTGCAGCTTCGACGGGCCGATGTCCTCGATCACGTCGCCGATGCCCGTGTCGGTATAGCCTGCGGTCGTGTCCCAGAAGGCAACGGACGCGGCGGCGGGTAGCCCCCTGCCCTCGCTCATGGCGGCGAGCGTATCGGCAGACGCCACACCGCGCAGCACACCGGGGCGGTCGATCTTGCCGTTGTAAAGATGCGACGCCGCACCACCGGATTCCGATGCCGCGATCAGGAAGCGTGCGCCTGACGCCGGTGCGAATGCAGCCCCCTCACCTTCGGCGCTGTCGTCGAGATCGAACGGCACGACGGGGCCGATCTTCGAGTTCCAGCGGCTGATGCGGCTCTTCTGCATCAGTGCCATGCGGCCGGTTTCGGCGTCCCAGCTTGCAGCCACGAAATACCAGCAGTTCGCCACCAGCTTGCGCCCGAGCGCCAGTTCCGCGCCGCCAACGCGCAGGCGGAGCCGCCCGTCCGTGCCGATCAGCAGGCTGTAGCCGCCTGCCTTGCCGTCGCCGCAGCCGAGGATCGTCTGCTCGCCCGCGCCCGGCAGGCTGGGGCAGATGAAGGCGTGCAAGGTCGCCGACGGCAGATCGGCGAGCGCGGCCGACGGCGGCACCGCCGCGTAAGACCCGCGATGGATCGCCTGCGGCACGACCTCGACCTCGGCGGGAAGCGTGGAGGCGACCTCCTGCTCGACGAAGCCGGGGCCGATGGGATTCACGTCGCCGTGGAGGAGGCGCACGAGTTGCACATCGGCACGCGTCGCGGCGTCGGCTGAGAGCATGAAGGACACGGTTTCACCCGCGCGCGTCGCGAGCGGGTCCGCATAGCCGAGCAGTCTGTTCATGGCGGTCCCTCTCATTCGGCCTGGAGCTGCGCGATGCGGCGCAGGAACACCGCGTGATAGGCGGCATTCAGCGAGGTGAAGACCTCGTCTTCCACCGCGGCGGGCACGCCTCGCTTTCCGGGAAACACGACGAGCCGGTATTGGGGCACCGCCGGATCAGGCTGGAAAATGCCGAGCTTGCCCGCCATGCCGCCGCGCCGGAAATAGTTGAGCAGGCGTTCGAGCGCGTCCGAATGCTGGCCGAGTGGCCGCTGCCGGTGCTCCTCGATCACGGCATCGCTGACGAGGCCACGCAGGCGGGCGCGGATGCGCTGGTCGAACGCCGCGAAATAATCGAGCTGCCTGTCCCTGACCGGATCGGGATACTCCATGACGCCGATGTCCTTCTGGCAAGCGCGACCGCCGGGCGGAGAAACCCGTGCCTGATCGCCTGTGGATGAAAGGGGCCGCGCGCGGCCCGACTTCAATTGATGTCGATCAGGCCGAGCGCGACCGCACGCGCGATGGCGTGCGCCCGGTTCACCGTATCGAGCTTCTGGTTGATCCGTTTCAGGTAGATGCGGACCGTTTCGGGCGAGATGTCGATGATCGTTGCGATATCCTCGATCGTCTTGCCGCGCGCCGACCAGGCGAGGCATTCGAGCTCGCGCTCGCTGAGCGGCCGCGCGGTTGCCGGCATCTCGTGAAAGCGCTGCGCGACGACGCTGTCGAAATAATGCGCCACGAGCTTCAGAAGCGGCCGGGCGGCCTCCACCGAATCCTGCCACCGGCTGCCGTTCGTGGGATCGCCCACGGCCGTGATGAAGGCGAAGCGGCCGCGGCTCGCCACCGGCACGGTGAGGCCCTGATGCAGCCCCCAATCGGCGGCATAATCGATACAGGCCTGCTCCTCGACGCTCAGCTCCTCGCGCCGGTCGCGCACGTCCTTCCAGTCCGTCTCGCCGGTGACGTAGGAGTTGCGGAAATAGGGATCGTGGGGGCTATGGCGTTCCCAGTCCCGGTCCCATTTCGCGGGGAAGCTCCGCGTGTGCAGCGGCACCGCCGCCCACTTGCCGTCCACCCTGCACGGCGTTCGCGTCCATCCGTAGACGAGCTGCGGGAAACCAAGGCCGATGATGACATCGTGAAGGACGTCGACCGCCTCGTCGACACAGCGCGCACGATCGATGTCGGACATGAAGCGTCCGATCACACCGAGCTCGCCTGCCTCCGGATTCAATCGCTTCCGGCCTCCCTGCCCGCGACCGGCCGGGGCGCCATCCCTTGCCCGCGGCCGAGTCGTCGCCATACGACTATCATCAATCCACCCCGGCCGGTAGCCAAGCGCGGAGGATGGGGCCTGCACCGCCGGGCTCACAGCTTGAACGAGGCCGAGACACCATAGGTGCGCGGCGCGCCGTGAATGTTGAGCAGGAAGCCGAAGGCGGCGAGATCGTTCACGTAGGTGCGGTAAGTCGTCTTCGTCAGGTTCTTCGCGAAGAAGCCCACCGACTAGCGATCGTCCGGGCCTTTCAGCGCCAGCCGCGCGTTCACCAGCCAGTAGCCGGGCTCGAGACTGTTCGGCGAGTTGGTCGTTTCGAAATACTGCGCGGAGCGGTAGTTCGCATCACCGGTGAGCGCGAGTTCGAGATCGCCGCCGAGCGGCTGCGTGAACGTCGCCTGGGCATTGTAGGTCCAGCGCGGCGACTGCACGGTGCGGTTGCCTTTCAGGCTGGCACCGCCGGTGCTGATGTCGCTGTCGATCTTCGATTGCAGCCAGCCGCCGCCCATGCCGAAGTTGAGCTGCTCCACCGGCTGCCACTGCAGATCGAATTCGACGCCGTAAGTGGAAATGTTCGCCGCGTTGATGGTGATCGGGATCGGCGAGGTGGTGCTGTCGACATTGATGAAACCGTCGGTGAACTTGTAGTGATAGACGGAAGCATTGAAGAGCAGCGAGCGGCCGAACAGGATCGATTTCCAGCCTGCCTCGTACGCGGTGATCTTCTCGGGCGCGAGCGAAGTGAGCGCCTCCGGGCTGCCGACGAATTCGCCGTTGTAGCTGCCCGAGCGGAAACCCGTGGAAACGTTGGCGAACAGCATCAGCTTGTCGACCGAGGCCGAATTGATCACCGGCTTCCATTCGATGCCGACCTTGAACGTCGCGGCATCGTCGGTGCGCGATTCATCCGCCTCGGCGAGCGTCGCGACGATCGTTGATGGACGGATCGGGCTTCCCGTGCGGCCGGTGCCCGCATAGGTGCCGCCGTTGAAGCTTACCTTTTCGCGCGAGTAGCGCACGCCGGCGGTGAGGCCGAGTGTATCGGTGAGCGCGACGTCGTTGTGGAAGAACAGCGCGAGCGCATCCACCTTCTGCGTGAACGGGCTGTAGTAGCCGGGCGCCGCGCCGTAGCCGACGGTGAGATAGTCGCCGTTCCTGTAATCGTCATGCTCGTAATAGGCGCCGACGACGTAGTTCCACGTGCGCTCGCCCGAGGAGGTGAGACGCACTTCCTGCGTGAACTGGTTGATGCGGTTGTAGTAATCGACATCGAGCGTTTCCAGCGGCGAGCCGTCCGAAACCTCGTGCTGCATCCGCCGGAAGTGCTGGTAGCTGGTGAGCGAGGTAAGCGTGCTCTCGCCGAGATCGTGCTCGATGCGCAGCGTGGTGCCGAGGCTCTTGTTCTTCACCGTGTGCAGGCGGCCGTTGTTCGATGTGTAGGGATCGTCGTCGCCCGGATACAGACCGTCCGTGCCGCGCACGCAGCCCGGGTCGCCTGCAGTCGCATTGCCCGCCGCATAGGGCGCGCAGAGCACCGGGGCGCCGTCCGCAAGCGATTCCGGCGTGAAGATGCCGACACCTTCATAGGGCTGCAGCGTGCCCCACTGGCGCCCGGCGTTCACCGTGAGCAGCGCATTCGTGACACCATTGTCCCACGCCACCTGCCCGCGCAGTGCCCACTTCTTCTCCTCGCCCTCGCGGCGGCTGAGCGTAAGGTTGCGGTAATAGCCCTTGTCCTGATTGACATAGAGGCCGGAGAGGCGCGCCGAGAAATCGCCGCCGAGCGGCCCGGTGACATAAGCCTCCGAACGCACCGTGCGGTAATTGTCGTAGCTGACGTTCGCGCCTGCGCCGAATTCGGTCTGCGGGCGGCGCGAGAAGAAGTTGACCGTACCGCCGGTGGCGTTGCGGCCGAAGAGCGTGCCCTGCGGGCCTTTCAGCACCTCGACGCGGTCGACGTCGAACAGCAGGAGCCCGGTCATGAAGGTCTTGGAGAGGTAGACCTCGTCGAGGTTCACCGCGATCGGGGAATCGAGGTTCGCCGAAAACTCGTTCGTACCGATGCCGCGCACGTTGAAGGCGACCTGACCGGCGCCGTAGTTCGCCTGCACGTTCGGCACCATGCCCGTGATGTCGGTGACCGAGGTGACGCCGCCGTTCGCCAGCGCCTCGGACGAGAGCACCGACATGGTGATGCCCACGTCCTGCACCGATTGGTCGCGCTTCTGCGCTGTGACGACGATCTCGCCGATGCCGCCCTCAACGGCTTCATCCGCCGCCGCGGCCTGCACCTCCTGCGCGCTCGCGGCCGAGGTAAGGCCGATTGCCAGCGCACCGGCGGCCGATGCCAGCCAAAGTCGTGATTTCCCGCTTCCCAACGCATGTGTCATCGCGTTCCCCCTTTTTTGTGTTGGCGGCCCCGCCCGATACGCATCGTTCTTTCCGACATCCGGTCGTCACCGGCGGGATCCGACAGGCTCTATGGTCGGGCACGGGGGCCGCAGCGCTCAAGTCACCCGAAGCGGTGACGGGGCAGGAAGACAAGGTCAGCATGGAATGGCTGCCGAACTTGACACATATTGCCTTGCCGCTTAACCCGCCGCACAGATATTGTCGGCAACGCGGGTGGCGTAGCCGTGCGCTCCAAGATCGCGCGTGGTTTGACTTTCCGCGTGCTTTGTATGCAGGGCCGGGGCGAAGAGACCACGAATGCAAACCCGCCGCACTGCCGGTGACCCCAACGGGAAATCCAACACTGTCGACGCTTCAAAGCGCCTGCCCCGCACGCAAAAGGGTTGGCGCACGCGCGAGCGGCTGATCAATGCGGCCGCCGCCGTGATCAATGCCGAGGGCTATCAGGCCTCCACCGTGGAGAACATCGCGCGCAAGGCGGAAGTGCCGATCGGGCTCTATTATCGCTACTTCAAGGACAAGACGGACATCGCCTTCGCGGCGCTGGGGAAAGCCGCCGAGGAATACCGCGGCGGCGTCCAGTCGCTGGCGGCACAGCGTTCGCTGTTCGGGCGCGAAATGGCGGTGCATGAGCTGCTGTACGAAACGCTGCGTGACAATTTCCGTATGCTCAGCAGCTATTTCTCGGCACGCAAGGAAGACGGCAAGCTGGTCGCATTCTTCCAGCAGCAAACCACCCAGTTCATGGAGGATTTTTACGCCTTCCTGACCGAGCTGAATGTCGTTCCGCCGATCACCCGGCAAGGGTTCGAAGTCATAGGTCGCGCGCTGATCGGCTTCTCCGAAAACACGCTGCACCGCAATTTCGCCGGACTGGATGCCGGTGTGGCGGTGCCGACGCAAAACCGATCCATGATGGTGCGCATCATGTCGGAGCTGCGCTACCGCGCGCTCACCTGCGAGGATCCCTCTGCCGCCGGATATACGCCGGTGTGGACCATGCGGCTGCGGCGCGGCAAACGCCCCGCCTTCACGCCGCTCATTCTAGCGAGGGCGTTCAACATTCCGATGGAAGCCGCATCGACCGTTGCGCAGCCCTCTCCCCAGCGCGCCGACGCGCGCGCCACGCTCGCGCAGATCGAGGCGGGCACGCTGGACGGCCTCAATATCCACGGCTCGGCAGCGCTCAAGCTGAGCGACATCGAAGCGGAATCCGGCATTACCCGGGGCGCGATCTATTATCATTTCAAGAACAAGGACGCACTCGTTCGCAAAGTGCTGGTGGATTGGCTGAGCCCGCTCGAGGGCGATCTGGGCGACGCCCACGACAGCGCCGACGCCGCGCCCTACGACCGCCTGCACGCCGCGGTGAAGACCTTTGTCGAGGCATTCTGCAACGCGCCCGGTGCGCTGCGCGCGATTCACGAGCTTGAACCTGTGGACCCCACCGTTGCCGTGGCGTACCGGCGTTGCCGCTCGGTGTTCGCGCGCCGGCTCGCCAAGATCATACTGGATTGCGGCGAGGGGCCTGAGCCCACGGCCGAAGCGCTGGGTTTCGTCGTGCACGGTATGATCGCCATGATCGAGCGCCTCGCGCGCGACCGCTTCATCATACCCGATGCCGAGCTGCAGGAAGCCCTGCCCGGTGCCGACGAGATGATCGCCGCGCTCGCCGCCATCCTTCATCGCATGGCCTGGAGCGTGGACCCGCCGGGCGAGCACGGCCTCCCGTCGCCGATCCATCAGTCAGGTGCGGCGAAGCCTCTATAGTCCCTTGAATGCGGGTTTGCGCCGTTCCTGAAACGCGGCAACACCTTCTCGCATATCCTCAGTCATCACCGCTTCCATCTGCAGGCGGCGTTCGAACATCAGATGTTCGCGCAGATCGTGTGCGAACGCATTTCGCATTGCCTGCTTGGTCAGCGCCAAGGCCTTTGTAGCCTTGCGCGCCAATGTCTCCGCGAGCGCTTCAGCCTCGGAATCCAGCGCGCCCTGCGGCACGACTTTCCACACCAGGTTCCACGCTTCGGCCTGGCGAGCGGAGATCGGCTCATCAAGCATCGCAAGCGCCAGCGCGCGCCGTTCCCCGAGCAAGCGCGGCAAGTGAAAGCTCACCCCGGAATCGGGCACAAGCCCAAGCCGCGAGAACGCACACATGAATGTCGCGTCTTCGGCCGCAAGAATGTAGTCGCACGCCAGCGCCAGCCCAAATCCCGCACCCGCCGCCACGCCGTTCACTGCGCACACGGTTGGGAACGGTGCATCGGCCAGCGCCTGGATAAGCGGATTGAGGCCCTGCGCGATGGGTGCCGTCAACGCCTCCGCCGAACGGCCATCGAATTCGAAGCCCTCCCCCAGATCCTGGCCCGCGCAGAACCCGGCACCCTCGGCACGCAAGAGCACGGCGCGCACGGCGGGATCACTGGCGGCCTGTTCCAACGCTTCGCGCAGCGCGCCCTGCAACGCGGCATCAAGGGCATTGCGCTGCCGGGGACGATTCAACGTCAGGCGCAGATAGCCACCGATCCGTTCGACCTGCAATGATGGCTCGGACATCATGCGCAATCTCGCCGCAACGCGCTGAAACGCGCCGGTGACATCGCTTCAAGCGTCACGCCGAAGCGCTCAACATCATCCGGCAACGCGCGGCCGAGCGCGACGGCCGCGGCGCTGCGCGCGACTGCGGGAGCCGTTTGAATACCATAGCCACCCTGCCCTCCAAGCCAAAAGAACCCCGCACGAACGGTATCGAACCCTATCACGATCGTCTTGTCTGGCGCAAACGTGCGCAGCCCCGCCCAACTTCGACCCGTGCGCCTTACGGAGATACCCGTCGCGCGCTCGAACCGATCCACGGCGATGGCGATGTCGATATCCTCCGGATAGGCGTCGCATGGCGGCGTCGGCGTCTCGTCGGCGGGCGAAATGAGAATCTGGCCCGCGTCCGGCTTGAAATAGAATTCCTCATCGATGTCGATCACGACCGCGCCTTCGATTTCCGCAATGCCTTCGGGCTTCGGCAACATGCACACAGTGCGGCGCTTGGGCGTGAGCGTGATCGGCGCGGCGCCTGCCATGCATCCAATCGTTTCCGCCCACGCGCCGGCCGCGTTGACGACGACCTTGGCTTCATATGTCTGCCCGCCTGCTTTGACGCGCCACACACCATCGCGATGCAGCGTTTCAGCCTTGGCGTTCAGGACGAACCTGGCACCGCGGCGGCGCGCGCCCTTGATATAACCCGATAGCAGCGCCGCCGCGTCGATCTCGCGTGCACTCGATTCCCACAAGCAAAGTGCAGCATAGTCGGGCGCCAGCAAGGGTGCCTGCGCGTGCGCGAATGCCCCGTCGCGCTGCTCCACAAAGCCGCTCTCGCGCACTTGATCGTAGAGCGTGTCGAGCGCCTCACGCTGATCTTCGCGCGCGACGTACAGCATACCGCGCGGGCTGAGCAGCGGCCCCTCGAACAGGTCCGTCGGCGGCGCTTCGAAAAATGCACGGCTCGCCGAGGTGAGCCCGCGCATCACCGCGTTGCCATACAGCTCCGTGAAGAAGGCCGCGGAACGGCCGGTGGCGTGGAACCCGGGCTGCTCTTCCATCTCGAGCACAATTACGGACGCCTCCGCGGAAAGCTCGTAAGCCACGGATGCACCCGCGATACCTGCACCAATGATCAGGAAATCCGCGCGTTCAACCACGGTGCCTCCATGCTTCAGAAGCCTGCGCAATGCTCAGCGTTTGTCGCTCGACATCAACGCTGTCGCGTGAACACCGGATCGATGGCGAACCAGGGGATGTCGTCGAAGGCGACCCCGCGCAATCCGCCAATCGATCCATCGGGCGCGAGTTCGATGTCGAAGCCCCAGACCGGGAGCGCAGGATTGTCCCACATCACCGCATAGCGTCCGCCGGAGAGATGGCTGAGCGCCCCCTCATAGCCGGTGCGATCGATCCGCACGCGCGCGCCGCCCCTTCCGCTCATGACGTGAAACGCGCCCAACCGATTGGCGTATGCGCCCACGAGCGCCGGGGTGGGCGCGATCGCGGGCAGGCGTTCGCGCACCTCCGGCAAGGAGGGCCCGGCCGTCAGGGCTTTGCGCAGGGGTTCCATGCGTGCCAGAATATCCGCATCCGGCAGCCCGATCAGCGGCCTAACAGCTTTGAACATCATCGCAGCCGGCACCGCGATATTTCCGCCATTGGTCAAAGCGACGAACCCGATATCGTCTTCGGGTGACCATGCCATCCAGGACGTCATACCGTCGATACCGCCCCCATGCAAAGTGTAGGTGGCGCCGTCATAGGTCATGCTCGCGAGGCCGAGGCCGTATCCGAGATTGGTGACACGTCCGGGGTCTTCCAGTGCGCCGATCAGCTGGCGTATGTCTATCATCTCGTCGTCGACGAACACATGGCGCAGTTGCTGCAGCCGCGCAGCCGTCTCGGGGCGCAAAATTTGTGCGCCGTCCAGCGCGCCGCCATTCATCATCATGCGCACATAGCGCGCCATGTCGCGCGCCGTGGAGTTGATCGAACCGGCAGCCGATGCGCCCAGCACAGGATGATACGGCACCGGCGTCGGCACCCCGGCAACATAGGCGTGCGGCGTGGCAACGTTGCCGCGCGTCGTGATATCCAGCGTTGAGCTGGAGCGCGTCATCCGCAGCGGTTGCAGCAGTTTCGTGCGCACCAGTTCTTCGTACGACAAGCCGGTCGTCGCCGAGGCGCCGGCGGCGGCTACGGCGAACATCGTGTTGTTGTAGGCGAAACCGGCGCGGAACGTCCGCGCCGGCGGCATGTGTGCAACCGAGACCACGAGCTCATCCACATTCGCACCGAACATGTACCAGGCCGCCAGCCCCGATTGTGTGGCGAGACCGCTTCGATGACTGAGCGCATCCTCGAACGTCACATTGTCGTTGGCATAGGGGTCCTGCATCCGAAAACGCGGCAGAGTATTCACGATCGGACTGCGCAGGTCGATCGTGCCACTCTCTTCGAGCGCCCCGAGCGTCACCGCCGTGAAGCTCTTGCCGTTGGAGCCGATGGCGAACACCGTATCGGCATCGACAGCGCCGCCTTTGCCCTCTTCGCGCACGCCATAACCGCGCAAATGCAGAACGCGGTCGCGCCGCACGATGGCGATCGCCATGCCCGGCACGCGCCAGGTCCGCATCGCCTGTTCGACATAGGCATCGAACGCAGCGAAGCTGGGGGTTTCCTCTGCCGCAGGCTCCCGGGCGTGCGCGAGCGGTGCGGCGAGCCCCAAGAGCAACGGCAATCCGGCAAAGAGCCGTACCAACGTCCGTCTATGAATCACAATTCACCTCCGCTACCGCGCGTACCGCGTGACCGTGTTTACGCACAATCAGAATGAAAAGCCCAGTTCGACACCGAGCGTTCTGGGAGCGACCAACATCGTGTAGTCCGTGCCGAGAAAATCGAACGACAACTCCGAGGCGTCGTTGTCGAAGATGTTCTTGCCCCAGAGCGTGAGCCGCCAGCGACCTTCCGCGCCCTCGATGCCGACCTGCGCGTTCACGATCGTGCGCTTTTCGTGCAGATAGTTCGGATTGTTGAGCGAGGAAACATAAGCACCGTCTCGATAGGAGATGTCACCGCCCAGGAAGCCGGTCAGATTGTCGCTGATCGGCTGCTCGTATCGGCCAGCAAGGCTCGCGGTCCAGCGCGGGGCGTTCTGCAACCTGTTTCCGGAACAGGCCACCGGATCACCATCACCGTCAACGCTGCACCCGAGGTAGGTTCCGTATTTCGCGTCAGTATAGCCGATGCCGCCCATGATCGTGAGCTGATCCGTCGGCCTTGCGAACAGCTCGATTTCGAAGCCGTCGCTGTCGGCCGACGCAGCGTTGTTCACGATGAAGGTCGTGCCGACGAGGCTCTGCTCTTGCTTGTCGGCGTAATCGATGTGGAACGCCGCAATGTTGAGACGCACGCGATCATTCATCCACGAGGTCTTTAGGCCGATTTCGTAGCTGTCGACGAACTCGGCGGCGAACGACAGATCGGACGGCGTGGTGCCGATGACCGTGGCATTGAAGCCCCCGGCCTTGTAGCCGCGCGAATAGCTCGCATAGGCGAGGATGTCTTCGGTGGGCTTGTAATTTATGTAGGCGTTTCCAGACCATTCGCCCTCATCGGTCGAATTCCTGAGCGCCGGGACTTCGATGGCAATGCCGAGTATCGGCAGCAGAAACGCGCCGGGCGAAAGCGTCTGCGCAAAGTCGAGATTCTTGTTCTCCGCCGTGTAGCGCAGCCCGCCGCCGATCGCGAGGCGTTCGCTCAGATCAACCTCGACGTTGCCGAAGAGCGCCCATGAGTCGGAATTGACGTCCGCCGTCGTGAAGGCCGTTTCCGGTGAGCCGAGCACGTCGGCGCCAAGGTTGGCCGTGGTGATCGAATCCAGCTCCTCGTGGAAGTAGTAGGCGCCCACGACGTAGGAGAACGATGCATTGGCCGGTGATTGCAGGCGGATTTCCTGGCTGAACTGCTCCTGCTTTTCGGTCCGTCCGGTGAAGGAGATATCGGCCACGCTGAAATCCTGATCGAGCAGCCCCTTGGTTTCATGCCTGCGCAGCGCCGAGATCGACACCAGGTTCGTCCATCCAAGGTCGGCATCCACCCGCACCATGCCGCCAAGCGACTCGCGGCTGCCGAACGATTTGAAATTGGTTCCGATGCGGCGCTTGGACACGGGATAAGGATCCGCCGCCGCGAGCGCGCCGCCGCGAATGTCCATCATGGAGTCGACGTTGTCGTCCTCGTAATAATCCACAGCCGCGCGAATGCGCACCGCGTCGCTGGGTTCGAAAACGAAACTGGCGCGGGTGTTGATGGAGGATTGGCCGTTGTAGTCGGCGCCCGTGGCGAAATCCTTGAGGAAGCCGTCGCGTTCCCTGATTTGGGCAGACAGGCTCGCCAGAAAGCCGTTCCCGCCGATCGGTCCGCTCAGCCGGAAGCCGCCTTCGATCAGATTATATTCGCCGGCCGAGACCTGCGCCGAAGCTTCGAACGTATCGCTCGGCGCGCGCGTGGTCAGGCTGATCGCGCCGCCAATCGTATTGCGGCCGAACAGCGTGCCCTGTGGGCCGCGGAGCACTTCGATCCGTTGCAGATCGAAGATCGGGGTCACGAATGCGAACTGACGGCCGATGTAGACCTCATCGATGTACATGCCGATACCGGTTTCAAATCCGGGGTTGTTCGATGTGGTTGAAAGGCCTCGAATAGCGAACGTATCGCCGCCCTGGCCGCCGCCGGAATTCACGACGTTGGGCAGGATACCCGCGATATCGTCGACATTGGCGAGCTTCATGTCCTTGATCTGCTGAGCGCCGATCACCGAGATCGCGATCGGAACGTCCTGCACGCTCTCTTCGCGTTTGCGCGCGGTGACGACGATTTCTTCCGAAACGGTCTGCGCCACGGCCGGCAATGACACGGTCGCCCCGGTGCAGCTTGCAGCCAGAAGACACAATTTGAGTGTACGAGACATAAGTTTTTCCCTCCCTTTTTTCCGCGAACCTGAGCAGCTAAATCGCCGCGTACGCCGTGACGACGCAGGCCCCTCCCAAACCGAGATTGTGTTGAATCGCACGCTTGGCGGCATCGACCTGACGCCCCTCCGCATTGCCACGCAATTGTTCGACCAGCTCGAAACATTGCGCGAGGCCGGTCGCGCCAAGCGGGTGCCCTTTCGACAAGAGACCGCCTGAAGGGTTCATCACCCAGGCGCCGCCATAGGTGTTGTCTTCATCGCGCACGAGCTTTTCGGCTTCGCCTTCGCCGGCAAAACCGAGCGCCTCGTACATCACGAGTTCGTTGACGGTGAAGCAGTCGTGAAGCTCAACGACCTGCGCATCGCGCGGGCCCCAGCCGGCTTGCTCATAAGCCTTCTGTGCGGCCGCCGCGGCCATCTTCGGGCCGATGAGCGCCAGCATGCCCCCCGTGTCGAAGACATCGTCATGATCGGTCTCGAGCGCCTGTCCGACGATCTCGACGCGGGGCGTAAGCCCATGCCTGCGCGCGAACGCTTCCGTGCACAGCACCGCCGCCGCGCCGCCGCACGTGGGCG
>JAEULI010000028.1 GCA_016793845.1 Sphingosinicella sp.
TCCCATGCTCCCGGCTCACGAGGTTGGTGTGCTTGCCCTGCCAGCCGATTCCCGCGGCGGCGGCAAGCGGCTTTTCCATCACCGGCGCGGTGTCCACGAACACCTTCACCTCGCCTTCGCCCGCCGCTTCGAGCAGCCAGCGCGCGAGCGTCTTCAGCCGCGCCTTGATCGTGTCGTGATAGTCCTGCCCCTGCGCGTAGACCGAAATGACGCCGATCTCGGGGTGCTCAGCATGGCGCAGCGGATCGAGCCCGGGCGCATAGCTCATGCCGAGCATGATGATGGATTTCACCTCGCCCCAAAGCGCGCGCGGGCTTTCTCGGCGATCCGCCTTTTCGGCCATCCACAGCATGTCGCCGTGGCAGCCGCCCGCGATCCACGCCTTCAGCCGCACGCCAGCCGCCGGGGCGGCGTCGGCGGGGGCGATGCCGATCGCGGAAAACCCCAGCTCGGCCGCTTTCGCGTTCAAGTCCTTCAAGATTTTGTTCGTATCCACCCGCTATTCATAGCATCGTACGGGGGGCGCGTGTGAAGGATCGGGTTGTTGGATTACGCCATCGAAGCTGAAGCCCTGTCGAAACGCTTCGGCGACAAGCAGGCGGTCGCGGGCGTCGACCTTCGCGTGCCGACGGGGGCCATCTACGGCTTCCTCGGCCAGAACGGCGCGGGCAAGACGACGACGCTGCGCATGTTGCTCGGCATTCTGGAGCCTGACGGCGGCACACGCCGCCTGCTCGGCTCGGAACGCCCGCTCTCGGTTGCTGCGCGCGTCGGCTATCTTCCCGAAGAACGCGGGCTCTATCCGGCGATGACGGCACGCGAAGCCATCGCCTATGTCGGCGCCCTGCGCGGCCTGAAGCTCGGCGAGGCCCGCCTTCGCGCTGACGAACTGCTCGCCGCGCATGGCCTCGGTGATGAAGCGAACGCCCGCATCCGCACCTTCTCGAAAGGCATGGCACAGAAGGTGCAGCTCCTCGCCACCTTCGTGAACCGCCCCGATCTCATCGTGCTCGACGAGCCCTTCTCGGGCCTCGACCCCGTGAATCAGCAGGATCTCGAAAACATGATCCGTGCCGAGCGCGCACGCGGCGCGACCATCCTGTTTTCCACGCACGTGATGGCGCACGCCGAGCGCATGTGCGACGGCCTCGTCATCATTGCGCACGGCCGCACGCGCTTTTCGGGCAGCGTCGACGCGGCGCGGGCGCATCTGCCCTCGCGTGTCGTCCTCGTCACCGAACGCCCGCTTGCCGAACTTCACGCGCTGCTGCCGCCCGGAAGCACGGTCGATATCCTGCCCCGAAGCGCAACCGACACCGGCAACGCCTATCGCTTCCCACTGCCGCCCGGAGGAATCGAGCCGCTGCTTGCGCGCCTCCTCGAAACGGGCAGCGGCATCCGCGACATGCATATCGAGCGCCCGACGCTGCACGACGCCTTCGTGACCATCGTCGGCGAGGCGGATGCGCCCGCCGAAACGCGGGAGGCGGCATGATCCGCGCGACGTTCACCATCGCCCGCCGCGATATCATGGCGACGATCCTGTCGCGCGGTTTCCTCATCTGGCTGGCGATGCCGGTGATCGGCCTCGCCTTCGCGGTGTTCGCCTCGATCGTCGGCGGTCCGCGGGCGACGGCAACGGCGTCGCAGGCGGTCGCAGTGATCGATCCGGCCGGCGATTTCACGCCGTGGATGCAGGCCGTCGCGGCGCGTGAGCGGACACGCACCGCCTACGAACGCCTGCGCGCCGGTCACAAGGATGCGGCCTTCGCGCGGCCCGCCGCGCTGCTCACCGATGCCGAACTCGATGCGCTGGCGAAGCGCGAGGATATCGGGGCGATTGCCGCGCTTGGCGCGCTGTCGTTCGCCGCGGTCAGCGCCGAGGCCGATCCGAAGGCTCAGGCGCACCGGCTGCTCTCGGAAAACACCCGCTTCGGCGCCGCGCTGGTCGTTACGCCAGGCACGCTTGCGCTTTTCACCGGAGACAAGGCACCCGCCGCCGATCGCATCCGAACCCTCGCGGGCCTTGCATGGACCAAGCGCGCGCTCGCGCAGGATGGTCTCGCCGCGCGCGTTGAAGCGGTTCGCGCGGCGCAGCCGGACGTTTCCGTCACCGTCCTCGATGAAGGCGCGCAGCCTGCCGGGCGCAAAGGCGGCGCGCCCGTCCTCGCCACGGGCGCCGCGACGGTGCTCTTCGCGCTGATTTCGCTGCTGGCGGGCGCGCTCCTCTCCAACATGGTCGAGGAAAAGTCGAACAAGATCATCGAGGTGCTGGTCGCCGCCGTGCCGGTTCCGGCGATTTATGCTGGGAAGCTCATCGCCATGCTCGCCGTATCGCTGATCGGCGTCACCGTCTGGGGGCTGCTGTTCGGCGGCGGCTTCATGCTGGCGGCCGCGCAGCTTCCCGCCGGGCTCCTCCCCACGCCGCCGCGCGGCTGGCCGGAGCTGCTGGCGCTCGGCATCGCCTATTTCACCTGCGCCTATCTCATCTATGGCGCGATCTATCTTGGCGTCGGCAGCCTTTGTTCCACGATCCGCGAGGTGCAGACGCTCTCGATGCCCGTCACCATCCTGCAGATGGTGATCCTGATCTCCACGCTCGGCGCGCTCGCGAACCCCGGTGGCCTCTGGTACCAGATCGTCTCGTGGTTCCCGCTTTCGGCGCCCTACATGATGCTGGGGCGCGGCGCCGCCGATACGGGGCTCGGCATCCATCTCGCGTCGATCGCGTGGCAGCTCGCCTTCGCGGCGCTGGTTATCGCGCTTGCCGCGCGGCTGTTCCGCTACGGCGTCCTCCGCTCAGGCCCGCCGCCGACGCTGCGTCAGCTGGCGGGCCTGAAACCGAGAGTGGCTTAACGGGGCGCCATGCGGATGCCGCCGTCGAGCCGCACATCCTCGCCGTTGAAATAGCCGATGGTGATCATCGCGAGCGCGAGCTTCGCATATTCTTCCGGCTCGCCGAGGCGCTTGGGGAACGGTACGGAGGCGGCGAGCGAGGCCTTCACATTGTCCGGCGCGGCCTGCAGCAGCGGCGTGTTGAAGATGCCGGGCAGGATGGTGTTGACGCGGATGCCCTCGCTCATCAGGTCACGCGCGATGGGGAGCGTCATGCCGACGACGCCGCCCTTGGAGGCGGAATAGGCGGCCTGGCCGATCTGGCCGTCTTCGGCGGCCACGGAAGCGGTGTTCACGATGGCGCCGCGCTCGCCGTCTTCCATCGGCTCCAGCGTCATCATGCCGGCGGCCGACTTCGCGATGCAGCGGAACGTGCCGATCAGGTTGATCTGGATGACCTTTTCGAAGGCGCCGAGTGGGTAGTGCTTGATCTCGCCGCTTGCCTTGTCGCGGCTCGCGGTCTTCACGGCGCTGCCGACACCGGCGCAGTTGACGAGGATGCGTTCCTGTCCGTGCGCGGCGCGCGCCTTCGCGAAGCCCGCGTCGACCGAATCGTCGCTCGTCACGTCGACGTTGCAGAAGATGCCGCCGATCTCGGCGGCGAGTGCCTCGCCCTTCTCAGCGCTCATGTCGAAGATGGCGACCTTCACGCCTTCCTTGGCCAGCGCGCGCGCCGTTGCGGCGCCGAGGCCGGAGGAGGCGCCCGTCACAACCGCTGCGGTTCCTGCAAGCTTCATTCCTGATCTCCCATGTTCAAAACTGTCTGTCGCGCGCCTTCCTAATCGAAGCGGCGGCAGGAGCAACCTCTTCACATGCGAAGGTTCAGTCGAGAGCGGGTGTGCTGGCCGGGCCCTTTCGGGCGAGCACGGCTTCGCGATAGGCGAGATAGATCGCGCTGCCGAGGATGAGCGCGCCGCCGATCAGCGTGATGCCGTCCACGGTTTCGCCGAAGAGCACGAAACCGATGGCGATCATGATGCCGAAACGCACGAAATCATAAGGCATCACGGCGGTCGCCTCGGCGATGGCGAAGGCGCGCACCGTCGCGATCTGGGCGATGAGCGTGCCCGCGCCGAGGCCGAGGATGTAAAGCCAGGCCACGCCCGACGGCGTTGTCCAGAACGCGAGCGCGACGAGGAAGGTCGGCAGCACAGGCAGTGCAAAGCTCCAGAACACGACCGACATCGGGCGGGCGATCCCCACCAGCCGTTTGACGGCGATGATCGAGAAGGCGACCGCGGCGGCCGCGACAACCGCGGAAAGGATGCCTGGCGTCAGCGGCTGTTCGCCGGGGCGCAGCACGACGAGCACGCCGGCGAAGCCCGTCAGCAGTGCGCCGACCCGCCGCGCCCGCAGCTTTTCTCCCAGAAACAGCGCCGCACCAGCGGTCGCGAAGATCGGCGCGGCGAAGTTGATTGCCTGCACGGTCGCCATCGGTGCGTTCGCCACGGCATAGAAGACGGTGAACATGCCGATCACGCCGCTCGTGGATCGTGCGGCATGGCTTTTCCACTGGCGCGGCGATGCCATGGAAGGATCGCGCAGCACGAGCGGCAGGATCAGCAGCAGTCCCGCGGCATTTCGCCAGAAAACGAGCGCGAACGGGTGAATGGTCTCGCTTGCAAGCCGGATGAAGACCCACGCCGCGGAAAAGCCCACGGAGGCAACGAGGATCCATGCCGCCCCTGCGAGCGGTCGGCTTGCGGCGGTGCTACTTGTAGAGGGCGTCAAGTCGCTCCCCGTACACCTGCTTCAGCACGTGGCGCCGGATCTTCATCGAGGGCGTCATCTGTTCGTTTTCCACGGTGAACGCCTCGTCGGCAACGATCACGCGCCGCACCTTTTCGATCACCGAAAGCTGCGCGTTCACGCGGTCCACTGCCGCGGCGATGGCGCGGTGGAATTCGGGAATGCCCTTCAGCATCGCGAGGTCACTGGAATGGCCGTGTGCTGCGGCCCATTCGCCCGACCATTCAGGGTCCGGCACCACGAGGCCCACCAGATGCGGACGCTTGTCGCCATAAACCATGGCCTGCAGGATTTCGGGCTGCAGCGTCAGCATCCCCTCCACCCGCTGCGGCGCGACATTGTCGCCCTTGTCGTTGACGATGATGTCCTTCTTGCGGTCGGTGATCACGATGTGGCCATCGGTGTCGATATGGCCGATGTCGCCGGTGTGCAGCCAGCCGTCCTTCAGCACGCGTTCGGTTTCCGCCGGGTTCTGCCAGTAGCCGTGCATCACGAGTTCGCCGCGCACGAGGATTTCGCCGTCCTCCGCGATGCGCACCTCTACGCCTTTCAGCGCGGGGCCGACGCTGTGCATCTTCAGCTTCGCGCGCGGCCGATTGCAGGAGATGACGGGCGCGGCCTCGGTCTGTCCATAGCCCTGCAGCAGCGTTACGCCGAGCGCGGCGAAGAAGATGCCGACCTCGGGGTTCAGCGGCGCGCCACCCGCCACCATCGCCTTCAGCCGCCCGCCAAGGCGGCCCTGCACTTTCTTGCGGATCGTGCGGTCGAGCAGCAGGTCGAGCGGCTTGTCGGTCAGCGGCAGCCGCCCCTTCTCATAGCGCTTGCGGCCGAGCCGCAGCGCCTGCTCCAGCATCCATACCGCCGCGCCGCCCTGCTTTTCGATCGCTTTCGACATGCGCTGGCGCAGCACCTCGAACAGGCGCGGCACCACCACCATGAGCGTCGGTCGCGTCTCCTCGATGTTGGCGGCGAGCTTCTCGAGACCTTCCGAATAATAGATCTCGGCGCCGAGCGCGATCGGCAGAAATTGCCCGCCGGTGTGCTCGTAGGCGTGGCTCAAAGGCAGGAACGACAGGAAGGTCTCGGTGCCCTTGGGGAAGTCGTTCCACAGCACGTCCTCGCAGCCCGCGAGGTTGCAGAGGATGGCGCCGTGGTGCTGGCAGACGCCGCGCGGCGCGCCGCCGGTGCCGCTCGTGTAGATGATGCACGCCATATCGCCGCGCTGCATGGTCGCGCTCGCGCGCACTGCCGCGACGTCGCCCTTATGCGCCGTCATCAGCTCCGCCCAGTCGATCAGCTCCGCGCCGCTCGCCTGCCCGATGCGTAGCTTCTCCATGCCGATCACCTGGCGGCAGTTGGTGGATCGGTAGACGGCAGGCAGCAGCACCTTCGCGAGCTTCGCATTGGAAACGATCGCCGCCTTCGCCCCGCTGTTCTCCAGGATATGGAGGTGGTCCCGCTCCGTATTGGTCGTATATGTCGGCACCGTGATCGCGCCCGCCGCCATGATGGCGAGGTCGGCGATGCACCACTCGGGCCGGTTCTCGCTCACCAGCACCACGCGGTCGCCCTTGCCGATGCCGCGCGCGTTCAGCGCGGTCGTCAGCGTCGCCACCTGCTGCGCGGCCTCGGCCCACGTCGTCGTCCGCCACGCGCCGTCCATCTTGGCGTGCAGCATCGGGCGCTTGCCGCGCCGGCTCGCCTGATCGAAGAACATCTCGACGAGGTTGGGCCACGTCTCCGCTGTTTGCTCTGCGGTCTGCATCGGTTCGTCTCCTCCCCGGATCGGCTAGAGCCCGGCGACTGCGCCCTCACTGCGCGGGTCGGCGCCGCCGATCCATCCCCTTGCTTTTCGTTGTACGCCATTCGCCTTCAGCGGCAGTGTGGCCGTGGTCGGCGCATGTCCCTTGGCGGTGAGCGCCGGGACCATCGCTTCCAACCGCGATCCGGCCTCGATGGCAACGCGGTCGCCGGGCGCGTAGATCTGGGGGAGCGCGATCGCGTCCTCCACGTCCATCTCCCAGTCGAGCACGCCGACGAGCGCCTTCGCCACCTGCGCGATGATCGTCGATCCGCCCGCCGCGCCGATCGCAAGCACGGGCTTGCTGGATGCATCGTAAACGATGGTCGGCGCCATCGAGCTGCGCGGCCGCTTGCCCGGCTGCACGCGGTTCGGCGCCGTCTTGCCGTCCACCTCGGGCAGCATCGAGAAGTCGGTAAGCTCGTTGTTGAGGAAGAAGCCGTTGACGGTGAGGCCGCTGCCCCACGTCCCCTCGATGGTGGAGGTGTAGCTCGCCACGTCGCCCTGCCGGTCGGCCGCCGCGAAGTGCGAGGTCGACGGCACTTCTCCATCCGGCACGCGCGCCACGGCACCCGCGCCCGGCGGGGTTCCCGCCTCGACCTTCGCGGCGGCCTTCGCCGGGTCGATGAGCGCGCTGCGCCCCGAAAGATAGGCGGTGTCGACAAGGCCCGCTGTCGGCACGGAGACGAAATCGGGATCGCCGAGATAGGCCTCGCGGTCCGCGTAGGCGAGCCTCATGCTTTCCGCGATCAGGTGCCAGCTTTCCGGGCTGCCGGGGCCAAGCGCTTTCAGGTCGAAGCGTTCGAGCTGCTTCAGGATGGCGAGCACGGTGGTGCCGCCCGAAGACGGCGGCGCCATGCCGCAGACGCGCCACGTACGATAGGTGCCGCACACCGGATCGCGCCACACGGCCTTGTAGCCCGCAACGTCGCCCACCGTCATCGCCTGCGGATTCTTCGGCGCGCTCGCCACGGTGTTGACCAGCCGTGCCGCCTCGGCGCCGCGATAGAAGGCGTCGGGGCCTTCTTCGGCGAGCTTCTCGAGGAAACGGGCGAGCATGGGGTTGCGGATCGTCTCGCCGGCAAGGCGCGGCGTGTCGTCGGCGCGGAAGAAGGTCGCTTTCGCCCATTCGGTCATGCCCGCGTGCTGCGGGCGCGCCGCCAGCATCTCGTGCAGCCGCGGGCTCATCTCGAAGCCGTCCCGCGCGAGCCGGATCGCCGGTTCGAACAGCTTCGCCCAAGGCAGGCGGCCGAAGCGCGCATGCGCCATCGCCATCAGCCGGATGTTGCCGGGCACGCCGACGCTCTTGCCGCCGGGCACAGCCTCGCGGAACGGCATGGGTGTGCCGTCGGCATTCAGGAACATCGTGGGTGTGGCCGCCTTGGGCGCCGTTTCGCGCCCGTCGATCGTGTAGAGCTTGTCGCTCTCGGCATCGTGGTAAAGCAGGAAGCCGCCGCCGCCGATCCCTGACGACTGGGGCTCCACCACTGTCAGCGTTAGCATCGTGGCAAGCGCGGCGTCCGCGGCGCTGCCGCCCGCCGCCAGCATCTCCTTGCCCGCATTCGCCGCGAGCGGGTGCGCCGCGGAAACGAGGCCGTTGTAAACAGGCGTGTCCTCGAACGCCGGCGGCGGCAAGGCCGCGGATGGCGCGGGCGTCTGTGTGGCACAGGCGGCGAGGCCGAGGAAAAGCGCGCCTGTCGCGGCGCGTGCGATCGTATGCTTCAACACCCTGACGTCATAGGACGCTGGGGCGCGTGGGGGCAAGGCGTCAGCCGCGCCTTTTAGGCGTCGACGCCCACGGCCTGCGAGACGCGTTCGAAGCCGTCTGCCCGCAGATGAGCGGCGATCCCCGCCTTGATCGCGCTGACGAGGCTGGGGCCCTGATAGACGAGCGCGGTGTAGAGCTGCACGAGGCTCGCGCCCGCGCGAATCTTCGCATAGGCGTCGTCGGCGCTCGCGATCCCGCCGACACCGATCAGCGGCACAGCGCCCACGGTCGCCTGCCGGAACGCGCGCAGCACCTCGGTCGAGCGCGCCATCAGCGGCCGCCCCGAAAGGCCGCCGGTTTCGGAGACGTGGCGGTTCTTCAGCATGTCCGGCCGCGCGATGGTCGTATTCGAAACGACAAGACCATCGACGCCCGCCGCCACCACCGCGACCGCGATGTCGCCGATATCGGCGTCGGTAACGTCGGGGGCCACTTTCAGGAAGATCGGCGTCTTGCGATGGCCGCGCGCATCCATCACGCGGCCGAGCAGTTCGGCGAGCTCATCCTTCGATTGCAACGTGCGCAGGCCGGGCGTGTTGGGCGAGCTGATGTTGACCGTGATGTAGTCGACGAACGGCGCTGCGTGCTCCACCGAAAGCGCATAGTCGGCGATCCGGTCGCGCGAGTCCTTGTTCGCGCCGACGTTGAGCCCGGTCACACCGCGCGGCCCCCGGTGCCAGGCACGTTCCTTGAACTTGTCGAGCGCCTGTTCGAGGCCGTTGTTGTTGAAGCCGAGCCGGTTGATGACGGCCTGGTCTTCGGTGAGGCGGAACATGCGCGGCTTCGGATTGCCCGGTTGCGGTAGCGGCGTGACCGTCCCCGCCTCCACGAAGCCGAAGCCGAGCCGCAGCAGCGGATTCAGCACCTCGGCGTTCTTGTCGAAGCCCGCGGCGATGCCCACCGGGTTAGAAAAGCGCAGCCCCGCAACCGTCGTCCGCAGGCTGGGCGGGTCGTCCGCGATGCGCGACGGCGGCATTGCGCCCAGCAACCGCAACGTCAGGCGGTGCGCGCGTTCGGCATCGAGCTTGAAGAGGACGGGGCGGACCAGCCCGTAAGGGATCTGCATATGATGCAAGCCTTAGCGCAGGCAACGCCCGGTGGTCAAAAGGAAGCGCGCACGGGATGGCGCAAATGCGCGACTCGGCGCTCATCGCAAACCGCCCTCTTCGAGGAACTGCAGCCTCTGGCGATGAACGGGCATAAACCTCTGGATCGAAACACAAAGCCGGCTTGATGTCGGATTCGTACAATCCACGGTCAGGACCGCCCGCTAGGGTCCGCCTCGCGACTCAGGGGACGTCCTTTCTTCCGGTAACCAGCAGGCCGGAACGAACACGACCCTCACTTTCCGGCCCGGGCGTTTCAATGCGTCCGGGCCTTCTTTTTTTCGCTCTCACGACGTTTTTGCGAACGGCTCACAGCATTTTGACGGGGCTTTGACGGGGCCGCCCTAAACGCAGCCCTGCGACCCAAGGGTTCGTCTCCTATGCCCTCAAGGCATTCACGACCCCGACTGACAGGGGGGTCCGTTCCAACCCGGACCCCCCGCTTTTTTGTCAGCAGCGAACTGCGACTCGCCGGGCGCCGCAAGCTTTGGTATCTGAGCCGAAACTTTCGGCTCAGGCAGGGTGCACGAAAGGCCGGTCGCAGTCTCATGTTCTCGATGCGTTACCACTCGCCAGCGCCGCCGCTTCGGCGGCTGCTTTCGAGCTATTACGTCGTCGAGATCGGCCCGGGACGCATCACCGACGTGATGCGGGCAGAGCTTCCCAATGTGCGCTTCGTGATTCGCGGCCATTCCGATCTCACCTGGCCCGACGGCAGCGTGCGGCGCAGCTATGGCGCCAGCCTGTTCGGCCCGCGCTGCCTGCCGCTCGGCATGGTGCTCGAAGGCCCGGCGCTGGTGTTCGGCGCCGGGATCATGTCCGATGGCTGGCTGCGCTTTTTCGGCGTCGATTCCGACGAGATGGCCGATGCGATGCTGCCCTTGGAGGACGTTGCGGGAAGCGCGGCGTGTTCGGCGCTGTGCCGGATGCAGAACGGCGTCACCGATCATGATCTCGTCGCGGCGGCGGACGCCTTTTTCCTGTCGATGGCACGGCGCCATGCCGCGCGACAGGACATCGGCTTCGGAATGCTGGTGGAAGACTGGCTGGTGCGCGGCAGCCTTGGCGGTGTCGATGCGCTGATCGGGGTGGCGGACCGCTCGGCGCGGCAGGTGGAACGCCTGTGCCGCCGCACCTATGGCGCGCCGCCCAAGCTGCTGATGCGCAAATATCGCGCACTGCGTGCGGCGGTCCAGATCAGCGTCGATCCCGATGCGCGCTGGTTCGATGTTGCGGGCGAGGACTTCTACGATCAGTCGCACTTCATCCGCGAGTTCCGCACGTTCGTGGGCATGACACCCACGCAGTTCGCGGCGAACGGGGCTGCGGTGATGAGTCACAGCATTCGCCTGCGCCGCCAGCTTCCGACGCTTCCCAGGCTCTCGCTCGTCAGCTAGAGGCACCTCGCCGCTTGACTCGGGCGCGGCGCGCCCCACATAAGCCGGACCGAATTCGTCTGATTTAGCGCCGGAGCGTCCGTGATCCGCCTGACCAACCTTGCCGACTATGCGGTCGTCGTGATGACGGCGGCGGCGCGCGCGCCCGATCGTCGCTTTTCCGCCGCCGAGCTTGCCGCCGAAACCGGCGTGCCCGCGCCCACGGCGGCAAAGCTCACCGGCATTCTCGCGCGCGCAGGGCTGCTTGATTCGGCGCGCGGCGTCACCGGCGGTGTCCAGCTTGGGCGCGGCGCAGCAGAGATCAGCATTGCGGACATCGTCGAGGCGGTGGACGGCCCCATCGCCATCGCCCAGTGCCTGCACGACAAATCGTCGGACTGCGCGCTCGAATCGAGCTGCGCGGTACGCCCGCACTGGTCGCTTATCAACGTGCGCGTGCGCGAGGCGCTCAGCGACGTGAGCCTCGCCGCCATCGTTGCCGCTGAACGCGCGAACCAGCGCATCGGGGAGCCCGCCTGATGGCCGCGAACGAACAGGCGCTCGCGCTCGCCAAGGAGCAGTCGAAGTACAAGTGGGGTTTCTCGTCCGACATCGAATCCGATTTCGCGCCGAAGGGTCTCGACGAGGATACTGTCCGCTTCATCTCGGCGAAGAAGGCTGAGCCGGAATGGATGCTGGAATGGCGCCTGAAGGCGTTCCGGCTCTGGCAGGGCATGGAAAGTCCGGACTGGGCGAAGCTCTCGATCCCGCCGATCGACTATCAGGACGCCTATTATTACGCCGCGCCGCGCAAGAAGCCGACGCTGAAGTCGCTGGACGAACTCGATCCCGAGATCCTGCTCACCTACCAGAAGCTCGGCATCCCCATCGAGGAGCAGAAAGTGCTCGCCGGCGTCGAGGGCGCTCGCAAGGTCGCCGTCGACGCGGTATTCGATTCGGTCTCCGTCGCCACCACCTTCCGCGAGGAGCTGAAGCGCGCCGGCGTCATCTTCCTGTCGATCAGCGAGGCGATCCGCGAATATCCGGACCTCGTGAAGAAGTATCTCGGCGCGGTCGTCCCCGTGCGCGACAACTTCTTCGCCTGCCTCAACAGCGCGGTCTTCTCGGACGGCACCTTCGTCTACGTGCCCGAAGGCGTCCGCTGCCCGATGGAGCTGTCGACCTATTTCCGCATCAACGCGGAGAACACCGGCCAGTTCGAGCGCACGCTGATCATCGCCGACAAGGGGTCGTACGTCTCCTACCTCGAAGGCTGCACCGCGCCGCAGCGCGACGAGAACCAGCTTCACGCCGCTGTCGTCGAGCTGATCGCGCTCGAAGATGCCGAGATCAAATATTCCACCGTCCAGAACTGGTATCCGGGCGACGAGAACGGCAAGGGCGGCATCTACAACTTCGTCACCAAGCGCGCGCATTGCCGGGGCGACCGCTCCAAGGTGTCGTGGACGCAGGTCGAAACCGGCTCGGCGATCACCTGGAAATATCCGTCCTGCGTGCTCTCGGGAAAAGACAGCGTGGGCGAGTTCTATTCGGTCGCGCTCACCAACAACATGCAGCAGGCCGACACCGGCACGAAGATGATCCATCTGGGCGCCGGCTCGCGCTCCACGATCATCTCGAAGGGCATCTCGGCGGGCCGCTCGAACAACACCTACCGCGGCCTCGTCCGCGTCGGCCCCACGGCCGAAGGCGTGCGCAACTTCACACAGTGCGACAGTCTTCTGCTCGGCAGCGAATGCGGCGCCCACACCGTGCCCTACATCGAGGTGAAGAACCCCTCGGCGCAGATCGAGCACGAAGCGACGACCAGCAAGATCAGCGACGACCAGCTCTTCTACGCCCAGTCGCGTGGCCTCGACCGCGAGGCGGCGGTGGCGCTCATCGTCAACGGTTTCGCCAAGGAGGTGCTCCAGCAGCTCCCGATGGAATTCGCCGTGGAGGCGCAGAAGCTCCTCGGCATCAGTCTGGAAGGAAGCGTCGGCTGATGGCCATGCTCAACATCGAAAATCTCCACGCCAACGTTGGCGACAAGGAAATCCTCAAGGGCCTCACGCTCGAAGTCGGCGCCGGCGAGGTCCATGCCATCATGGGCCCGAACGGCTCGGGCAAGTCGACGCTCGGCTATGTGCTCGCCGGCCGCGAGGGCTACGAGGCAACCTCGGGTTCGGTGACGTTCGACGGCAAGGATCTGCTCGCTCTCGAACCGCATGAGCGCGCCGCCGCCGGCTTCTTCCTCGGGCTGCAGTATCCGGTCGAAATCCCCGGCGTCTCCAACCTCAACTTCCTGCGCACCGCGCTCAACGCCCAGCGTAAGCTGCGCGGTGAGCCGGACGTCTCGGCCGCCGATTTCATGCGCCTCGCGCGCACCGAGGCGGATGCCTTCGATCTCACGATGGATCACATGAAGCGCGGCGTGAACGTCGGCTTCTCGGGCGGCGAGAAGAAGCGCAACGAGATGGTGCAGATGGCGCTGCTCGCCCCGAAGTTCGCGGTGCTCGACGAGACCGATTCCGGCCTCGACATCGATGCGCTGAAAACCGTGGCCGGCGGCATCAACCGCCTGCGTTCGCCCGAACGCGGCTTCCTGCTCATCACGCACTACCAGCGCCTGCTCGACTATGTGAAGCCGGACAAGGTGCACGTCCTCTCGGGCGGCCGCATCGTCCGCTCTGGCGGGCCGGAACTCGCGCACGCGCTCGAACGCGAGGGCTATGGAGAGCTGGCGGCGTGAACGCCCTGCCGATCCCCACCCGCCGCGACGAGGCATGGCGCTACAGCGACCTTGAGGCGCTGGGCGAGGTCTGGCCGTCGGGCGTCGTGTCGGAACGCATCGATGTGCCGGCCGGCGAAACCCGCGCGCTCACGCTCGTGGCGGACGCCGCGCAGCCCGTGGCGGTGCGCGACTGGACCGTCACCATCGCCGACGGTGCCCGCCTCGATCTCCACATCCTCAATCTCGGTGGCCGCTATGGCCGCGTCGCGCTCGACGTCACGCTTGGCGAAGGATCGCATTTCGAACTCGGCGCCGCGCAGGTCGCCGGCGGCAAGACCACGCTCGAAATCGTCACCCATGTCCGCCACGCCGCCCCCGGCGCCACCAGCCGCCAGACCGTGCGCACCGTGCTCGCGCAGCAGGCGACCGGCACCTATCTCGGCAAGGTTGCCGTCGATCGCGGTGCGCAGAAGACGGATGCCGCGCAGTCGGTGAAGGCGATGCTGCTCGATCGCACCGCGACGGCGAACGCCAAACCCGAGCTCGAAATCTTCGCCGACGACGTGAAGTGCGCGCACGGCGCCACCGTCGGCGAGCTGGACGCGACGCAGTATTTCTACCTGACGAGCCGGGGCCTGCCCCCTGCAGAGGCGAAGCGGCTCCTCCTGCACGCCTTCCTCGCCGATGCCTTCGCGGGCATGGACGATGCCGGCGCGCGCGAAACGCTGGAAGCGGCGGCGCTCGCCGCGCTGGAGCGGCTCGCATGAACGCGCTGACGCCGATCACCGTCTCGCGCCGCGCCGATTTTCCGGGCGTTGGAGCGTGGGCCTATCTCGATTCCGCCGCGACCGCGCAGAAGCCGCAGGCCGTGATCGACGCGATCGCAGCCGCTTACGGCCCCGAGTACGCCACCGTGCATCGCGGCGTCTACGCGCGCTCGGCGACGATGACCGAGCGTTTCGAGGCGGCGCGGAGTACAGCCGCGCGCTTCATCAACGCCGCCAGCCCGAACGAGATCGTCTTCGTGCGCGGCGCCACCGAAGCGATCAACCTCGTCGCGCAGACGTGGGGGCTGGCGAACCTCAAGGCCGGCGACCGCATCCTGCTGACGCGGCTGGAGCATCATTCGAACATCGTGCCGTGGCAGCTCCTGCGGGATCGCACCGGCATCGAGATCGACGTCGCGCCGCTCACCGCCGACCACCGCATCGATGAAGATGCGCTGGAGGCGATGCTCACCCCAGCTCACAAGCTCGTCGCTGTCGCCCACGTCTCGAACGTGCTCGGGTCGGTCGCGGACATCGCCCGCATCGCTCGCGCCGCGCACGCCGTGGGCGCGAAGCTGCTTGTCGATGGCTGTCAGGCGGTGCCGCGCATGGGCGTGGACGTGCAGGCGCTCGGCGCCGATTTCTACGCTTTCTCCGCCCACAAGCTCTACGGTCCCACCGGCATCGGGGTGCTGTGGGCACGCGGCGACATCCTCTCGGCGATGCCGCCGTGGCAGGGCGGCGGCTCGATGATCGAGACGGTGACGTTCGAGAAGACCACCTATGCGCCGGCGCCGACGCGCTTCGAGGCAGGCACGCCGCACATCGTCGGCGCCGTCGGCCTCGCCGCCGCCATGGATTATGTCTCGGCGATCGGCCTCGATACCATCGACGCGCACGAGCGGCACCTCGCGGGTCTCGCGCGCGCCGAACTGCGCAAGGTCAATTCGCTGCGCCTGTTCGGACCCGAGGATTCGAGCGGTATTGTCAGCTTCGCCATGGAGGGGGTGCATCCCCACGACATCGGTACCATATTGGATGAGGAAGGCGTCGCCATCCGCGCCGGGCACCACTGCGCCCAGCCCCTGATGGAAACATTGGGCGTGCCGGCCACGGCGCGCGCCAGCTTCGGCGTCTACAGCGATGAAAGCGATGTCGAGCGGCTGCTTCGCGGCATCGCGCGTGTGAAGAGGATTTTCGGATGAGCGAAGAGTCTCGGCCCTATACCGTGGAAAGCGTCGACGCGCCGCCGCCGGCGCCGGAGCGGCCCGTGCTGGAGCAGGCGCGGCGCAAGGCCGATTATCTCGAAGGCTTTCTCAGCCAGAAGCCTGCCGCGCCCGATCCCGGCAGCCCGGGCGGCGAGGTCTATGATCAGGTCATCCAGGCGCTGCGCGAGATTTACGATCCCGAGATTCCGGTGAACATCTACGATCTCGGGCTCATCTACGGCGTCGATATCGCCGATGATCACGTCGTCGTCACCATGACGCTGACGACGCCGCACTGCCCGGTCGCCGAATCGATGCCCGCCGAGGTGGAAATCCGCGTCGGCAGCGTGCCCGGCGTCGGCTCGGCGGAGGTCAACCTCGTCTGGGATCCGCCGTGGGACCCGCAGAAGATGTCCGACGAGGCGAAGCTGGAGCTTGGAATGCTATGAGCACCATTGTTCGAGAACGCCCGGCGCCCATCGCGCTCACCGAGAACGCCAACGCGCGCATCGCCGCGATGATGGCGCGCGCTCCCGAAGGCACGCTCGGCGTGCGCCTGTCGACGCCCCGGCGCGGCTGCTCGGGCCTTGCCTACAGCATCGACTATGTCGCCGAGGCGAAGCCGGGCGACGAGCGTATCGAGACGCCCGGCGGCACGCTCTTCGTCGACGGCGGTTCGCTGCTCTACCTGATCGGCAGCCGCATGGACTGGAAGGAAGACGATTTCGCCGCCGGCTTCGTCTTCGAAAATCCTAACGCCAAGGGCAGCTGCGGCTGCGGCGAGAGCTTCACGGTCTGACGCTTTGCGGTTACGAAAGCGGGATGAAAACCCTTCCTCTCGCCCTTGCCGTCGCCCTTCTCGCCACAACCGCTCAGGCCCAATCGCTACCCTCTGCGGTGCCCGCGCCCATTATCGACGGCCACAACGACCTGCCCTGGGCGCTCCGCCAGCTGAACGGCAGCCGTACAAGCGATTTCGATTTCCGCAACCTGCCGGAGCGGCTGCGCGGCAAGATCGTCACCGATTTCACGATGCTGAAAGCGGGCGGCGTCGGCGGCCAGTTCTGGTCGGTCTACGTCCCCGCCGACACCGAAGGCCCCGAGGCCGTTCGCCTGACGATCGAGCAGATCGACATCATGCAGCGCCTCATCGATGCGAACCCGTCGATGCTCGCCAAGGCCGCCACCGTCGCCGATTTCGAACGCGCGATGAAAGCTGGAAAAATTGCATCGGTGTTCGGCGTGGAGGGCGGCCATTCCATTGGTAATTCGCTTGGTGTACTGCGCCAGTTCCATGCCCTCGGTGCGCGCTACATGACGCTCACCCACAGCAAGACGACGGCATGGGCGGACAGCGCCACCGATGCGCCCAGACACAACGGCCTCGCACCCTTCGGCAAGGAGGTGGTGCGCGAGATGAACCGCCTCGGGATGCTCGTCGATCTCAGCCACGTGACACCGAAGGTGATGCACGACGCCCTCGATGTAAGCGTGGCGCCGGTGATCTTCAGCCATTCGTCGGCAAAAGCCGTGCAGAACCGCCCGCGCAACGTGCCGGATGACGTGCTCGTCCGCCTCAAGGACAATGGCGGCGTCATCATGGTGTTCTTCGCCCAGGATGCGGTGACGGAAACCGTGGCGGCATGGCACCGTGAGCTGGCGGCGCAGAAGGCTCGGCTCGGCTATGATCACCCGGATCGGCCGGACCTTGTCGAGAAAGGTGTCGCGGACTGGCAGGCGGCAAATCCGCAACCTCATGCGAACGTTGCGCAGGTGGCCGAGCATATCGATCATATCCGCAAGGTGGCGGGGATCGACGTCATCGGCATCGGTTCTGATTTCGATGGGCTGCCGAGCTATCCGGACGGGCTCGGCACGGTTGCTGATTACCCTGCGCTGTTCGCGGAGCTTGCGAAGCGCGGCTATTCGAAGGCCGATCTCGCGAAGATCGCCAGCGGCAACATCCTGCGCGCGATGCGGCAGGCGGAAAAAGTCTCGGCCCGGCTCAAGGCTGAGCGCGGGCCGAGCGAGGTCAGGTTCGCGGGCTAAACACTAAGCGGCCAGCGCGAACCCCTCTGCACCGAGTTTCTTGATTTCATCAGCCGCGGCGGCGAGCGATTCCGTGCGCGCTTCGGGCGAAATCGCCAGGCGTTCGGCGCGGACGAAAGTGATGTCGGTGATGCCGATGAAGTTCAGCATGGTGCGGATGTGCGGCTCCTGCGCGTCGAGCGCCTTGCCGTCCCCTTCGCTGTAGAAGCCGCCGCGCGTCTCGACGACGACGACGCGCTTGCCGGCAAGGTGCCCGACGGGGCCTTCCGCCGTGTAGTGGAAGGTGACGCCGGCGCGCAGCACGCGGTCGAACCAGCTCTTGAGGTTGGAGGTGATGCCGAAGTTGTACATCGGTGCGCCGATCACAACGACGTCCGCGGCCTGAAGCTCGGCGATAAGCGCATCGGAAAGCGCGCGTTCGGTGGCCGCTTCCGGCGTATCCGCGCCGCTGAAACCGCCGAGCGTGGTGCCCGAAAGATGCGGCAGGGGACTCCCACCGACGTCGCGGATCGTGACGTTCGCGTTCGTTCCGACGGCAGTGAGGAAATCGGCGATCAGGCTCCGCGACGCCGATGCGTCGCCGAGTACGCTGCTTTGCACGACAAGAATATTCTGCATGGGTCTGGTCCTTGTTCTCGGTTGCAGAGCCATAGCTAATGTGCGACCGGTGTTGCCGATAGCGCAGCAACACGAACACCGGAGTTGCAGGAAATGGAACAGTCGAGCGACCTTTCCGATATCGCGGCGCTGGTTGCCGTTGTCGAAACCGGCAGCTTCAGCCGTGCCGCGGAGCGCCTCGGTATTTCCAAGTCGATCGTCAGCCGCCGTGTCGCACGGCTTGAAGCCGCGCTCGGCGCCCGCCTGCTGACACGCACCGCGCAGGGCGCGCGGCCAACGGATGTTGGCGTGGACTATTTCGGCCGCGTTCGGGAAGCGATTGCGGGCCTCGAAGCGGCGCGCGATGCGGTTGCCGCCGCGATGGCCGAGATCGCGGGGCCGATCCGCCTTTCCGCGCCGCTTTCGTTCGGCCTCGCCTATCTCGCGCCCGCGCTTGCGGAGTTCGCCGCCGCGCATCCGCGGGTCGAGTTCGACATCGCCTTCGACGACCGCCGCGCCGACATCATCGGCGAAGGGCTCGATCTGGCCGTTCGCATCGGCCAGCTTGTCGATTCGACGCTCATCGCGCGCAAGCTCGCGCCGATCCGTGCCGTCGCGATTGCGAGCCCCGCCTATCTCGCACGCATGGGAACACCGTCGCATCCGCGCGAAATCACGGATCACGATTTGCTGCAATATACGAACGTCGCCCCTTCGGAGACGTGGCGGTTCGAGATCGATGGGCGCAGTGAATATGTGAAGGGCCGTATGCGCCTGCGGTCCAACAGTGGAGAGATGCTGCTGGCCGCCGCAGAGGCGGGTCTCGGCATCGCCATGCTGCCCACCTTCATCGCCTCTCCTGCGATCACCAAGGGAAGCGTGGAGATCGTGCTCGGGGACTGGGCGCCGGGCGAAACCGGTCTCTACGCGGTCATGCCGCCGGGCCGCAGCGCAACGGCGCGCGTACGTGCGCTTGTCGATTTCCTCGCCGCCCGCTTCGGCCCCGAGCCGACGTGGGATCCGTGCTGGACCGCGATGAAGGCCGCTGGCTAGCCGCGACCCTGCCCGCGCCAGCGATGGATGGTGCGGCTGAGGATTCCGGCTTCGTCGCCTTCTTCGGTCCAGAGCTGACTGAACAGCGGATCGTCCGACGCCGGGCGAAGCTGCGCAGCAAGATCGTCGAGCCGCACGCGGATCGGGATCGAAACACCCTCGCCGCAGATGATGCATTCGCGGTTGCGGAGCGCCGGGATCGAATCGAGGAAGCCGCGCGCGCCTTCGGGCATGGCATTGCGCACATACATCTGGTCGCGCTCGTTGTTGAGGCGCATGGAGATGATCGTGCCGCACTGCGAGAGCACGCCTTCGGCAAGGTCCGAGGGACGCTGCGTGATGAGGCCGAGCGAAACGCCGTATTTACGGCCTTCCTTGGCGATGCGTTCGAGAACTTTGCGAACGGCGACACCCTTCGTCTCGCGGTCGGAAGGCACGTAGCGGTGTGCCTCTTCGCAGACGAGCAGGATCGGCCGCTGCGGCTCGCGGCGCGCCCAGATCGCATAGTCGAACACCATGCGCGCGAGCACCGCGACCACAACGGTCACGATGTCGGACGGCACGCCCGACAGGTCGACGATCGAGATCGGCTTGCCCTCCGCCGGAAGCCGGAAGATCTTCGAAAGGAACGGCGCCATCGAATCCGAAACGAGCAGGCCGTTGAACATGAACGCATAGCGCGGATCGCCCTTCAGCTCCTCGATCTTGGTTTTGAGCCGCATGTACGGCCCGAGGTCGCTTGCCTTGTCGAGCTTGCCCATCTGCGCGTTGATGGCGCCGAGCAGGTCCGAAAGCAGGTAGGGCACCGGCGAATCGACCGTCATCTTGCCGAGCGATTCGGCGATACGGCTTTTGGAACGCGCGGCGAGCAGGCACTTGGCCAGCACGTCCATGTCCTTTTCGCGCTCGGAACCGTCGGTGGTGATGAAGACCTCGCAGTGTTCCTCGAAGTTCATCAGCCAGTAGGGCAGGTTGAGGTTGTCGACGTTGAAGATCATGCCGTTCGAGCTGAACGCCGCGGCATATTCGCCGTGCGGGTCGAGCATCATGATGTGGCCCTTGGGCGCCTTCTCGACGATGCGGTGAAGGATGAGCGCGGCGCTCGTCGATTTACCCGTACCGGTGGAGCCGAGCAGCGCGAAGTGCTTGCCGAGCATCGCATCGATGAGCAGCGAGCCGCGCACGTCTTCGGTGGGATAGACGGTGCCGATCTCGATGTGCGGCCGGTCCTCGGCGGCGAACACCAGCACGAGGTCGGCGCGCGAGACGGTGAACACGTCGTCGCCCGGCACGGGATAGCGCGTCACACCGCGGCGGAACGCCTTCATCGATCCGGTCGCGGGGTCTTCGGGGCCTTCGCCGAGAAAGTCGATGTGCGAGAGAATGATCAGGCCCGCCTCGTCCATGCGCATGTCGCGGACGTTGCCGAGCAGCCAGAGGTCGCCGACGCGCATCTTCACCTGGCTGCCGACCTGCCCGGACATGGCAACGGTCGCGTCCTCGTGGCCGGTGATCGCCTTCAGCTGCGTCGGGTCGAAGCTGCAGATCGCGGAACCGCCGGCAATCTCGCGCACGCGGCCGATCACGCACGTGCTCGGCAGGCTTGTAGCCTTTTCAGGCTGCATGAAGACGTTGTGACCATCGGCCGACGACGGGTTCATCGGCATGAACGACTGATCCAAGACGTACTCCTTCACTGCGACAAGGCTTTGCCGCAGCGGTGTAACAGCGAAGGGATAAGGAAGCGTTTATCGCCGCGTAAAGAGCCCGGCGGTCCAGCCGAGCAGCAGCGCCAGCACGACCGCGAGCAACCCGTAGGAGAAACTGTGCTCCTCGGCGGCGACCGAAACCTGTCGTTCGAAGCCGGATTTGTCGATGCTGATCTCGCGCATGGCGCTTGCTACCACCTTGCCCTCGTCGATCAGGTGGATTTCGACCGTATAGTTGCCCACCGGCACCTGGCTCGGGATCTGGATTCGGGCGCGGTAGAGCACGTTTTCGGTGAGTTCGACCCCCTGTGCGTCGTCCGAATACAGGCCCTCGCGGCGGCGGAGGCTGAGGAAGCCCTGCTCGAACGTGCGGATATCGCCGGCGTCGCTTGAAACCGGCGAAAGCTGCAGGTGCGAGAGGCCGAGTTCATAGATCGCGGCCGTCTCGTCGTTGACCAGCTCCGAAATCGGGCGTGTCGTTGCGACGCTATAGAATGATGGCGCCGTCTCGAACCGAACGGAGCGCGTGTTGATCCAGATGCCCGCGACGCGCGCCTTGCGCCGCACCGTCACCGCTTCCGGCGGGCCGCGGACGATCACTGCGATATCGGGGGGCTCGTCGGGCGTCTGGCCGCCCGGATACTGGATCGCGCCGAAGATCAGCAGTTCGGCACCGGCGAAGCTGTACACGATGTCGATCTTGCTGTGGCTGATATCCGTGATCAGCCGCGGCGGTGCCGCCGCCGAGAGCAGCAGGAGCAGGGGCAGCAGGAGCCGCTTCATTCGGCATAGACCGAGTAGAGCTCGCTCGGCGTCCAGGTGAGGCCGACCAGCAGGCGGATCGCCACCGCGATCACGAGCAGCGCGAGCCCGAAGCGCAGTTTTTCAGGCGGCAGCCGCTGCGCCATCCGCGCGCCGATCTGCGCGCCGATGACGCCGCCGATCAGCAGCATCAGCGCAAGCACGATGTCGACCGTCTTCGATTGTACGGCGTGCATCAGCGTGACCGCGGCGGTCGTGAACACGATCTGGAACAGCGAGGTGCCGACCACGACCGAGACGGACATGCCGAGCAGGTAGATCATCGCCGGCACCATGATGAAGCCGCCGCCGATACCCATGATGAAGGTGAGGATGCCGACCACAACGCCGATGCCGAACGGCGCGAGGGGCGAGATGTAGAGGCCCGATTTATAGAAGCGCATCTTCCACGGCAGCGCCGAGATGAACGGGATGTGCGGGTGCAGCTTCACGCGGCGGATTTCGCCGGCGCGCGAGCGCCGCAGCGTCTGCCAGGATTCGACAAGCATCAGCCCGCCCATCGTCGACAGGAACACCACGTAGATCAGGGAGATGGTGATATCGATCTGGCCGATTTTCTGGAGCAGCTTGAACACGTAGGAGCCGATCCCGGAGCCCACCACGCCGCCCGCCACGAGGACGGCGCCCATCTTGGGATCGACGCCGTTACGCCGCCAGTGCGCAAGCGCGCCCGAAACGCTCGACCCGGTGATCTGCGTGGCGGACGAGGCCACGGCGATGGCTGGTGGAATGCCGTAGAAGATCAGCATCGGCGTGGTCAGGAATCCGCCGCCGACGCCGAACATGCCGGACATGAAGCCGACGAGAACGCCGAACCCCACAATCACCAGCGAATTGACGCTGAGTTCGGCGATCGGGAGATAGATGTCCATGCCGTCCTGACTAACCCAGCGGGGAGTCGCCCGCCACCACCTTTGCCGCCAACATGCGCCTGTATCGAGACAAAATTTGGGCCGTGCGTATCGCTGCAAGGATCGGAACGCCTGCTGCTTCCGAGGCGCCTAGCTTGCGGGCCTGTCCGAAAAGGAGGAGCAGATGATCATGGAAACGGAATTGGCCGATCAGCCGCAATTCTGGGATGCCGTCGTAGGGCGGGATCGCGCGTTTGACGGACGGTTCGTCTATGCCGTGAAACGGTCGGGGGTCTATTGCCGCCCGTCGTGCCCGGCGCGGACGCCGAAGCGCGAAAACGTGCGCTTTTATCCGAGCGGCACGGCTGCCGAGGCGGATGGCTACAGAGCGTGCCTGCGCTGCCGCCCCGGCGCGCTCGAGGGGCGCGATCCGGCAGCGGAAAAGATGACGGCCCTCGCGCGCTATATCGAGGCGAATGCCGACACGCCGCTGCCGCTCGCCCGCCTTGCGGAGATCGCGGGTCTCAGCAGCTTTCAGGTGCAGCGGGCGTTCACGGCGGTGATCGGCGTCAGCCCGAAAGCGTTCCAGACCGCGCTCAGGATGAAGCGGCTGAAGGCAAGCCTGAAGGGGGGCGACGGTGTCGCCGGTGCGATCTTCGAGGCGGGCTTCGGATCGACGAGCCGCGCCTACGAACGGATGGACGGCCATCTCGGCATGACGCCCGCGGCCTACCGCGCGGGCGGCGCTGGCGAGACGATCGCGTGGGCGTGTCGCTCCACCGGCCTTGGCCTGCTGCTGATGGCGGCGACGGCGCGGGGCGTTTGCGCGGTCGATTTTGGCGACGATGAAAGCGCGCTCGTCGCGCGGCTGCAGGCTGAATTCCCGCGCGCCGATATCGTGCCCTCGGATGCCGCGGCGTCGCCGCAGCTCGATGCCTGGATCGATGCGCTTCGGGCGCATCTCGCGGAGGGTGCGCCGCATCCCGATATCCCCGTCGATCTGCGCGGCACGGCGTTCCAGATGAAGGTCTGGCGCTTCCTGCTCAGCGTGCCGAGCGGCACCGTCGTCTCCTATGCGGAAGTCGCCGCCGGGATCGGCGCGCCCAGTGCCGTCCGCGCCGCGGCGTCTGCCTGCGGTGCGAACCGGGTCGCCGTGCTGGTGCCCTGCCACCGCGTTCTGCGTGGCGACGGCGGCATCGGCGGATATCGCTGGGGTGTTGAACGGAAACGCACACTGCTGGAGGCCGAGCGCCGACGGGAACGGGCGGCGTGACACACGCCGAGAGTGTTGATGCGCTCGATTGGACGGCGCTTGAAGCCATGCTCGAAGAGCGCAGCTACGCGGTGACGCCGCCGCTGCTGGGTGCAGAAGCGTGCGCCGCGCTCGCAACGCGCTACGGAGACGATACGGCGTTTCGCAGCACGGTGGTGATGGGCCGGCACGGTTATGGGCAGGGCAGCTACCGCTACTTCGCCTACCCGCTGCCGCCCGTCGTCGCGGCGCTGCGCGAGGCGCTTTATCCGCACTTCGCGCGGATCGCGAATGGCTGGGCAGCGCGGCTCGGCACGCCTGCGAATTGGCCGCCGACGCACGCGGCGCTGCTCGAACGCTGCCACGCCGCCGGGCAGGTGCGGCCGACGCCGCTTCTGCTCCGCTATGGGCCCGGCGACTACAACTGCCTGCATCAGGATCTTTACGGCCCGGTGCATTTCCCGCTGCAGGCGGTCGTCCAGCTTGATCGGCCGGGCACGGATTTCGATGGCGGTGCGCTCATCCTCGTGGAAAATCGCCCGCGCCGCCAGTCCCGCTGCGAGGCGGTTCTGGCGCCGCAGGGTGCGGTCACGATCCTGCCGGTGCGGGACCGGCCGCGGCAGGGTCCGCGTGGCGCGTATCGAACGCAGCTTCGCCACGGCGTTTCCAGCATCGAACGGGGCGAGCGGCGCACGCTCGGGATCATCTTTCACGATGCGCTCTGAAGCGAGGCGGGACCCTATCAGATTTTGCGTATTACAACTCCGCAAAATCTGATAGCTTCCGAGTCGTGCTCAGGAGGGAGATGCACGGCGTGCGAATGCGCGAACTTGAACGGCTGACAGGCGTGGGGCGGGAAACCATCCGCTTCTACATCCGCGAAGGCCTGCTCCCCGAACCCGACCGTGCGAGCGCGAACAGCGCCTTTTACAACGACATGCACGTGGCGCGGCTGAAGGCGATCAAGCGCCTGCAGGAGGAACGCTTCCTGCCGCTCGCGATCATCCGCACGCTGCTCGATGGGGAAGATGGCGACCGCTGGCTCCACGCCGACGCCTTCCCCGATCTCGACGCCATGCTGCGCGCCCGGCTCGATACCGGCGGTGAGGGCGCGACGCTGGAAGAGCTTGCCGCCCAGACCGGTTTCACGATCGATGAGCTTGGCCGTGCGGTGGAGGAGGGCGTGCTCTGCCCCGATCGCGACGGTCGCTTCGGGCCGCGCGACCTTGCCGTTGCACGCTGCCTCAAGGAACTGAACGTCATCGGCTTCACCGAGGAACGCGGCTTTGTCGGCGGCGGCGCAATGTACGCGCAGTTCGTCGAATGGCTCGTGGGGCAGGAAATGCGCATGTTCTTCGAGAACACGGCGGGCAAGATCGGCGACGAGGAAGCGCTGACCATGGCCGAGCGCGGCATCTCCACCATCAACGAAATGCTGAGCCTGATGCGGACGCGGGAAATCCTCCGTCAGCTGGAGGCGCGGCGCAGGATCGCCAACGACAACATATGATCCATTGGGAAGAGGATACGTCATGGCTTTTGCGGATCTGTACCGGCTGACCCCGAACGGCCCGACCTGGAACGTTGCGCAGGAATTCCAAACGGTTTTCGATTTCGAATATTCCGACGATCGCAGCGATCTGCTCAGCCTCTATGCCAAGGGCAAGAAGATGCAGTGGGATGCGGCCGATCGTATCGACTGGTCGCAGGATCTCGATTGGGAAAATCCGCAGGGTATGCCGGAACAGACCATCGGCATCTTCGGCTCTCCGATGTGGGAGAAGATGTCGAAGCAGGAGCGCGTAGAACTGCGCCGCAACATGCAGGCGTGGTCGGTTTCGCAGTTCCTGCACGGCGAGCAGGGGGCGCTCATCTGCTCGGCGAAAATCGTGCAGCAGGTGCCCGACCTTGAAGCAAAGTTTTACGCCTCCACGCAGACGATCGACGAGGCGCGGCATGTGGAGGCCTACAAGCATCTGATCGAGAAGATCGGCATGAGCTATCCGATCACCGGCCCGCTCGCGACGCTGCTCGAACAGGTGCTCGAGGACAAGCGATGGGACATGACCTACCTTGGGATGCAGGTGGTGATCGAGGGGCTGGCGCTTGCCGCGTTCGCAGGCATCCGCGACATGTCGACCTCGCCGCTCGCCGGTGCCGTCAATGCCTATGTGATGCAGGATGAAGCGCGCCACGTCGCCTTCGGTCGCCTCACCTTGCGCGAATATTATCCGCACCTGACAGCGGCAGAGAGGAAGGAGCGCGAGGAGTTCCTCGTCGAGGCCTGTTATCATATGCGCGACCGGTTCCAGTCGCGCGAGGTCTACGAGACTCTTGGCCTTGACGTTGGCGAGTGCATCGCCTGGGCGGATGAGAGCGAGGGTGCGCGCAACTTCCGCAACCACCTTTTCAACCGCATCGTTCCCGTCGTTGCCGACATCGGCCTGTGGGGCGAGACCGTGCAGCGCGGTTATGCCCAGATGGGCGTCCTCGATTACGTGAATGTCGATGTTGATGCGCTGCAGGCGAACGACGAGAAGATCGCCGAGGATTTCGACGCGCGCCGCAGGAATATCGAGGAGGTTGCCGGGGTCGCCGCCGAATAGGTTCAGAACCGCGTCGCGACGGTGAGGGTCGGACCGCTGCCCGGCGCGGCATCGCCCGCGATGCGGAACCGGTATTCACCGCGCAGCTCGATCGTGCCCTTGCCGATCTGTTGGGAAAGCTGTGCGCCGGGACCGAGTTCGAGGCGCGAGGCCGTGCGGGTTTCGCCGTCCTGCACGCTGCCCCATACGCCGCCGCCGATGCCGATCCGCGTCCCCTTGCGCGTTGCGACCGGATAGAGCGCGAACGCTTGCGCGCCTGCAAATCCGTCCCGCCTGTTGGCGCCGACGATACCGGCTTCGGCATAGGCGCTGAGATCGAGCGGGAGCTGTGCGTCCGCCGCGTGCCACGCGCCGCCGGAGACGCGGATGGCCCACGCATCCCGCCCCTCGCGGCCAAGGGCGATCAGCCGTTCCGCCCCGACAGTAGGGCCGCCCCGCCCAAGCGGCATCCACGCGGCACCGATCGCAGCCTGCGTGCTGCGGCCTTTGGGGCTGAGCCCGTCGTGCGCGATCGCAAGGCGGCCGAAGAGTTCGATCGGGCGCTGCGCCAGCGGATCGGGCGTGTAGCCGAGCCGGATGCCGCTCTGCCCGCCGCCGAGCAGTGGCCGGTCGCTGACGAGGCCGGAGGCGCCCTCGCGAACGAGGCTGTAGGCGTCCATGCGCCAGCGTTTGCGCAGCGCGGAAAGCTCCGCGCGCCAGGCTGAGGCATTCGGGTGTCGGGGATCGGCGGCAAGCGCGGATGCGAAGCCCTGTGCTGCCGTGCGCCTGTCGCCCCCGGCGAGCGCGCGATACGCGGCTTCCGCGCTTCCGAATGCCGTATCTGTGCGGCCAAATTGGGTTGTCGGCACAGGTGGAACGTTGCCGATCGTGTCCGGCCGGGGCGGTGCAGCGACGGCTGCGATCATCGTTTCCGCACTATGCTCAGGCGCGGAATGCGTCTCGATGAGCCGTCCAGCGATCGCGGGAGCGTCGGAAGCGGCGAGCGGCGCAAGCACGTGCATGGCCGGAACGGGCTGGGCAGATCGCACCTGCGTCGCAGCCCCTCGCCGCGCGGAAAGCATCGCCGCATAGGTCACGCTGGCTTCATCGAAGCGCCAGACCGCCCACATGGTGAGCGTGACCGAAAGCATGGCGAAGGCGCGGACCGGGCGCATCAGTCGTGCGCCAGCTTTTCCGGGAACCGGTGCGCGGTCTTTTCCCACACCGGCGCCGTTTTCCGAATCGCGCCGCGCACATAGAGCGCGGAGGCCCTGAGCGCTGCGAGGAAGTTCACGATGTTGCCGATGAAGGCGCGGGGGAGGGCGCGGACGGCTTCGATGATGCCGTGCTGGCGCCCTGTGAACATCATGCGCATGGCAAGCCGCCAGGCGAGCAGGATGGTCGTGAGGCGGAGCAGCCCGTGGAGCGCCGAGCCGGGCTCGACGACGGCGGGCAGCAGGCGCGCGTCCGGCACCGTGCCCTTCAGCACGATCGCGGCCGCGTAGGCGAGCGCCCCCACATAGGCGACGATCACGACGAGCGCGTTCAAAAGCGCCTTGCGGTCCCGCATCAGCATGTAGCGCGCGGCGAGGCCGCCCTGCCAGCCGATCCGGTCCCAGCCTTGGAGCGCGATGCCGAGCAGCCAGCGCGATTTCTGCCGGACGGCGGCTTCGAGCGTCGCCGGGAAATGCTCCCGCGTTGTCACGTGCGGAGCACCGGCACGGCCGGGAATGCGGACGAAGATCGCCTTGCCGCCGCGCGCATGGATGCGGTGGCCGAGTTCGTAATCCTCGGTCAGCGAGACGGGATCGAACGGCGCCCCGCCAAGGTCGTCCGCGATCCAACCCATCATCGCGCGCTCGAAACCGCAGGCGACACCGGCGGCGGGGATCGCGGCGCCGATCGCCTCGCGCACCACCATGTCCTTGGTGTGGCTTTCGGCAAATTCGTCGAGATAATGACCGGCGATCCAGCGCGACTCCGCGTCCGCGAAGGGAACCACCGGCAATTGCACCATCGCCTTTGCCGGGATCAGATAGTCGATGACGCCAAGCTCGCGCGGATGCACCACATCTTCGGCGTCGTGCAGCACGATCGCCTTGAAGCGTACGCCATAAGCCTCTTCGTGCCGGCACATCGCGCGCCAGATGGCGTTCAGGCAATGCGCCTTCGTCGTGGGGCCATCCCGCTCGACGACGACGAGAGCGATGCGCGGATCGGCAAGCCCGGCAACGACGCGCAGCGTCGCCGCGTCATTCGGATAGACGCCGACGAACACCCGGTAATGCGGAAAGATCATGCGCCGCGTGAATGCGCCGAGCATCGGCCCGATAACCTCCGCCTCGTCCCACGCCGGAACGAACACGGCGATCGGCGCCGATCTCGTGCCGCCGTCGGGAAGCGAGCGCGCGTCGCTGCGCCTGCGCACGCGGTAGACCGTCATCCGCCGCCAGATCTGGCGCGCGAAATAGAGCATGTCGAAAAGCAGATCGTCGAGACTCGATACGGCAACACCCACCGCCGCGAGAAGCAGCAGCTCTCGCGTCAGCAGCCAGTATCCGGCCAGCCAGACGTATGGATCCCCCAACGCTGAACGATCCCCCCGTTCAGAAACGTATCCGTAATGAAAGCTGTTCGCGCCGATTCGGCAAGTCCTTAATTTTGAAGGATTTGCGGCGCTCGCCAAGCGACCTTCCCCGGCGTATACCTGCACCCATGCAGCAATATCTCGATCTTCTCGCCCGCGTCCGCCGTCACGGCACGCAGCGCGGCGACCGCACCGGCACGGGCACGCTCAGCGTTTTCGGGCACCAGATGCGCTTCGATCTCGCCGACGGCTTCCCGATGCTGACGACGAAGAAGCTGCACCTGAAATCGATCGTGCACGAGTTGCTGTGGTTCCTCGCGGGGGACACCAACATCCGCTACCTGAAAGAGAATGGCGTCTCGATCTGGGATGACTGGGCGAACAGCGAAGGCGAGCTCGGCCCGGTCTACGGCAAGCAGTGGCGCCGCTGGGAAACGCCGGACGGGCGCGTGATCGATCAGGTTTCGCACCTCGTCGAGATGATCCGCCGCAATCCCGAATCGCGGCGCCTGATCGTCTCGGCATGGAATGTCGCGGAGGTGGACAGCATGGCGCTGCCGCCCTGCCACTGCCTCTTCCAGTTCTACGTCGCCGAAGGCCGGCTCTCCTGCCAGCTCTATCAGCGTAGCGCCGACGTGTTCCTCGGCGTGCCGTTCAACATCGCGTCCTACGCGCTCCTCACGCAGATGATGGCGCAGGTGACGGGCCTGAAACCGGGCGAATTCGTCCACAGCTTCGGCGACGCGCACCTTTACCTCAACCATCTCGAACAGGCCGACCTGCAACTGACCCGCCGCCCGATGGCGCTCCCCGAGATGCGCATCAACCCGGACGTGAAGGACATCTTCGGCTTCCGCTACGACGACTTCGAACTCGTCGGCTACGAAGCGCACCCGCACATCAAGGCGCCGGTGGCGGTGTGACCCCGACTTATCGGCCGGACATCGTCCTCGTCGTTGCGCGTGCCGACAACCGGGTGATCGGCAAGGACGGCGCAATGCCGTGGCACCTTTCCGAAGACCTGAAGCGCTTCAAGCGGATCACCGTCGGAAAGCCCGTGATCATGGGCCGCAAGACCTTCGAATCGATCGGCAAGCCGCTGCCGGGACGGCACAATATCGTGCTCACGCGCCAGCCGGGCTGGCAGGCGGAGGGCGTGACCGTGGTGCCGAACCTTGCCGAAGCGATCGCGGCGGCGGGCCTTGATCCGCGCACACGCGCCGATGCGATCATGGTGGTGGGCGGCGCGGAGATTTATGCGCAGGCGCTCCCCTTCGCGACGCGCATCGAGCTGACCGAAATTCATGCCGCACCCGATGGCGATACCTATTTTCCAGAGCTTGATCCCGCGCGCTGGCGTGAGACCTTCCGCGAAGTTCATCCGGCGGGGGAAACGCACCCCGCCTTTGATTTCGTGACGCTGGAGGCGGCTTGATGGCGAAGGCGAAGGTGCGCAGGCGGCGCTGGCCGTGGATCGTGGCGGCGCTGGTCGTGCTTGCCGCGGCGCTGTTCTTCGGCCTCGCCCCCGGCATCCTCGAGCGATCGATGAACCGCATCGCGGGTTCGGGCGAATGGACCGTCAGCCCCGCCGCGCAGGCGCTGCACGACCGGCTCGTGATCGCCGATCTCCACTCCGACACGCTGCTCTGGAAACGCGATCCCGAAGCGCGCGCCGAGCGCGGCCATGTCGATCTGCCGCGGCTTCAGGACGGCAACGTGAAGCTGCAGATCTTCTCCTCCGTCACCAAGACGCCGAAGGGTCAGAACTACGAGGCGAACGGCGCCGATACCGACAACATCACCATGCTCGCCATTGCGCAGCTCCAGCCGCCGCGCACATGGGATTCGCTGCTCCAGCGCTCGCTCTGGCACGCCGAGCGGATGCAGCGCGCGAAGGGCTACCGGCTCGTGCAGACAGTGCGCGATCTCGATGCGCTGCTCGCCGACAGGACCGCGACCGGCGCGCTGCTTTCGATCGAAGGGCTGCAGAACCTCGAAGGCAAGCTCGGCAACGTCGACGTGCTGTTCGATGCGGGCTACCGCATGGCGGGCCTCACGCACTTCTTCGACAACGAACTCGCAGGCTCGATGCACGGGCTCGAAAAGGGCGGACTCACCCCGCTCGGCCGTGACGTCATCCGTCGCATGGAAGCGAAGGGCATGGTCGTCGATCTCGCCCACGCCAGCCACAAGACCGTCGCCGAGGCGCTGAAGCTGGTGACGAAGCCGGTCGTCTACAGCCACGGCGGCGTCAAGGCGACGTGCAACACCAACCGCAACCTCACCGACGAGGAAATCCGCGGCATCGCGGCAACGGGCGGCGTGATCGGCATCGGTTTCTGGGATGCCGCCGTGTGCGAGCCGACGCCGCAGGCGACGGCGCGCGCGATGCGGCACGTGCGCGATCTCGTCGGTATCGATCACGTCGCGCTCGGGTCGGACTGGGACGGCGCGACGACCGTGGGCGTCGATGCCGCGCACCTTCCGGCGGTCACACAGGCGCTTCTCGATCAGGGTTTCACCGAAACCGAAATTGAGAAGGCGATGGGCGGCAACGTGCTCCGCGTGCTCCGCGCCACCTTGCCGCGCTAGGCCGGTCAGGATAGCAGGGCGGCCATGGAACGCATCACGGGGGATGCGCCGCTCGCCAAGGCCCTGCGCGGCGGCGTCGCGGCGATCGGCAATTTCGACGGCTTTCACATCGGCCATCAGGCGGTGGTGGGCCGAGCGCTCGAACGTGCGCGCTCAGAAGGGCTGCCCACGCTCGCGCTCACCTTCGATCCGCACCCCGCGCGACTGTTCCGCCCGCAATCGCCACCGTTCGCGCTGACGACGACCGACCAGAAGCTCGATCTTCTGGAAGCCTTCGGCGTGGACGCCGCCATCGTGCTACGCTTCGATGCGGCGTTCGCGGCGCTCCCCGCCGATGAATTCGTCTCCGGCGTTCTCGTCGGGCGCCTCGGCCTTTCCGGTACCGTCACCGGCGAGGACTTCACCTTCGGGCGCGGCGCGAGCGGCGACACGGCGAAACTGCTCGAATTCGGTGCGGCCCACGGCCTAATTCCCGAAACCGTCGCGCCGGTGCGCGACGAAGGTTCGGCGATCATCTCCTCCACGCGCGTGCGCGCCGCGCTGCAGGCGGGCCACTGCCGCGAGGCCGCCGCATTGATGGGGCGGCCCTTCGCCATTCGCGGCACGGTGGAACACGGCGACAAGCGCGGCCGCACGATCGACGTGCCGACCGCGAACGTCGCGATCGGCGCCGAATACGTGCGTCCGGCCTACGGCATCTATGCCGTGCGCTGCCGCCTTGAGGACGGGCGCGTGGTGGATGGTGTCGCGAACCTCGGCATCCGGCCGATGTTCACGCCGCCGAAGGAGCTGCTCGAAGTCCACTTGTTCGGCTACGCGGGCGACCTCTACGGGCAGACCATCGAGACGCAGCTCATCGCGCATCTGCGCCCTGAAATGAAACTCGCCAGCCTCGAGGCGCTGAAGGCGCAGATCGCCAAGGATATCGTGGACGCGCGCGCCGCTCTCCTCTAGGGCGTATGCCCGATATGAGCGACGATACCCGTAAAGACTACCGCGACACCGTCTTCCTGCCGAAGACCGATTTCCCGATGAAGGCCGGCCTTGCCGAGGCGGAGCCGAAGTGGCTCGCCCGCTGGCAGGGCCTCGACTTCTACAAGCGGCTTCGCAACGAGCGGAAGGGCCGCGAAAAGTTCGTGCTGCACGACGGCCCGCCTTACGCCAATGGCGACATGCACATCGGCCACGCACTCAATCACGTTCTCAAGGACATGGTGGTGCGCACGCAGACGCTGCTCGGCAAGGACGCGCCTTACGTGCCCGGCTGGGACTGCCACGGCCTTCCGATCGAATGGAAGGTCGAGGAGGAATACCGCAAGAAGGGTAAGAACAAGGACGAGGTCGACCCCAAGGCGTTCCGCGCCGAGTGCCGCGCCTACGCGCAGAACTGGGTGAACCGCCAGCGCGAGCAATTGAAGCGCCTCGGCATCAACGGCGACTGGGACAATCCGTACCTCACGATGGATTTCCAGGCGGAATCGATCATCGTCGCCGAACTGCTCAAGGTGGCGGAAAGCGGCCAGCTTTATCGCGGCGCGAAGCCGGTGATGTGGTCGCCGGTGGAAAAGACAGCGCTCGCCGAGGCGGAGGTCGAATACGAAGACATCGTTTCCACGCAGGTGGACGTGGCGTTCGAGATCACCGAGGCGCCGAACGCGCCGGAACTGGTCGGCGCCCACGCTGTGATCTGGACGACGACCCCGTGGACACTGCCGGTGAACCGGGCTTTGGCGTATGGGCCGGACCTCGACTACGTACTTGTCGAGACTGGTGGCAAACGTCTGCTTGTTGCCGAAGCGCTGCTTGCTCCGACGCTGGCACGCTATGGCGCGCAACCATCGGGTGCCGCAAAACCGGTCAAGGGCGCCGATCTCGCCGCTGCCGTCGCACGCCACCCATGGCATCACCTCGGCGGTTTCTTCGCCGAGCCGCGTCCTCTGCTCGCGGGCGATTTCGTCACGACTGACACCGGCACGGGCATCGTCCACATGGCGCCGGACCACGGCGAGGACGACTTCTGGCTGTGCAAGGCGAACGGTATCGAGCCGAAGTTCGTGGTGGGGCCGGATGGCACCTATCAGGCGGATTGGCCGGTGGTCGGCGGCAATCACGTCTACAAGGTGAACGCGCCGGATGGCCCCGTGTGCACGGCGCTGAAAGAGGTCGGCGCGCTGCTCGCGGCGAGCGCGGACTACACGCACTCCTATCCGCACTCCTGGCGCTCCAAGGCCAAGGTCATCTTCCGCTGCACGCCGCAGTGGTTCGTGCCGATGGACAAACCGATCGACGGCCAGATCCCGCTCTGCAAGACCGAAGCCGATATCCGCAGCGCGCAGGGGCAGGGCCGCACGCTCCGCGAAACCGCGATGTCGGAGATCGAGCGCGTGCGCTGGGTGCCGGAGCGCGGCGCGAACCGCATCGGCGCGATGGTCGCCGGGCGGCCGGACTGGGTGCTCTCGCGCCAGCGCGCGTGGGGCGTGCCGATCACGCTGTTCGTGCACCGGCAGACGGGCGAATATCTCGTCGACGCGGAGGTCAACGCCCGCATCGTCGCGGCGGTTCGGGCTGAAGGCGTCGATGCGTGGACCGGCACCGATCCGCAGGTCTTCCTCGGGGATCGCTACAAGGCGGACGATTACGAGCGCATCGGCGATATCCTCGACGTGTGGTTCGATTCGGGCTGCACGCACGCCTTCGTGCTCGAATCGGGCCGCTGGCCGGATCTGCGCTGGCCTGCCGACCTCTATCTCGAAGGGTCGGACCAGCATCGCGGCTGGTTCCAGTCCTCGCTGCTCCAATCCTGCGTCACGCGCGGCCGCGCGCCTTATGACGCGGTCGTCACGCACGGCTTCACGCTCGATGCGTCGGGCCGCAAGATGTCGAAGAGCCTCGGCAACACCATCGATCCCAACAAGGTGATCGGCGAAAGCGGCGGCGACGTGCTGCGCTTGTGGGCGGTGAACGTCGATTGGCGCGAGGATCATCGCATCGGGCCGGAAATCATGCGCGGCATGACCGATGCCTACCGCAAGATTCGCAACACCTTCCGCTATCTGCTCGGCGCGCTCGATGGCTTCGACGAAGCCGAACGCATCGCGGCGTCCGAAATGCCGGAGCTGGAACGCTGGGTGCTGCACCGCCTCGCGGAGCTGAGCGCCGAACTGCGCCAATGCGTGAACGATTACGATTTCACGCGCTACGTGACCGTGCTGCAGGCGTTCTGCGTCCACGATCTCAGCGCCTTCTACTTCGATGTGCGCAAGGACAGCCTCTATTGTGACGCCGTGACGTCACCGAAACGACGCGCCTGCCGCACGGTGATGGATGTGCTGTTCCACGCGCTCACCCGCTGGTTCGCGCCGGTGCTGGTGTTCACCGCCGAGGAAACCTGGCAGGCCCGCTTCCCGAGCGAAGACGGCTCCGTGCACCTGCTCGACTGGCCGGAAATCGATGCGTCGTGGCTGGACGCGGCGCTGGGCGAGAAGTGGGCAGCGATCCGCGCGGCGCGTGAAAGCGTCACCGAAGCGATCGAGCCGTTCCGCCGCGAAAAGACGATCCGTTCGTCGAACGAGGCGGTCGTGCGCCTCCCCGAAGTCGCCGGCATCGCTGCAGCAGACTTCGCCGAAGTTTCGATCGTCAGCGCAGTCGAATATGGCGGCGATGCCACGGTGGTGACGCGCACCGAGGCCGAAAAGTGCGCGCGCTGCTGGCGCCACACCGGCGATGTCGATCCGGCGACGGAGCTTTGCGTGCGCTGCGACGAGGTTCTCGCGTGACGGCGGCGAAAGGCTATCTCGTCGCGGCGGCGATTTTCGTCGTCGATCAGCTCGTGAAGCTGTGGATCATCGCAGGGATCGGCCTGCAGGCGAAGGGCAGCATCAACCTGCTGCCAATCCTCAGCCTCACATGGGTGGAAAATCGCGGCGTTTCCATGGGTCTCCTGCAGGCGGATGGCGCCAAGGAGCGCTGGATTCTCACCGGCGTCACCGCGCTCATCGCGGCGGGCGTTGCGTGGTGGATGCGCAAGGAAACGAACCGCATCGACATTCTCGCGCTCGCGCTCGTGCTCGGCGGCGCGCTTGGCAACATCGTCGATCGCGTGCGTTTCGGGTATGTCGTCGATTTCGTGCACGTCCACGTGGGGACGTGGAGCTTTTATGTCTTCAATGTCGCCGACGCGGCGATTACGATAGGTGTCGCAATCCTGTTGCTGCGCGCGTTCTTCGAACGCAAGCCTGCGGCAGCAGAATGAAGTGGAGTTGAAAAGCATGTCTTCCCTGACGCGCGCCGCTCTTGCGGCGATCACGGCGCTTGGCCTTTCCGCCTGCGGCAGCAGCGGCATCTTCGGGCGTGATGCGCCGGACGAGTTCGCCATCGGCCGTGCCGCGCCGCTCGTCGTGCCGCCGGACTACAACCTCGCGCCGCCGCGCCCCGGTGCCCCGCGCCCGATGGAAACCGACGCGCAGACGCAGGCGATGGAAGCGCTGTTCGGCCCCGGCGTGCGCCCTGCCCCGAAATCGGCCGGCGAACAGAAGCTGCTCGACGACGCAGGCGCCGCCCGCCCCGATCCCTCGGCGCGCTCCACGGCGGGCGATCCGAGCACGGAGGTCGTCAACAAGGGCGCACTTCTGAAAACGATCATCGACGCGCAGCCGGGCAGCAGCGATCCGGCGACGGCAAGCGTTTCGATCGGCGGCTGATCGTCAGCCGATTTTCTTGGCCACGCCGCGACTGAAGCTGCCGAGCACGCCGCGGCCGATGCGGCCGCCCATCGGGCCGGCGATCGCCTTGCCGATCTCGTAGCCGATCTGGCTGCCCGCCGTACCCACGGCGGTCGAGGTCGCGGATGCGCTTCGGCGCGAAGGCTTCTTGCCCGCGAGGCTGTCCCCGAAGTCGCGCGCCTTCTTCGCCACGAACGCGCCGATCACCGCGCCCGCGATCTTGCCGAGGATGCTGTTCGACCAGCTGCTGCCGGTCTTGCCGCGTGCCGCCGGCCGCTCTTCGTTGGCCTCTGCTTCGCCTGCGTCCTCTAACGCTTTCTCGGCGCGTCCCTTCAGAATCTCGAACGCGGATTCGCGATCGATCGTCTCTTCGTAGCGTCCCGCGAACGGCGAGCTTGCGATCATCACCTTGCGCTCCTGCTCGGTGAGCGGCCCGAGCCGCGAGCAGGGCGGGCGGATGAAAGCGCGTTCCACCGGCGCGGGCGCACCGTCGCGATCGAGTAGCGAGACGAGCGCTTCGCCGACCTTCAGCTCGGTGATCGCGGTCACGACATCGAGCCCCGGATTGACCCGGAACGTTTCGGCGGCCGCCTTGATCGCCTTCTGGTCGCGCGGCGTGAAGGCGCGAAGCGCGTGCTGGATGCGGTTGCCGAGCTGCCCGCCGACGCCTTCGGGCACATCGATCGGGTTCTGCGTGATGAAATAGACGCCCACGCCCTTCGAACGGATCAGCCGCACGACCTGTTCGATCTTCTCGAGCAGTGCCTTCGGGGCCTCGTCGAAGAGCAGATGCGCCTCGTCGAAGAAGAACACCATCTTCGGCTGATCGGGATCGCCCACCTCGGGCAGCGCCTCGAAGAGCTCGGAGAGCAGCCACAGCAGGAAGGTGGAATAAAGCCGCGGGCTCTGCATCAATTTGTCGGCGGCGAGGATGTTCACCTGGCCGCGACCATCGTCGCCCACCTTCATGAAGTCCTTCACGTCGAGCGCGGGCTCGGCGAAGAAGCGCGCGCCGCCCTCGTTCTCCAGCACCAGCAGCTGCCGCTGGATCGCGCCGACGCTCGGCTTGGTGACGTTGCCGTAGCGCGTACCGATCGTCGCGGCATTGTCCGCCACGTACGTCAGCATCGATTGCAGGTCCTTGAGGTCCAGCAGCATCAGCTGCTCCTCGTCGGCGATGCGGAACGCGATGGTGAGCACACCCTCCTGCGTCTCGTTGAGCCCCATCAGGCGCGAGAGCAGCAGCGGCCCCATCTCGGAAACGGTGGTGCGCACAGGGTGGCCCTGCTCGCCGAACAGATCCCAGAACACCGCCGGAAACGCCTCGTAGGCATAGTCGGTAAGGCCCATGCTCGCGGCCCGTTCCTGAAGCGTGGCGTGCGCCTTGTGCGTGGCCGAGCCCGGCATGGCGAGCCCGGCGAGATCGCCTTTCACGTCGGCCATGAACACGGGCACGCCGACCTTCGAGAAGCCCTCGGCGAGGATCTGCAGGCTCACCGTCTTGCCGGTGCCCGTGGCGCCCGCGATCAGCCCGTGCCGGTTGGCGCGTTTCAGGTCGAGTTCGAGCCGTTTGTCGCCCGCCGCACCGACGAAGATCGTTCCCATCGCCCACTCCTTGTCCGTCTACGATCAACTAAAGCATGTGGCGCGAAAACAGGAAGCCGGAAAAGAAAAACCCCGGCCGCGAACATGTCGAGGCCGGGGTTTTCGTTTCTTGCCGAAGCGCTGGGGCTCAGCCTTCGTCCTTGCCCATCATGGCGATGCCGATGAACTGCGGCGGGCGCGATCCGCGCTTCACGAACAGCACCACCGTGTCGCGCCCGGCCTTGCGTGCCGCAGCGACAGCGGCGGCGGCGGCGGCTGGCGTCTTCGTCGGCTGCTGGTTGATCGAGAGGATCACGTCGCCGCGCTGCAGGCCGCGCTTCGCGGCGTCGCTGTTGCGGTTGAGGCTGGCGATCACGACGCCTTCGACATCGGTGTCGACGCCGAGCTGGCGGCGAACTTCCGGCGTCAGCTCGGCAAGCGTGATGCCGAGGCTACGGCGCGCGGACGCGGCGGCTTCGTTCGCGGCCTTGTCGCCCTCCGCCGGTGTGTTGTCGCTGCCCGCGACGGCGATCTCGGCGGGCCGCTCGACGAGCGTTGCCTGTACGGTCTGGCGCTTGCCGTTCCGGTAGAGTTCAATCGGCACGCGGCTGCCGATGCCGCTGTTCGCGACGATCGCCGAAAGCGTGTTGTCGACGGTGACTTCCTGGCTGTTCACGCGCGTGATGACGTCACCCGCGAGAATGCCCGCCTTCTTCGCCGGGCCGTCGTTCTCGACGCTCGCGACGATCTCGCCGCGATCCTTCTGGAGCCCAAGTGCGGAAGCGATTTCCGGCGTCACCGGCTGGATGCTGACACCGAGGTAGCCGCGCCGCACGCGCCCGATCGAGCGCAGTTGGTCGATCACCGGCGAGGCTTGCTCGGCCGGGATCGCGAAGCCGATGCCGACATTGCCGCCCGTGGGTGAGAAGATCGCCGTGTTCACGCCGATCACGTTGCCGGAGAGGTCGAACATCGGTCCGCCCGAGTTGCCCTGATTGATCGAGGCATCGGTCTGGATGTAGCGGTCGTATTGCCCCGCCTGGATGTTGCGGTGGAGCGCCGAGACGATGCCCGCCGTCACCGTGCCGCCGAGGCCGAAGGGGTTGCCGATCGCGATCACCCAGTCGCCGACGCGCACGCGCTCGGACTGGCCGAAGCGCACGTAAGGCAGATCCTTGCCCTCGATCTTGAGCAGCGCGAGGTCCGAAAGCGGATCGCGGCCGACGATGCGCGCCGAATATTCGGTGCGGTCCGAAAGCGTCACGGTGATCTTGTCGACGGGCTCGGTGCCGCCGCGCCCGGTGACGACGTGGTTGTTGGTGACGACATAGCCATCGGGCGAGATGATGAAGCCGGAGCCGAGCGACTGCGCCTCGCGCGTCTCTGGCTCCTGCCCGTCCTGCTGCTGTTCCTGGAAGCGGCGGAACAGTTCGTCGAGCGGCGTTCCGGGTGCCAGGCGCGGGATGCCGCGCAGGCGGCCGACCTCGATTTCCTGCGTGGTCGAAACGTTGACCACCGCGGGTTGAAGCCGCGCGGTCAGGTCGGCGAAGCTGCCGGGCGCGCCGCCGGGGGCGGATACCTGCGGCTGCGCGCTCAGCGATTCCTGCGCTGTTTGCTGGGCATGGCCCGGTTCCTGAAGGGCAAGTGTCGCGGCGCTGGCGAACAGAACCGCCGCGCCGGTCATGGCTAATGCGATACGCACGTATCTCGTCTCCTCAACTTGACGCCATGTAAGCACCGCCCGGCGTCAATACAATCTGCCCCTTATGTCTTCATCCCTGCAACCGCACCGCAGCGACGATCGCGACACCCGCGAGCACCGCGCCGAGCCCGGCGATGCGCACCGTGCTCTCTCCCTGCGCAAACAGCATCGCGGCCGCCCTTCGCATCGCATCGGGGAACAGCGCATAGGCCGCGCCCTCCAGAACGAGCGCGAGGCCGATCGCCGCAAGGAGATCGCTTCCCATACGGATCAGCGGCTGCGGACCCCTTGGAACTCGCGCAGGAATTCATTGTCGGGCGACAGCACCACGCTGGCGTTGCCGTTGTTGAACGTCGTCCGGTACGCCTGCATCGCGCGGTAGAAGGCGTAGAAGTCCTTATCCTTGCCGAAGGACTGCGCATACACGCGTGATGCCTCGGCGTCGGCTTCGGCGCGAATGATCTGCGCCTGCTTGCGTCCCTGCGCGCGGATCGATTCGGCTTCCTGCTGGCGCGCGGTCTGCATCCGCAGGAACGCGGACTGCAGGGGGTCGCCCGGCGGAAGATCGGCACGCTTGATGCGCACATCGACGATTTCGGCGCCGTAGCGGCTGGCTTCGCGGTTCACCGCTTCCTGGATCGTATCCATCAGCTGCCCGCGCTCGGGGCTGAGCAGCGTCGCGAAGGTCTGCCGGCCGAGCTCGTTGCGCAGGCGCGAGCCGAGAATGCGCGACAGTTCGTCGGCAACGCGATCTTCCGATCGCACGGTCTGATACATGCGCAGCGGATCGACGATGCGGAAGCGCGCGAAGGCATCCACGACAAGGCGAAGCTGATCGGTGGAAAGCACCACCTGCTGCGGCATGTCGAGATCGCGGATGCGCTTGTCGACCCACACGACGTTTTCGATGAACGGTGCCTTGAGCGTCAGCCCGGCGCCTGTGGCGCCGAAGGGGTCGTTCGGGTTGTACCGGTTGACGATCCTGTCGGGCTTGCCGAGCCGCACGATGATCGCCTGCTGCGATTCGGAGACGGTGAACAGCGACGTCGTAATCAGGATCAGCGCGAGGAAGGCGAGGCCGACGAGCGCGATCGGGTTGCGAAGCAGGGTCATTGCGCGTCTCCCGCCGCGTTTGCGACAGCGCGCTTTCGCACTTCCGGCAGCGGCAGATAGGGGACGACGCCGTCAGCCTCGATGATCGTCTTGTCCACCTTGCCGAGCACCTCTTCCATCGTCTCCAGATACATGCGCTTGCGCGTCACTTCCGGCGCCAGCCGATATTGTTCGTACACCGCGTCGAAGGCGGCGGCCTGCCCCTGTGCCAGCGCGAGGAGCTGCTGCGAATAGCGGCGCGCCTCGTTCAGATACTGCTCGGCATTCTGCTGCGCGGCAGACACGTCCTTGAACGCCGTATCGACGGCGGCGGGCGGGTCGGCCTGCTTGATGTCCACGCCGACGATGTCGATGCCCGCCTTGTAACTGTCGAGCATCTCCTGCGTGCGGACCCGCACCTGCTCGGCGATCTGGGCGCGCTGGGGGCCGATCGCGGCGTCGAGCGGAACACGTGCCACTTCCGCGCGCATCGCCGATTCGGCGACTTCGCGGATCGTGGTTTCGGGCTCGGCGAGCTGGAACAGGAACTGCACCGGGTCCTTGATCTTCCAGCGCACCGCGTAGGCGATGTCTATGATGTTCTGATCGCCCGTCAGCATCAGGTTCTCTGTCGATGCATCCGTTGATCCGATGTCGATCGTGGCGACGGTTTCAACCGCGGGCTTGGTCACGGTTTCGAACGGTGCGGGCAGCTTGAAGTGCATACCCGGCCCCGTCGTGCGTGAATAGGCGCCGAAGCGCTGCACGACGCCGCGCTGCTCCGGAATCACGCGATAGAAGGATGTGAATGCGATCCAGACGAGCACGATGCCGAGGATCACGTAGCCCCATGGCATCGAACCGCCTTTGGGGCCGCCGGGCAGGCCGGAACGCAGCCGTTCCTGGCTGCGACGGATGAACTCGTCGAAATCGGGTCCGCCGCCGCCGCGATTGCCGCCACCGCCGCCGGAGCCGCCGCCCGAGCCGCCACCCCAGGGGTTGCGCGGCCCGTTGCCGTTGCCGCTGCCCCAGGGCCCGGAATTGTTACTGTTGTTCTCCCAAGGCATTCGCTACCCGTCGATTGCTTCCAATGAGCAGCCTATATACGGACGCCTCCGCGCATTTGCGAGACATGCTGACCAGCAAGGAGTGAAAATGGCGGGCGAAGACCTGTTGCGCGCGGCGCTGGAGCGGTTGGCCGATCCGGTATCCGGCAAGGATATCGTCAGCGCAGGGCGTGTTTCGGGCATCGTGCTCCGAAGCGCTCAGGCCGGGCTGGTGCTTACCGTGGACGGGCTTTCGCCGCACGACGCGAAGACGCTGGAGGCGCGCGTCGACGCCGCGTTGCGGTCCGTGCCGGGTGTCGAGGGCGCGCGGATCATCACCACCGCCGAACGCGGCGATGCGCCGCAGGGGCCGCACCCGACCGCACCGGCACCGCTTCCCGAAATCCGCCACATCATCGCCGTCGGCTCGGGCAAGGGCGGCGTCGGCAAGTCGACCGTCGCGGCGAATCTCGCCGTCTCACTTGCTTCGCAGGGCCTCAGGGTCGGGTTGCTCGACGCCGATATCTATGGCCCGTCCGTGCCGATGCTGATGGGACGGCAGGAGCGGCTGACGCTGCGCGAGAAGCTCATCCAGCCCGCCGAGGTGCACGGTTTGAAGACCGTCTCGATGGGCGCGATGACCGATCCCGACCGCGCCGTCGTCTGGCGCGGACCGATGGCGTCGAGCGCGCTGATGCAGATGCTGACGCAGACCGAGTGGGGCCCGCTCGACGTGCTCGTCGTCGATCTGCCGCCGGGCACGGGCGATATCCAACTCACGATGGCGCAGAAGGTGCCGCTCGCGGGCGCGGTGATCGTCTCGACGCCGCAGGATCTAGCGCTCATCGATGCGAAGAAGGCGGTCGCGATGTTCGGCAAGGTCGGCGTGCCGATCCTCGGCATGATCGAGAACATGTCGACCTTCCACTGCCCGAACTGCGGCCACGAAAGCCACATCTTCGGCCACGGCGGCGCGGAGGCGGCGGCGAAGGCGATGGGACTCGCCTTCCTCGGCGGTATCCCGCTCGAAATCGGTATTCGCGAGGCGAGCGATTCGGGAACGCCTGTCGCGCTTCGCGATGACGCGTCAGGGAACGCCTTCCGCCGCATCGCCGTTCAGGTCATGGCAGCCTTGAAGGAGAACGCCCGTGCCGCTGACGTCCGCTGACGATATTCGCGACCTGCTGACGACCACCCGCACCATCGCGATGGTCGGTGCGTCCGATCGCCCGGATCGCCCGAGCCACGGCGTGATGGCCTATCTGCAGGGGCGCGGCTACCGTGTGATCCCGGTGAACCCGACGCTCGCAGGCTCCACGATTCATGGCGAAACCGTCTACGCTTCGCTTCCCGAAGTTCCCCAGCCTGTCGACATGGTCGAGATCTTTCGCCGCTCCGACGCGGTCGGACCGGTCGTGGACGAGGCCATCGCGATCGGCGCGAAGGTGGTGTGGATGCAGCTCGGCGTCATCAACGATGAAGCCGCCGCGAAGGCCGAAGCCGCCGGATTGAAGGTGGTGATGGACGATTGCCCCGCCCGCGCCATCCCCCGCCTCGGCGTGCCGAAGATTGGCTGACGCTGCTGGGGCTTCCGAAATAGGAAAGTCCGTGCAAGCCTTGCGGGTTCTTTGAAATCAGGGCGCAGGCCCGATCAGAAAAAACCGTCGTTGGCCTCTACTTCGCCTACTTGTGTGCGTCAGGCCCCTGCGACCGTCATGCCCTCGATGCGCAGCGTTGGCGCATTGACGGCATAGCGGAAAACAAGATCGTCCGCCGGAGTCAGGTTCAGGAACATGGACTTGAGATTGCCCGCCACGGTGATCTCGGCGACCGGGCCTGCGATCTCACCGTCCTCGATCAGGAAGCCCGCCGCGCCGCGGCTGTAATCGCCGGTAACGGCGTTGACGCCCTGGCCGATGAGCTCGGTGACGAGCACACCGCGGCGGATATCCGCGATGAGCGCGCTGCGGCTCTGCGCGCCCGCCTCCATGTAGAGGTTGGACGTGGACACGCCCGGCGGTCCGGAAACCCCGCGCGAGGCATGGCCGGATGGGCTGCTCCCAAGCTGCCGTGCCGAGGCGCTATCGAGCAGCCAGCCGGTGAGGCGGCCGCTGTCGACGAGCCGCGTGCGCGCCGTCGGCAGCCCCTCGCCGTCGAACGGGCGAGAACGGAGCCCGCGCACGCGCAGCGGGTCGTCAATGATCGCTATGCCCTGCGGAAAGATGTCCTCCCCCAGCGCGTCCTTCAGGAAACTGGTGCCCCGCGTGATCGCCGATCCGCTGATCGCTCCCACGAAATGGCCGATCAGCGAGCCCGCGACGCGCGGATCAAACACCACCGGCATCGCGCCCGTTGCAAGCTTCGCGGGCGACAGGCGGGAGACGGCGCGCTCGCCGGCAAGCCGGCCGACGGCCTCGGGCGCTTCCAGATCGGCATCGTGCCGCGCGCTGTGATAGGCGTAGTCGCGCTGCATCGCGTCGCCGGTCCCGGCGATGATCGAGGCGGAAACGCCGTACGAACTGCCCGAATAAGCCCCCGCGAAACCATGCGAGGTGGCGAGCGCATAGACCGCGCGGCCGGTGCTGGCCGAGGCGCCCTGCGAATTGCTGACGCCCTCCACGGCGCGCGCGGCATCCTCGGCCGCGAGGGCACGGGCGCGTAGCGCTTCCACCGCAATGTCGGCGCCGTCATCGATATCGAGCGCGGCCCACGGCCCCTTCGTCAGCCGCTCGGCGGGGGCGAGCCCGGCATAGCGATCCTCCGGCGCCTCGCGCGCCATCGCGACCGCGCGCTCGGCGGCGGCAGCGAGCGCGGCGGCGGAGAGGTCGGACGAAGAGACGTTGGCGCTCTGCTGGCCAATGAAGACACGGATGCCGATCTCTTCGGCCTCCGAGCGGCCGATGTCCTCAAGCGCGCCGAGCCGCACATGGACGCTCGACGACATGTCGCCGAAATAGACCCCATCTGCGGCATCGGCGCCGAGCGCCTTCGCGCGGGCAATGGCGTGGTCGAGGCGGTCGAGCGCGGCGTTCGGGTCAAGCATGGTTGCCGCGCATAGGCGCTCGGCGCGCGCCCGTCAAAGCCCCGCCGCGAGGCAGGCGGCGAAGACCAGTGCGCCCGTCAGCGTATTCGAGCGGAACAGGCGCAGCGCGCCCAGCGTGTCGGCACTGCGCAGCGCGCGGACCTGCCACGCCAGATGGAGTGCAGCGGGAAGCAGCGCCGCGAGCACGAGCGGCCGCTCCGGTGCGGCGAGCCAGAGCGCGGCAGCGAGCAGGAGGATCGTGACCGCATAGAAGATCGCCACGCCCGTGCGAACATTGCTGCCGAGCCGCCGCGCCGAGGACTTGATGCCCGCCAGCGCATCGTCCTCGATATCCTGAAGCGCGTAGATCGTGTCGTAGCCGAGCGTCCAGAACAGGCCGGCCGCATAGAGCACGAGCGCCGCTGTAGGCAGGCTACCGGCGATTGCTGCAAAGCCGACGAGCGCTCCCCAGTTGAAGGTGAGGCCGAGCCAAGCCTGCGGCCACCAGGTGATGCGCTTCATGAACGGATAGCCCGCGACCAGCAGCAAGGAGCCGAGCGCTACGACCTGTGCAAACCCGCCGAGCTGAAGCAGCACGACGAGGCCGAGCAGCGACAGGCCGACAAGCAGCACCCACGCGGCCTTCAGCGACACGGTGCCGCTGGCGAGCGGGCGGCTGCGCGTGCGCTCGACACTGGCGTCGAGATCGCGGTCAACAATGTCGTTGTAGACGCACCCTGCCGAGCGCATCGCGAACGATCCGATCAGGAACAGCAGGACCAGATACGTTTCCTGCGGAAGCCCGCCCGCGAGCGCCACACCCCACGCACAGGGCCAGAACAGTAGCCAGGCGCCGATCGGCCGGTCGGCGCGCGCCAGGCGGGCATAGGGCTTCCACGACCGGGGTAGCATTTCGACCCAGCTTCCCGCGATCGCATCGGGTGTCGCGCGATCGTTCGGCTCCGGCGTGGTCAGGGGCGGGGTCTCCATGCTAGCGGGGTCAGCATGGGTGATCGATCATTGTCAAGCAAGGCGGGCCCCCGTCTGTTCGTGGACACGCCGTTGGGTACAGGGAAGACGCTGCCGCTAGCCTCGGCAGCAGGGCATTATCTGACGCGCGTGATGCGCCTGCGCGAAGGTGACGGTGTCAGGCTGTTCGATGACCGCACCGGCGAGTGGCAGGCGGTGATCGCGGCTATCGGCAAGCGCGAGGTTGTGGTGCGCGCCGAGGCACTGCTGAAGCCGCGCGAGGTGGTGCCCGATCTCTGGCTCTGCGCCGCACCGCTGAAGGCTGGGCGCATCGACTGGCTCGCGGAAAAGGCGTGCGAACTCGGCGTCGCGCGGCTGGTGCCGACGGTGACGCGGCGTACGGTTGTGGGCAATCTGAAGCTGGACCGGCTACGAGCGCACATGATCGAGGCTGCCGAACAGTGCGAACGCACGGCGCTGCCGGAGCTGGGCGATCCCGTCCCACTCACGACGCTGCTCGCCGATTGGCCTACGGAGCGCACGCTGATCTTCTGCGACGAGGAGGGCGGCGAACCGGTCGCGAGGGTGCTACCGGGCGCTGCAGCGCCCGCAGCGATCCTCATCGGCCCGGAAGGCGGTTTCGACGACGGTGAGCGCGCCGCCATCCGCGCGCTGCCACAGTGCGTGCGCGTATCACTCGGCCCCCGCGTCCTGCGTGCCGACACGGCGGCAGCGGCGGCGGTTTCGATCTGGCAGGCGCTTGTGGGGGATTGGCGGGCGGATTGAGCCTCGCTCATTTCCTCTCTGGCGCGCGGCCGCGAGGACGGCTAAGCGCTCGCCATGAGCACGCGCAAGGCCGGTGAAGGGGATGCCCTTCCGATCGAGTCAAAAGACGATTTGCTGAGTGTTTTCGAGCACGGCAGCAAACCCGCGGAGCGTTGGCGAATCGGCACCGAGCACGAGAAGTTCGTGTATCGCACCAGCGATCACCGGGCGCCCTCCTATGACGAGCAAGGCGGCATCCGCGACCTCCTGATGGCGATGACGCGTTTCGGCTGGGAACCGGTCGAAGAGAACGGGTATGTCATCGCCCTGGCGGGTGACGACGGCAACGTCAGTCTCGAACCCGCAGGACAGTTCGAGCTGTCGGGTGCGCCGCTCGAAAATCTGCATCAGACCTGCGCCGAGACCGGGCGGCATCTGCGGCAGGTGCAGGAGGTCGGCAAGGAACTGGGCCTCGGATTCCTCGGCCTTGGAATGTGGCCAGACAAGCGCCGCGACGAACTGCCGATCATGCCCAAGGGGCGCTACGCAATCATGCTGCGCCACATGCCACGCGTGGGCTCGCTCGGCCTCGACATGATGCTGCGCACCTGCACCATCCAGACCAACCTCGACTATGCGAGCGAGGCGGACATGGTGAAGAAGTTCCGCGTCAGCCTCGCGCTGCAGCCGCTCGCGACGGCGCTGTTTGCCAACTCGCCGTTCACCGAAGGAAAGCCCAACGGCTTCCTCAGCTATCGCAGCCATATCTGGACGGACACCGATGCGGCGCGCACGGGTATGCTGCCGTTCGTGTTCGAGGACGGTTTCGGCTTCGAACGCTGGGCGGACTATATTCTCGATGTTCCCATGTATTTCGCCGTGCGCGATGGCAAGTATGTGGACCTCGCAGGACAGGATTTCCGTGCCTTCATGAACGGCAAGCTCGCGGCGCTGCCGGGCGAGCGCGCGACGCTCGGCGACTGGAACGATCATATCTCGACTGCTTTCCCGGAAGTGCGTCTCAAGTCCTACCTTGAAATGCGCGGCGCGGATGGCGGCCCGTGGAACCGTATCTGCGCGTTGCCCGCCTTCTGGGTGGGGCTGCTCTACGACGATGCGGCGCTCGATGCGGCATGGGATATGGTGAAGCACTGGACGATCGCGGATCATCATCGCATCCGCGAAGAGGTGCCGAGGCTGGGCCTTCAAGCGAAGGGGCCACGCGGCCGCACATTCCAGCAACTCGGCAAGGAAATCCTCGCGATCGCCGAGGCGGGGCTAACGCGCCGGGCGCGGCTCAACAGCTCGGGCGACAACGAAGCGATCTTCCTCGCACCGCTGTTCGAGATCGTCGAAAGTGGCAAGACGCCCGCCGAGCGATTGCTCGACGCCTATCACGGCCGCTGGGCGGGCGATCTATCGCAAGTCTATGCAGAAGAAAGCTTCTAGCCGCACCTAGATGGTGCGGCTGACGACTTCCTTCATGATCTCCGACGTGCCGCCATAGATGCGCTGCACGCGTGCATCGCGCCACAGGCGGGCGATCGGATACTCGTTCATGTAGCCCGCACCGCCGTGAAGCTGGAGCGAGACGTCGCAGGCATCCCATTGCAGTTCGGTGTGCCAGAGCTTGGCGGCGGAGGCTTCGGCGGCAGTGAGCTTGCCTTCGACGTGGCGCTTCAGTGCCCAGTCGAGATGCGCCCAGCCGATCTGCAGTTTCGTCGCAAGGTCAGCGAGGGTGAACTTGGTGTTCTGGAAATCGAACACGGTCTTGCCGAACGCCTTGCGCTCCTTGGTGAACTTCACGGCCTCGTCGAACGCGCGCTGTGCGACCGCTTGACCAGAGAGTGCGATCTGCAGGCGTTCCTGCGGAAGCTGCTTCATCAGGTAGATGAAGCCCATGTTTTCCTCACCGATGCAGTTGGTGATCGGCACACGGACGTCGTTGAAGAACAGCTCGGATGTGTCGGCGGAATGCTGGCCGATCTTGTCGAGGTTACGACCGCGCGCGAAGCCCTCCCGCTCCGCTTCGACGAGGATGAGCGAGGTGCCTTTCGCGCCCAGCGCCGGATCGGTCTTTGCGACGACGATGATGAGATCTGCGTTCTGGCCGTTGGTGATGTAGGTTTTGGAGCCGTTCACTACATAGTGGTTGCCGTCGCGCTTCGCGGTCGTCTTCACGCCCTGAAGATCGGAGCCTGCGCCTGGTTCCGTCATCGCGATCGCGGTGATGACCTCGCCCGAAACCATTCCGGGGAGCCAGCGGCGCTTCTGCTCCTCCGAGCCGTAATTGATGATGTAGTCGACAACGATGTCGGAGTGGAGCGTGATGCCCGCGGAGGAGCCAGCGTAGCACAGTTCCTCGCCGATCACCGCGTTGTAGCGGTAGTCGAGGCCAAGGCCGCCATATTCCTCCGGTACCTGCGGACA
>JAEULI010000038.1 GCA_016793845.1 Sphingosinicella sp.
GCGGGATCGCCCGCGAGCGCGAGGTAATCGTTCGATGAGAAGTCCGTGCCCGTGCGCGGCATCAGCCGCCTGCGGCGTGAAGCGGCGTCGAGCCGCTGGAGATCGCTGGCGAGGGCCTCGAAAACCGACATGGCGCGCTGCCTAGACCAAGACGGGCCGGAGGGACACGCCTTTTTGATGCTTGCAGGATCGCGTTTTTGTCCCCATCTTTCGAATCGAGTTCAACAAGCGCGAAAGGAGGTGACCGATGTCTCATGGTTCAGCGATGGGGTCGGTTCAGCTCGTTCGGGGGTATCGCGCCTGAGGCTTTTGCCTGAGGATTAGACGGGTTCCCGGGCCGGACTGCCGGCCGCTGACCCATGTTGAAAGGCCGTGCCGGAGCGATCCGGGGCGGCCTTTCTCCTTTTTCGCTGCAGTGCAACCGTTCGGGGCGAAGCGAGCCATGCCCGGGGCAGGCCGTTTTCCGCCGCCGTTTCCTCCGGAACCTTCGCGCTATGCTGCGGTTGCTAGATCGAGGGTGTCGTGCGCCCGATCACTGGAGAGGGAGAAGGATGAAGAATTCCACGTTTCTGAAGGCAGTCGCCATTTCCGCATTGTTGGCTACGCCCGTCGCGGCGCAGGTCGCTGAGCCGGCAGCCGAAGCCGCGCCGGCAGAGGCTCAGGTTGAAACGGCTGTTGCCGTCGATCCGACGTCGGTCGTCGGCAACGTGCTCGCGACGCCCGAACTCAGCACGCTCGCGCAGGCCGTGAAGGCTGCCGAGCTGGTCGACGATCTTTCGCAGCCGGGGCCGTTCACGGTCTTTGCCCCCAACAATGATGCGTTCGCGCGCCTTGGTGCGGGCACCGTGCAGCAGCTGATGCAGCCGAACGCAAAGGCGCAGCTTTCCGGGCTCGTCAATTATTTCGTGGTTCCCGGCAAGCTGACGCAGGCCGATGTGGTGGCCGCGATCGAAGCGGGCGGCGGCAAGGCCGAGGTGAAAACCGTGCAAGGCAGCACGCTGACCGCGACGCTGGACGCCGGCATCGTCAAGCTCACCGACAGCCAGGGCAATGCGACCTACATCACGAAGCCCGATGTTCAGGCCTCGAACGGTGTCGTTCACGTCATCAACGGCATTGTGGTTCCGGCGCAGGGCTAAACGCCCCGGCGCGCAACGATCACATTCCGTTCAAGGCTTTACAGGAACGCCCTGCGCCCCTATGCGGCGTGGGGCGTTTCCATTTTGGGCGAATCTACCCTCTTTATCCCCGATATCCCCGTTATCCACAGGCCGACGAGGTCATTTTTCGCTTTGGCGACTCACCGATTCGTGAGACCTTCAATGCGTGGTCGGAAGGCGGCGGAAGCCCGGAAACGGACGGAAACTCCCGGAAAACCACCAGGGTCTCGGTTCCATTCCCTGTATGCGGCGCGAGAGCGAAGCCCACAGGAAATACCGATGGTCCTCGATACCGGAAACCCCGGCCCGAAAGCCCGCCAGTGCGAAGCACAGGCGACGTGGATGGACCCCGGCGAACGGCATCGAAATGCGAAACCGGCCGATCCCCCCGGGACCGACGGAGACGCAAGCCCCGAAGCCTGAACGTCAGCCGCATGGCTGAATGGCGCAGGACCAACGGAGCGAGTGGGGGCTGGCCGAAAGGTCAGCCCCCGTTTGCTGTTTGGAAGAAGGGTGCCGGTTTCATGATAAGCCGGTTTTGATGCATTTATGGACGTCTGCCGCGCCTAAACCTGCGGGTGGATTACGGTTGGTAATGGTGTTGGGCGCTCGCCCCTCCGTTTGCGCAGCCTGTACCTGCTTTGATACTCTCGCCGCTGCTTGGCGATTTCATATAAAACGATGCCCGAACTTGTCCCGAGGTTGAGGCTTTCGATCATGCCGAACATCGGGATGCTGATGCACATCTCGCTTCTTGCAACGGCAACATCGCTGATACCAATCGCTTCGCTACCGAACCAGACTGCAAGCTTGTGGTGAACGGTGAAGTCGCCTTCGTGAAGAAAAATGCTGGCTTTGCCTTTGACGTGGGGCGACGTGACGATCGACTTGAAGCCTTCCTTTTCAAGATGGTCGAAGCACTCGGCGGTGCTATCGAAGCGCTTCACGAACGTCCATTTCACAGCGGATACAGAGGTCTTCGAAACCGCTTTTTGATCGCGCAAATCCTGCCAGTCGTCAGGCAAGGATCGGCGAGGGTCAACGACATAGACCTTCTCGACCCCTAAGGCGTTCACATTTCGGATCACCGTTCCGATGTTCTTCACGTCTGTTGGATTTTCCAACACGGCGATCAGGTTCTTACAACGAAACGGTTTGATTTCGTCAGCGCGTTTGCGGACGGATCTCTTGGATTCGGCTCTTTCTTCCATGGTTGCTTTCGGCCATTCCCGTGCGACGAATGTCCGCTTTTCTAAGCCGACACACGCGAAGGTACCACATCGTTTTCTGGAAGCGGACTGTGCCCGCTTCCCACCGATAGCGGCCAATCCGGCCTGCGCTTGTTAATGCACGACACCATTTGGACTGGCCTACTCCACTTCGTGTTTGAGCACTTCCTGGCGGACGCGCACGGAGCGGGTGGCGATGCCGGTTTCGACGAGGAAGATGATGAGGCCGGTGACGATGAGCGCCATGGCCGTGATGAAGAGGACGGCGACGATCGTGCCCACCGCCGCGTCGGCAAGATCGCCCACGAACAGCACGCCGATGACGAGGCAGATCGCGAGCGCGCTCGCGACGCAGGCATAGATCGCCCAGTGCACCAGCACCATGCGACGATCCAGCACGACAAGCTCGGCCATTGCGCGGCTGCGCATCGTTTCATCGTAACCGTTGATGTCCCTTTCGAGCGCGCGGGCACGGTCCACGACGCGGCCCAGCCGGTTCGCCATCACGTTGAGCAGCGCGCCGATGCCCGCGATAAGAAATACGGGCGCGATCGCGAGCTGAACGGCGTGGCCGATGTCGGCGATCTGCACGCCTGTGAAGGGTGAGGGGTCCATGGACCGCACCCTTGCCGGGCGCGGGCTGCCAGTCAATCCGGCCAGTCGATCGAGTGGAAACACGGCGCGTCACCATGACTGCACGGGATGAAAGTTCGGCAAGGGTCGAAATGGTGCGAACAAGAAACGATGAAGTTGAATCTGATAGTTGTTCTTTGATTGGACTTGCTGGTATTGCCCTGGAACGGCAAATTCTCGCCGGAACGGGGGAAATCATGAAGTCATCCAACCGGGCGCATCGCGCCCATCGCTGTATTGCGGCTTTGAGCCTGGCCTCGTTGCTTGCCAGCGGCGCGTTCGCGCAGGCGCCCGCCGCCCCGCCTGCCGCTCCTGCGGCTGCCCCCGCGGTGCCAGAGCCCGCGGTTGCCGTGGAAGTGTCTGCTGCGGAACCGGAGCAGCCCGCGCTGACACGCCTGGTGCTGCCGGCGAATACAGAGCTTCTGCTCAGCATGAACGAAGAGCTGAACACCAAGCGGAACGTGCAGGGCGATACATTCTACATGACCGTCGTACACGACGCGAAGGTGGGCGATCAGGTGGCCATCCCGAAGGGCGCGCGCGCCGCCGGCGAAATCACGTGGCGGACGGGCAAGGGCGCGTTCGGCAAGTCCGGCAAGATGGATATCGCGCTCCGCTATGTGGAGGTGCAGGGACAGCGCTTACCGCTGGTCGGCACCTTCCGTCAGGAAGGTGAAGGCAACACGGTGGGGACCGTCGCTGGCGTGGTCGCGGCGGGTGTGTTTGCGGCCTTCATCACGGGCAAGTCAGGCATTGTTCCGCGCGGACGCGAACTCGCGGTGCACACGAAGGACGATCTCGTGCTGAACGTCCGCCGGCCTTCGGTGTTGCCGCTGCTGGTCGCCACGCCAGCCGCCGCGGCGACCGCGAGCAGTGATGTTGTCCCGGCGGCAACGGAAACCGCGGTTCAGTCGACGACGACAGCGGTCGTGGTTCCCGCTGCGGAAGCAGAGGGCGTGACGACGAAGCCGCAACCCTGACGAAAGATATGGCGAGCGGCGGAGTACCTGCTCCGCCGCGTTGCCCTTCAGCGCCGGTTCGGCGACGGATCGAGATCGGCGAGATTCACGCGACCTGCCGCGCGGCCGTGCCGATCACGCGCGATCGGGCGGCGTGTCGTAGAAATCGACGCGCATCTTCATCGGCCCGAGCGGTTCGACGAAATGATCCTGTTGCGGCAGCAGCAGGCCGGAGCCGCCCTGTTCCAGTACCACGTCCGACGGCGGATCGAGATAGGTGAGCTTCAGGCGGCCTTCGAGCACGCGGACGACGCCCCACACGCCCGCCTTCGTGTTGTGACGCCTACGGAGCGCATCGGGCAGGGTGCGCTCGTCGAACACCGTCGTCGAGCGGTAGGGGGCGGGCATCTCAGGCAACCTGCCGCGCGGCCGCGCCGGGCCGGTGAAACATGGCGCACTGGAGGCTTTCGCTAATGCGCTGCGCCTTTTCCTGCAGCGCCGCGGCGGCGGCGGGCGACATGACATCGCTCGTCGTTCGGGCCCAGAGCGCAAGCCAGCGATCGAACAGCGCGGGGGTGATGCGGCGAACATGCTTCAGATGCGCCATCATCGGATTGCCCTTGTAGCGCCCGCTCGTCAGCATCACCGACGACCAGAAGGCTGCCAGTTTTTCAAGATGTTCCGGCCAGTCTCCGATGGCATCGTTGAAGATGGGGCCAAGCTCCGGATCCGTGCGCACGCGCGCATAGAACACGTCGACTAGCGTCTTCAGTTGGTCGTCGTCGATGTCCATTCCCTGGCTCCGACTCGTTTTTGCACACCGGCAATCATGGGCTTTGAAAGATGTATTTAAAATACATATAATAGCGTGCGACGAAATGGCAGGAGACCGCAGCGTGCGGCTGACGCGTTATACGGACTATGCGGTGCGGGTTCTGATGCATCTTGCCGTGCATCCAGACCGGCTTTGTTCGATCGGCGAAATCGCCGATGCCTACGCCATTTCGCGCAATCACCTGATGAAGATCGTGAACGACCTCGCGAACGCCGGTTACGTCGCGAGCGAGCGCGGACGCTTTGGCGGGATACGGCTGGCGCGGCCCGCGGCGGAGATCGGCATCGGCGAGCTCGTGCGCCATACGGAGGGCGAGGACGCGCTCGCCGACTGCGGAGGCTGCATCGTTGCGCCTGCGTGCGGTCTCACGGGGGCGCTCGGCGAGGCGCTCGGCGCGTTCATGGCCGTGCTGGACGGCTATTCACTTGCCGACATCACGCGGAAGCGCGCCGCGCTCGGTGCGCTGCTTGGCGTGGCGGCCTGACCGCTACTCCGCCGCTTCGCCCTCCAGCGCCAGTTCTGACGCTTTCGACTTCCGCTTTGCCTTTGGTTTCGGCATCTGCATTGGGGCTGCGAGGGGTTTCTTTTCGAGCAGGGGTTTCAGGTAGCGGGCTGTGTAGCTGGCTGCGACCTTCGACACGGTTTCAGGGGTGCCTTCGGCGACCACGCTGCCGCCCGCGTTGCCGCCTTCGGGGCCGAGATCGATGATCCAGTCGGCGGTCTTGATGACCTCCAGGTTGTGTTCGATGACGACGATGCTGTTGCCCTGCTCGACGAGCGCGTGGAGCACTTCAAGGAGCTTGCGCACGTCCTCGAAATGGAGGCCGGTCGTGGGTTCATCGAGGATGTAGAGCGTCTTGCCCGTGGAGCGGCGCGAGAGTTCCTTCGCGAGCTTCACGCGCTGCGCCTCGCCGCCCGAAAGCGTCGTCGCCTGCTGGCCGACGTGGATGTAGCCGAGGCCGACCTCGACGAGCATACTCATCTTGTCGCGGATCGACGGCACCGCCTTGAAGAATTCGGCGGCGTCCTCCACCGTCATGTCGAGCACGTCGGCGATCGACTTGCCCTTGAACTTCACCTCCAGCGTTTCGCGGTTGTAGCGCTTGCCCTTGCACACGTCGCAGGTGACGTAGACGTCGGGCAGGAAGTGCATCTCGATCTTGAGCATCCCGTCGCCCTTGCACGCCTCGCAGCGGCCGCCCTTCACGTTGAAGCTGAAGCGGCCGGGCTTGTAGCCGCGCGCTTTTGACTCCGGAAGTTCCGCGAACCAGTCGCGGATGTTGGTGAAGGCGCCCGTGTACGTGGCGGGGTTCGAACGCGGGGTGCGGCCGATCGGCGACTGGTCGATGTCGATGACCTTGTCGAGATGTTCGAGGCCCTTGATGTCGTCGACCTGCGCCGAGACGAGACGCGCGCCGTTCAGCGCCCGCGCGGCGGCGGCGTAGAGCGTGTCGATCGTGAAGGTGGATTTGCCCGAGCCCGAGACGCCGGTGATGCAGGTGAAGGTGCCGAGCGGGATCGAGACGTTGATGTCCTTGAGGTTGTTTGCGCGCGCGCCCTTCACGGTGAGCTTCTTGCCGTTGCCCTTGCGGCGAACCTCCGGCACCGGCACGGCGCGGCGGCCGGAGAGATAATCACCGGTGAGGCTGTTCGGGTTGGCGAGAATGTCGGCGAGCGTGCCTTCGGCGACGACCTGCCCGCCGTGCGCCCCTGCGCCGGGACCCATGTCGATGACGTGATCGGCGGTGCGGATCGCGTCTTCGTCGTGCTCGACGACGAGGACGGTGTTGCCGAGATCGCGCAGGCGCTTCAGCGTTTCGAGCAGGCGGTCGTTGTCGCGCTGGTGGAGGCCGATCGAGGGTTCGTCGAGCACGTAAAGCACGCCGGAAAGGCCGCTGCCGATCTGGCTCGCAAGCCGGATGCGCTGCGACTCGCCGCCTGAAAGCGTGCCCGACTTGCGGTCGAGGTTCAGATATTCGAGGCCGACATTGTCGAGGAAGCCGAGGCGCTCGACGATTTCTTTCAGGATGCGTTCGGCGATCTGCTTCTGCTGGTCATTGAGATGGGCGGGGAGACCCTTCGCCCAGCGGAAGGCGTCGCCGACCGGGCGGCGGACGGCGTCGGCGATCGTCTCGCCGGCGATCTTCACGGCGAGCGCTTCGGGCTTCAGGCGGGCGCCGTTGCAGGTTTCGCAGGGCGCGGCGGACTGGAAGCGCGAAAGCTCGTCGCGCATCCACTGGCTGTCCGTCTCGCGCCAGCGGCGGTCGAGATTGTTGACGACGCCCTCGAAGGGCTTCTTCACCTCGTAGGTCTTGCGGCCATCCTCGAAGCGGAGCGTGATCGGCACGCCGCCAGTGCCGTTCAGGACAACGTCCTGGATTTCCTCGGGCAGTTCGTTCCACGGCGTGCGCAGCGAGAAGTCGTAGGCGCGCGCGACGGAGCGGAGCACCTGCATATAATAAGGTGAGGGCGGGTTGGACTTCGCCCACGGCACCACCGCGCCCTGCTCGATGCTGAGGTTCTGGTTCGGGACGACGAGTTCGGGATCGAAGTAGAGCCGCTCGCCGAGTCCGTCGCAGGCGGGGCAGGCGCCGTGCGGCGAGTTGAATGAGAACAGGCGCGGCTCGATTTCCGGGATCGTGAAGCCGGAGACGGGGCAGGCGAACTTCTGCGAGAACAGGATGCGCTCGCCTCCGCCTTTCTTGGCATCGACGAGCTCGACCACCGCAAGACCTTCGGCGAGGCCGAGCGCGGTTTCGAAACTGTCCGCGAGGCGGGTTTCAAGGCCGGCCTTCACGACGAGGCGGTCCACGACCACGTCGATGTCGTGCTTGTATTTCTTGTCGAGCGCGGGGGCCTCTTCAATGGGGTAGACGGTGCCGTCGATCTTCACGCGCTGGAAGCCGGTGCGCCGCCACTCGGCGATTTCCTTGCGGTACTCACCTTTGCGTCCGCGCACGACGGGGGCGAGCAGCATCAGGCGGGTGCCTTCGGGCATCGCCATCACGCGGTCGACCATCTGGCTGACCTGCTGCGCGGCGATCGGTTCGCCGGTGGCGGGCGAATAGGGGATGCCGACGCGCGCCCACAGGAGCCGCATGTAGTCGTAGATCTCGGTCACGGTCGCGACGGTGGAGCGCGGGTTCTTCGAGGTGGTCTTCTGCTCGATGGAGATGGCGGGGGAGAGGCCGTCGATATGATCGATGTCGGGCTTCTGCATCAGTTCGAGGAACTGCCGCGCGTAGGCGGAGAGCGACTCGACATAGCGGCGCTGGCCTTCCGCATAGATCGTGTCGAAGGCGAGGGACGACTTGCCGGAGCCGGACAGGCCCGTCACCACCGTCAGTGTTTCGCGCGGAATATCGAGGCTGATGTTCTTGAGGTTGTGCTCACGCGCGCCGCGGATCGAAATGTGGGTCAGCATAAGGAGGGCTGTCGTTTCCTGTTTGTTCCGGTCGGACACTAGCCGCAAAACGGCGCCGGGGGAAGACAGGAGATGGGGGCAGCAGGCGCGCTTGGCAAGGACGCCGGACGGCGGACCGGGCTCGCGCACCGATCCGCCGTTTCGGGCAACAGGTCAGGCGGACTTGCGGCGGCGCAGGCCGACGGCGGCCGCGCCGAGGCCGAACAGCGCCAGCGTGGCGGGCTCGGGAACCTCGGTGCCGTAAGGTGTCACGGTGAGGCTGTCGAAGTTGAAGTTGAAGCTGACCGCGCCCGCGGGCGGCGCGCCCGTGCCGCGATTGACGAACAGCGAGAAGTTCTTCTGGCCGGTGAAGATCGCCGGATCGAACACGCCGGGCAGGTCCGAGGTCGAGAGCGCGGAGAAGGGACCGGACAGGCCGATCGTCACCTGGAACTGGACGGTGCCGGCGGGCTCGCCTGTCGTCTGGGCCGGCGTGAGGAAGATGTTGTTGAACGACAGGCGATCCTGCCCGACGGTGAACTGGTCGGAGACCTGCATCGAGCCGAGGTTGCCGCTCGCGGTGCCGCCGATGCCGCTGCCGAGATCGAAGCCGATCTCCTTGATGGCGCCCGCGTAATTGTAGGCCGAGCGCGTCGCGTTGACGACGAACGGCGTGCCGGCGGTCTCGTCGTCGTAGATCACGTAGCCGCTGATCGTCGGTACGGCGGTGCCGAACACGTTGGGCGCGGCGGGGCTGGAATTGGTGCCCGTGAAGCTGACCTTGACGAGACCGGCCTGCGCGCCGGTGGAAACGAGCATCGCCAGCGCGGCGGCGGAAAGGAAGTGACGCATCGCAAATGTCCCTGTTGCGGCCGACGCGCCGGAGGGCGGTCGGCGGTTGTCGATGGGTCTTTGTTAACCATCGGGTGCGTCGGGGGGATGACGAGGGGGTAACGATTGGGTGACGGCAGGGCGTGGGGACGTTTCCGATGCCTTCGGACTTTAACGGACGACGCGGAGCGCCATTTCGAGGCCGAGCAACAAAAGACCCACGAGGAAGACGCGGCGGAAGATCGGCGGGCTGATCCGGGCGCGGATGATCTGACCCGCGGCCATGCCAAGCAGCGCGGGGATGATGGCCAGCGTGGACATCAGCATGTCGCCCTTCGGCACTGCGCCATGCCAGAACAATCCCGCGGCGAGTGCGATCGTGGAAACGGTGAATGACAGGCCGAGCGCCTGCACGAGGTCGTCCTTCTCGAAACCCAGCGCCTGGAGATAGGGCACAGCGGGGATGACGAAGACACCGGTTCCGCCCGTGACGATGCCGGTGATCAGGCCGATGAGGGGAGAAGCCCAGCGCTCGCTGCCCGTCGAAACCCGCAGCGGACGCGCAAGCAGCGTGTAGGCCGCGTAGATAACGAGGACGCCGCCAAGGAGCGATGTCGTCAGCCGTGTGTCGCCTCCGGCGAGCAATGCGGAACTCGCCAGCGTGCCGATCGTGATCGTCGCCATCATCGGCCACAGTCTTCGCAGCAGGGCCATGACGTGCGGACCGGAGACAAGCTGCCAGACATTGGTGACGAAGGATGGAAGGAGCAGGAGCGCTGCGGCGGTCAGCGGCGACAGGAGCGCGCCGAGGACGCCCATGGCGACGGTCGGCAGACCCATGCCGGTGACGCCCTTGACGATACCCGCGAGGAAGAACGTCGTCGCGACGGCCGCGACAAGGAAAACGGTCTGCTCCATGCGAAATCTATAGACGCTGTTCCGGGGGAGGCCAGCGCAAGCGTTGCCTACACCGCTCCGTAGCTTGCGTAGTGCGACCAGAAATCGTTGTCGCGGGCGAAGTTCGTGAAGCTCATGCCGATGGTGATGTCGAGACCCTCGACGTGGTGCCACCAGCCGACCGGGAGGAAGAGAGCTTCGCCGGGGGCGAGATCGGCGATCATGACGGGTGGGCGGGTGCCGTCGCCGGGGCCGGGTTCGAGGGGTTCGCCGCCCCAGTCGCTGAAACAGTGGCGGCTGTTGCGCATCAGGGCGCTGTGATGGCTGGAGACGAGGCGGACGCGCTTTCGGCCGGAAATCTGCAAAAGAAGATTGTTGGTGAGATCATGGTGCCACGGGGTGATCGTGCCTTTGGGGCCGATCCAGAGGAAACCGCCGGGGCCGCCGGGTTCGGCGAGGTAGCCGGGGATAGGGCCGGTATCCGCATAGAGCGGGGCGAGGGCTTCGCGGTTGTGCGTGTGGTTGTTGGCGGTGACGTAGAAATCGTTCGTCGGCGCGGTCTCGCTGGCGCGCAGGCGGGCGATGATCTCGCGGAAGGGGTGCACTGCTCCGTGCGCATCCGAATTGCGCTCGTAGTCCTTGTCGGCTTCGCGGCCCCATTGCACGCGGACTTCTGCATTGCCGAGACGGGCTTCGAAATCATCGAGCGACCAGCGCTTCATCGCGGGCCAGTGATCGACGAGGCCGGTGAGGACGACCGGGCGATGCGCGGCATAATGTTCGGCAAAGAACGTATCGGCGGACGGCGCGTGGACGCGCGGCACCTCGCCCGAGGCGGGCGCTGCGAGCTTCGCATAGTTGGCGAGGAACCAGTCGCGCTTCTGGAGGCGCTGGCGCAATCGCTCTCCGGCGGCGAGATAGGGGCTCTTCCGGGCACGCTCGATTTCCGACACGGCGAGCGCATGGCCGATGCCCCGGCTCGCGATCCGCTGCGCGAGGCGAGCGGGATCATCGCCGCCGAGCAGCGCCTCGGCGATCTCGCGGCGGAGATCGTCATTCATTGCAGCCGCGCCGCCGCTGCCCGCCTTTCTCATCTTGCTCATGCCTGCCCGATCATCGTGTTCGTGCGCCGTCTATGGGCGGTCGATGTTTCACCGATTTGACACATAGTCGTTTTCGTCAGGCGCTGTCAGCCGTTCGTCGACGGCAATGATCGTTCGTCGAGCGGGCTTCGCGGGCAATCGAAGCGGTGCGGCGGCGACAAACGAAGCACGGTATCTACAGGATGCGGATCGGGAGCGACGGACCCCACAGTCCCAGCAAGTCCGGACGTTCCCGGTTCGCAGCCAGAAATTCTCCGCCTCCCACAGGCGAAACAGGAAGGACCGCCCTCGATGACCCTCGTGAAGATCAGCGCGATTGCGTTCGCCGCCGCAATGACGACCGCCGCTTTCGTTCCCGCAGCCTATGCCATGGATGAAACCATCGTCGAAGCGAACACGGTGCGCCCGGTTGCGCATGTTAAATACGGCGATCTCAACCTTGCCAGCGATGCCGGCGTGAAGACGCTGCACGGCCGCGTGCGCCGCGCCGCCAATGCGATGTGCTTCGAGGGCGGACGCCAGGATATGCGCCGTGACGCGCTTTCAATGGAATGCCGCAACTCTGCGATCGCGAGCGCCGCGCCGCAGATCACCGCCGCGATCAACAACGCCGGTACGCAGGTCGCTGCGAACGCCGGCGGGGCGATCACGATCGCGATGCCGTAACCGGCGGCAATCCCAAATGCCGCCGACAGGGCGGGCACCGTGTCCCAGGGTGCCCGCCCTTTTCTTTTTGGGACCGTGATTATTTGCCGGTGATGCGCTTCACATCCGAAAGATAGGTGCGGCCGATGCGGTGATCGCCGCCGTCGCCGAGATCGACCGACCACACGCCGTAGCCGAGATGGACGAGGCCCTTGATGCGCTCGCGCCGGATGATCTTCGAACGGTGGATGCGAATGAAGAGATCGGGGTCTAGCCGCCGCTCCAACTCCTTGATCGTCTGGTGGAGAAGGAACGAGCGGTCGGCGGTGTGCAGCCGCATATAGTCCCGCTCGGCCTCGACCATATCGATCGCATCGACATCGACGCGGATGATCTCCGAGCGATGCGGAACCCAGAATTCCTTGACGTAGCCATCGTCCTCCGCAGGCCCTGCGGGGGCATTCACGCGCAGTTCGCGCACACGCGCCAGCGCCTTGCCGAGGCGCGCCGGATCGACCGGCTTCAACAGATAATCGGCGGCCGCGACATCGAACGCGGTGACGGCATATTGATCGAACGCAGTGACGAACACCACGGCCGGACGCTGCGGCAGACGCTGGACGGCCTGCGCGACACCGATGCCATCGAGCCCCGGCATCGAAATATCGAGCAGCAGGAGATCGGGGGAGAGCGCTTCGATCAGGCGCAGTGCCTGACCGCCGGTGCTGGCGGTTCCAACGAGATTGACGTCATCGAAACGCGCAAGCAGCACCTGCATCCGTTCGATCGCCATGGCTTCATCGTCGACGACAAGCGTGCGGAGGGGGCTATCAGGCATTGGGCACCGGTCGTTTTACGGGAATGGCAATATCGACGCGGAAGCCGCCGCCCGGCCACGGACCCGCCTTGAACGCAGCGGCATCGCCGAAGCGCGCGCGCAGACGATCGCGGACCTTGTTGAGGCCGGTGCCGGTGCCATCCAGCTGCGCCTGCGGCGCGGCGAACGCGCCGTCATCCTCCACCACGATGTGGAGCATCGCATCGTGCAGGCTCGCCTTCACGCGGATGCACACCGGCGCGTTCGAAGGCGACACCGCGTATTTCACGGCGTTCTCGATCAGCGGCTGGAGAATGAGGCTGGGCACGCGCTGGCGCTCTGCTTCGGGGGCGATGTCGAAATCAAATTCGAGGCGGTCGCCGAAGCGGGCGCGCTCGACCTCCAGATAGAGGCGCTGCTGATCGAGTTCGTCGGCGAGCGGAATGTCCTCGGTCGGGTCGCTGGTGAGGCTCGCGCGGAAGAAGGTGGAGAGGTTGAGGATCATCCGCTCCGCCTCGTCGTTGCGATTGGTGAGGACCAGCGACGACAGGGAGTTCAGCGTGTTGAACAGGAAATGCGGATTGATCTGATAGCGCAGCGCGCGGAGCTGCGCGGCCTGCGCCTCCTCGCGGAAGGCGGCGGCGCGGCGCTCCGCTTTCGCGGCATCGGCCGCGTAGCCCAGCGCCAGATGGAAGGCCGCCCATGCCGCGAAAAAGAAGAACCAGGTGACCGTGCCTTCGAAAATGATCGCCAGCAGCATGGCGAGCGAACGCTCCTTGTGCGCGAGATCCTCGGCAACGGAGGGCAGCGGCTCATAGACGTAGAAGGCGTAGAAATTGAACGTGGTGAACAGCGCCGCGGCGGGCACGCAAAGCAGGAACATCATCAGTGCGCGTCTGCGCAGGGGGGCTTTTTCGAGCGGGGCGAGCGCAAGATACAGCGCCCAGCTGATCGTCATGCCGATGATCGTGACCACCGCACGCCGCCCGGCCATCGGAAGCAGCTCTTCGAAGCCGAGCGCGAATGCGCGCAGCGTGACGATGAGGAAATAGAAGAGCCAGAAGCCGAAAATCGACTGGATGGCTGTGCGTGCCGAATCGTTGGCGAGCACGCCTTTTAGCAACGACCTGTTCATTGGCGCCTACGATAGCGCATTCCCGCGGCGATTGCGCGGGGGAAGGTATATCCTTCGTCGAAGCGCATGGCCGCTTCGCAGGAAATTCGAGAGCAAAAGAAAAGCCCGGCGCGTCGTAAGTACGAAACGCGCCGGGCCATTCTTATTTTAACGCTTACTTCTTCGGCGCAGGCCGCGACGACGGACGCGGTCCGCGGCGGCGCGGCGTGAGGCCCGCAGGCGCAGCCGGTTTTGCGGGCGCAGCCGCAGCAGGCTTCGCAACCGCAGCCTTCGGCTTCGGACCCGGCTTTGCCTTCGGCGCGGCTGGAGCAGCGGTCACTGCCGGCTTCGCAGCGGCCTTGGGTGCAGCAGCCTTCGGCTTCGGGCCGGGCTTGCCTTTCGGCTTCGCCGGTGCGGCAGCCTTGGCGGCTTTCGGCTTCGGACCCGGCTTGCCCTTGGGCTTGGCGGGCGCCGACACCGACGGAGCGGCGGCGGCAGGCGCGGCTGCCGGCTTCGCGGGCGCAGCGGCCTTCGGCTTCGGACCCGGCTTCGCTTTCGCCTTCGCGGGGGCCTTCACGGCCGGCTTCGCAGCGGCCTTCGGCGCGGCGGCCTTCGGCTTCGGACCGGGTTTGCCCTTCGGCTTTGCCGGTGCCTTCACGGCCGGCTTCGCAGCAGCTTTAGCGGCCTTCGGCTTGGGGCCCGGCTTGCCCTTCGGCTTGGCGGGCGCCGAAACGGCGGGCTTCGCCGCAGCAGGCTTCGCAGCCGCTTTCGGCTTCGGACCGGGCTTGCCCTTCGGCTTTGCCGGTGCCTTCACGGCCGGCTTCGCAGCGGCCTTCGGCGCGGCGGCTTTCGGTTTCGGACCCGGCTTCGCTTTCGCCTTCGCCGGTGCCTTCACGGCAGGCTTCGCAGCAGCCGCTTTGGGTTTCGGACCGGGCTTGCCCTTCGGCTTCGGACCCGGCTTCGCCTTCGGTGCAACCTTGGCGCCGATGCTTGTCGACGCAGCAAATTTCGTGATCTCGCTCGCGACGTTGCTGGCGAGTTCCTTGGCAATCTTTTCGAAGCCGGAGCGCGACTTGATGTCGTCGACAATGGTCTGCACGCCGCTCTTGCGCAGCGTCGACGAAGCCTGATCGAGCCACTGCCCGAACATCGCTTCCGCACGTGCCTGCAGCTGCGCACCGGCGGCTGCGAGATGTTCACCGAAATCCGAACCGGTCGACTGCTTCTTCGCAGCCGGCTTCTTCGCGGCCGGTTTGGCAGCGCTAACCTTCTTCGGCTTCTTCGCCTTCGCTACCGTTTCTTTCTTCTTCGCCATCATGATCTCCCATTGACGGATGGAGGACGCTAACATGTCCACAAAATTTGAAAAACT
>JAEULI010000035.1 GCA_016793845.1 Sphingosinicella sp.
AATCGGTGAACGCGAAGGTCCGTCCGCCCTTGTGGACGATAGCGGCGAACTGGCCCGTGGTGTTCGACCAGTCCTCGAACGGGAACCGGAAGTCGCCGAGCAGCGCGCGGAGCGCCGCCTCGCCGAACTTGCCATCGTGGATCAGCGTCCCCGCGACCGCGATGAAATCCTCGCCGTCGCGGTGCACGCAGACATGGCTGCCGTGGATCGGCGCGGCGTGGAAGCCGGCGTGCGCGGCGCTGCGGATCGGCGTGAACCGGGTGAAGCCGTGCAGGCGAAACTGCGCCTCGGCGGCGGCAATGCGCGCGTCGTCGGCGTCGCCTTCCGTCACTCGGCACAGATAAAAGCCGCCCATGCCGCCCCGTTTTCCTGTTCGTGTACGTTCAACGAATGCCGCGTGATCGTTAATTTCTCGCGCTTTGTCACGCCTTTATCGGTGTTTCAACACTGCTATAAGCCGAAACCATGTCTCTTACGCCGCCTTCCAGCCGGCCGCGCCTGCTGCACTTGCACTCGACCTTCGACCTCGGCGGCAAGGAAGCCCGCGCCGTGCGCCTGATGAATGCGTTCGGCGATGCCTACACGCACGACATCGTGAGCGCCGTGCCGACGGCTGTCGGTGCCGCCCGCCAGATCGCCCCGCACGTCGATGCGCGGGTGCTCGCCGATTTCCCCCCGCTTGCCGGACGGCTCACGCCCGGCAAGCTGAAGGTGATCGGCGCGGCCATCGTACGCGGCAATTATGACCTCGTGCTGACCTATAACTGGGGCGCGCTCGACGGCCTGATGGCGAACCGCCTGTTCGCGCGCCGCCCGCTCGTCCACCACGAAGACGGGTTCAACGACGACGAAGCCCTTCGGCAGAAGCCCGCGCGCGTGCTCTACCGCCGCCTCGCGCTGCCCTCGGCGTCCGCGCTCGTCGTGCCGTCGCAGGTGCTGGAGCGGATCGCGCTCGGCCCGTGGAAGCAGCCGCGCGGCCGCGTGATCCGCATTCCGAACGGCATCGACAGCGCCCTCTTCGCCGCGCCGCCGCCCGCGGGCAGCATCCCGGGCTTCGAACGGCGCGAAGGCGAGGTCGTCGTGGGCACGCTTGCGGGCCTCCGCAAGGTGAAGAACCTGCCGCGCCTTGTCCGCGCCTTCGCCGCGGCGACACGCATCGTTTCCGTCCCCGCGCGCCTCGTCATCGTCGGCGAGGGACCGGAGCGCGAGGCGATCCTCGCTGCCGCAGCCGACGCGGGCATCGCCGACCGCCTGCTCATGCCCGGTTTCCTCGGCAAGCCCGAAACCTGCGTCGGCCATTTCGACATCTTCGCTCTGTCGTCGGACAGCGAGCAGTTCCCCTTGAGCCTCGTCGAGGCGATGGCGGCGGGGCTTCCGGCGGTCTCCACGGATGTGGGCGACGTCCGCGCCATCGTCTCCGAACGCAACCGGCCGATGATCGCGCGCGTTGATGATGACATGGTGTTCGGCAGGCTGCTCGCGCGCATGATTGGCGATCCGCTGCTGCGCGCCGAACTCGGGGCGGCGAACCGCGCGCGCGTGGTCGCCGAATATGACGAGGCGGTGATGGTGGAGCGCTACCGCGAGGTTTATTCCCGCGCGATGGAGACGGCGTGAGGATCGGCGAGTTTCGCCGCGTCATGCGGCCGACGCTGCCGAGCCTGCTGGCGCGCGCGCGCGAAGAGGGCGGTCGGCTGCGTCGCCCGCCCAGGCTGTCGCCGCTCGGCAGCCTCGCGGTGCGTGTCGGTATTGTTCTCGCGCTGCTCGGCATCGCGCTTGCCGGCCACTGGCTCGATCGCGGCGGCTACCGCGACGCGAACGATCCCGAAAACGAGATCAGCTTCGTTGACGCCGTGTATTTCACCGCCGTCACCGTAACGACCACGGGCTTCGGCGACATCGTTCCCGTTACGGACCGCGCGCGCCTGTTCGATGCGATGGTGGTGACGCCGATCCGCCTGTTCGTGTGGCTGCTGTTCCTCGGCACCGCGTATCAATTCCTCGTCCAGCACATGTGGGAGAAGTGGCGCATGAAAAGCATCAGCGCGCGCCTGACGCAGCACTACATCGTCGCCGGCTACGGCACCACGGGCACCGCCGCGGTCGAGGAACTCGTGGCGAACGGCATCGATCCGCAGCGCATCGTGGTGATCGATCCGTCGCCCGCGCGCGTGGAGGCGGCGCTCGGCGTGGGTGTCATGGGGCTCGAAGGGGATGCCACGCGCAACGAAACCCAGTCGCTCGCGCGCATCGAGGCGGCGGAGAGCTTCATCGCCTGCGGCGGCCGCGACGATACGAGCGCGCTGCTCGTGCTCACCGCGCGCCAGCTCAATCCGAACGTGCGGATCAGCGCGATCATCAAGTCCGAAGACAATGAGGATCTCGTCAGGAAGGCGGGCGCTGATACCGTGATCAACCCAGTCACGCTCGGCGGGCATCTGCTCGCGCGCGCGGCGGGCGGCAGTCATGTCGTCGACTACATCACCGATCTCGTAACGGCGGACGGGCGCGTGCAACTCGTCGAGCGGCCCGCGCACGCCGATGAAATCGGAAAGCCGCTCGCCTCCTGCAAGGGCGGTCTCGCGGTGCGCATCATTCGCGGCGATCAGGCGATCGGTTTCTGGGAGCCCGGCGCGGCAAGCATCTCCGCCGGCGATATCATCCTCGAAATCGTTCCGCTGGCTGCCTAAAGCTTCAGGCGGTTGCCGCCGCCGCCTTCTGGGCCGACTTTTGGGCTGTGCGCTCGAATACGAGGCCGCATCGGTTACCGATCACCCAGACGACGCGGGCATCGATCTTGCCGGTGGTCTCGGTTTCGAAACGGATGCGCGTGCCTTCCTCGGGCGGGGACGGCAGCTCGATCATCGCGCCGCCGAGCGAAATGTTGCGGACAGCAACCGTGCTGCGTCTGCGGCCGACCGTGATCGCCCCGGACATGCGGGTAGAAACCCGTCCGCGTGCATCGCCTTCGCTGTCGTCAATCATTCCAGCTCTCCCCCACGTGATGCAACTTTGATGCAACCCTGTTTTTGTCTTCGTTACCAACACGGACCCCGTCTCGCGGCCCCTCCGGCCGGTTTGCGGCGGCGACTTCGGAGGACGCAGTCGCCGCCGCCGGGGTGTGACCGTGATCGATGAGAGGAACAGGATCACGGCCAAGAGTGTTGGTGCTTTTCTTTCGTACATTGGAGGAGAGCGGATGCGCGGGTCGAGGGGGAGTAAAAACCGGTTGCCGGACTCTCGCCTTGCGATAGATTTGGCCTAGGGCCTCGCTTTGGTGACCGTATCGTCACGAGTGGCAGGTGGCAGCTTGTAACTGTTACAGATGGAGTTAGCGGAGCTCTCAACTTTCCCGCGAATTCAGGCACCTGCGTCTTTAACGGAATATTAGGACGTTTCTAGTTCGTAACGATCAGGTGAACGACCGCATCAAGGGAACGGTCGCACGGGGGAGGGAGGTCTACTGATGCACCACGACCCGATCCATCCGGCTGACGTCTTGCGGCGGAAGGTGGACACGGAGCTCGATGCGATCGAGTCGGATCCGGCATTCCAGCGATCGCCGGTGATGCGGCGATTGCTGCACTTCCTTGTCACCGAAACGCTCGCGGGACGCGGCGATACACTGAAATCCTATGCCATCGCGGTCGAGGCGCTCGGGCGCGAATCCGATTTTGATCCGCAAACCGATTCCTACCCGCGCGTTCAGGTCGCGCGGCTGCGCAAATTGCTCGATGCGCACTACGCGCAGACGGCACCCGTGGGCGGTGTGCAGATCCGTGTGCCGAGCGGCGGCTACGCCGTCGAATTCATCGGCGAAACGCCTGCGCCGATCGTTGCCAAAATTTCCGAACCGAAAACGGAAATGCGGCGTTACGCAGTGCTCGCCGCTATCGCGGCAGCGGCCCTGCTCGCCGCGTTTTTGTTGTGGCGCGGAAACGAGAATGCATGGCACGTTCGCAATTTCCCCACGATCTATCTCGCCCCCGCGACGGCGCTCGATCCGGCCCAGCCGCAGCGCAACGCCGCGGTTGATCTCACCGCAAGTCTTGGCGAAGGGCTGGACCGTTTCACCGCGATCGATGTCGTGCGCAAGCTGTCGTCCGGCACCGACTACCGGATCGATACGACGCTTCGCACCGTGCCCGGCGGTACGCGCATCAACATCACGCTCACCAGCCTCGATACCGGCCGCGTGGTCTGGTCGCGTTCGGGCCTGCGAGAGCCGATCGAAGGTCGGCTGTTCGATGTCGACGAGGTCGCTGCGACTGTCAGCGCGCGGCTCGCGCAGCCTTCCGGCGTCATCCACAATGATGGCGATCAGCGCGATATCGATATCAACACGCCTTATGGATGCTGGCTCGCGCTTCGCAGCTACTGGCGGATGATGCCGCCCGAAGATGAGCCGGCCGTAAGGGGCTGCGTCGCGGCGTGGGCCGCTGAAAATCCGAAATCGGCAATGGCGCACGGCGCCCGATCATGGTTCATGGCGCAGGATGCGCTGAAACTTTCCGGTCAGGAGCGCATCGATCAGTTGAGCGCGGCGCACGCCGAGGCGCTGAAATCGGTCGCGCTGCAGCCGAACGATCCGGGTGCGCAATATTCGGTGATGCGCACGGCGCTCTATCTCGGGCTCGATCGTCAGGCGCGTGCCGCTGCTGATCGTGTCGTCTACTACAACGGCAACAATCCGGAATTCATGGCCGGGGTTGGCATGTTCAAGGTCATGATGGGCGATGCCGATGGCGAGGCGGTGCTGCGCAAGGCGCTTTCGCTCCACGCCAACCCGCCGCAATGGGTGCAGTCCGGGTTGTTCTTCGCGGCGGTTGCGCGTGATGATCCCGATACTGCGCTCTCCGCCGCCGAGGAGTTCCAGTCGCCCGCCGGGCCGCCGCTGCAGCACGCCATGCTGGCGATGGCGCTTGCCCGCGGCGGGCGGATGGGAGAGGCGCGGGAGGAATGGGCGCGGGTCGTGGCGGCCGATCCCCACTATGCCGAAAAGCCCGCGAGCATCTTCGATCCGCTGCCGCTCGCGCCGAGCGTGCGCGAGCGGAGCATTGCATGGCTGCGGCTGGTGGCGACGTCTGGCGCGTAACCTGTCAAGGCAGGGTTACGCGGCTTTCTGCGCCGCGAGCCATTCGTTGAAATAGGCTTCCAGCACGTCGAGCGGCACCGCGCCGTTTTCCAGAACCGTGTCGTGGAAGGCGCGAACGTCGAATTTGTCGCCGAGTTCCTTTTCAGCGCGGGCGCGCAGCTCGCGGAACTTGAGTTCGCCGATCTTGTAGGCGAGCGCCTGTCCCGGCCATGTGATGTAGCGGTTCACTTCCGCATCGACGTTGGCTGCGGAGAGCGCCGTGTTCTCCAGCATGAAATCCACCACCTGCTGCTTCGTCCAGCCCTTGGCGTGGATGCCGGTGTCGACGACGAGGCGGCACGCGCGCCACATCTCATAGGAGAGGCGGCCCATGTCCTTCTCGGGCGTGTCGTAAAGCCCCATCTCGATGCCGAGCCGCTCTGAATAAAGCCCCCAGCCTTCCACGAACGCGGTGAAGAACGCGCCGTGCTTGCGGAAATCGTGGAGGTCGAGTTCCTGCTGCAGCGCGATCTGCAGATGGTGGCCCGGCACCGCTTCATGCACGCCGAGCGCGGGAAGCTCGAACAGCGGGCGCTGATCGAGTTCGGTGAGGTTGACGCGGTATACACCGGCGCGGCCCGCGGCGATCGCGCCCGGCTCGTAATAGGCGGTGGTATTGCCCGCCGCCTGATCGTCCGGGATCGGCTGCACCGTGTAGGGCAGGCGCGGCAGCTTGCCGAACAGTTTCGGCAGGTGGCCGTCGATCGTCTTGGCAAGCGCGCCTGCGCGCAGCATCAGCTCTTCGCCGGTTTTCGCATAATATTTCGGATCGGTGCGCAGCATGGCGATGTAGGCCTTGCGGTCGCCCTTGAAGCCGGATTTCTGCACGACCGCGTCCATCTCCGCGCGGATGCGCGCGACTTCGCTGAGACCGAGCTGGTGGATCTCCTCGGCGGTCTTGTCCGTCGTCGTCTGCTGGTTGATGCGGTAGGCGTAATAGGCCGCGCCGTTCTTTGTCGCGGAAATGCCCACGCTCTTGCGGCATTTGGGTGCGTATTCGGCCGTGTAGAACTTCAGGAAATCGCGGTAGGCGGGCGTCACCACCGTGTCCACCGCCTTTGCCGCGCGCGTTTTCAGCGCCGCCCAGTCGCCGTCGGAAATCGTCGCGGGTTTCGCGCGGAACGGATACATGAAGCTGCTTGCTGCGGCGCTCGGCGCGATGCGTCCCTCGATCGTCTTCTCGAAGCCAGCCATCGGCACGCACGGCTGCGTGAACCCGTCGGCGATGGCGCGGCGCGTGACAGCGATGCCGTCAGCATTCTGTTTGCCGTAGGCTTCGAGGCGGGCGACGTAGCTTTCATAGTCCGCCGTGTTGAAGAACGGGGACTCGTCGGCGAGACCCGCGAACGCCATGTGCCAGCCGTAGCGATTGGTGAACAGCACGGTCGCTTCCTGGCCGAAAGCGGCGCCCGAGATGCTGCTTTCAAGGCTGCGTTTCAGGATGCGGTAATCGATGCGGTCTGCCTTCGGCAGCGCGTCGATGGAAATCGCGTCCAGCCGTTTCAGGAAGGCCTTGTCCGCCGCGACTCGGCGGTCGTATCCGGCGAGCGAGATATCGTCGAGCTTGCCGTCGCCGCGCCGGTCGCCGAGGCTGCTGGCAAGACGCGGGTTCTCGGCGAGCGCCATCTGCCAGATGTCGTCGCGCAGTTTCGCGAAGTCGTCGGCGGGCGCCGCCCACGCGCCGGTTGCTCCAAGCGACAGGGCGATTGCCGTGAGGCCGAGTTTCATGTGGGTCTCCCTGAAGATATTGTTATACGTCTGCACGATAGGGCGGCTGCCGGGGAGCGCAAGATGACGACATCGGAAGACCGCCGTTTCCTCGGCCACCCCATCGGCCTCGGCTATCTCGCGTTTACGGAGGCGTGGGAGCGCTTCTCCTTCTACGGGATGCAGGCGCTGCTCGTGCTCTACATGACGAAGGAGCTGTTGCTTCCCGGCCATGTCGAAAACGTCGCGCTGTTCAAGCCGTTCAGCGCGCTTTTCGGCGGCATCGAAGGCCAGGCGCTCGCCTCCGCGATCTTCGGCACCTATGCCGCAAGCGTCTACCTCACCCCCATCCTCGGCGGTTTCCTCGCCGACCGCGTCCTCGGCAAGAGACGCACCGTCTTGCTCGGCGCGGTCACGATGGCGGTCGGCCATTTCCTGATGGCGTTCGAAGCAGCGTTCCTCTTCGCGCTGCTCTGCCTCGTGCTCGGCAGCGGCATGTTCAAGGGCAACATCGCAAGCCAGGTCGGCGCGCTCTACGGCCCCACAGACCTCCGCCGCGCCGACGCCTTTCAGATCTTCTATCTCGGCATCAACGCGGGCGTCATCGCCTCGCCGCTCATCGTCGGCACGCTCGGCGAAACGGTCGGCTGGCACTGGGGCTTCGGCGCGGCGGGCGTCGGTATGCTCATCGGCCTCGCCATCTATCTCGCCGGGCAGAAGCACCTGCCACGCGAGCATTTCGAACCGCAGGGCAAAGCCGCAACCGCCGCGCCGAAGCTGGAGGCCGGAGACTGGCCCGCCGTGATCGCGCTCGTGCTGCTCATCCCGGTGCTCGCTGTCGCGATCGTGCCCAACAACCAGATTTTCAACGCCTATCTCGTCTGGGGCGACCAGCAGTTCGATTTGAATTTCATGGGTGAGAAACTGCCGACAACGTGGCTTGTCACATTGGACGCCATCGTCAGCGTCAGCTTCCTCGCGCTCGTCGCGCTCTTCTACCGCTGGTACGGCAAGCGCTGGAAGGAGCCCGACGAGATCACCAAGATCATCATCGGTTCTGCCTTCTCGGTCGGCGGGATGCTCTGTCTCTACATGGCGGCGGAAACGCAGGGCGCCGGACAGAAGATCGGCCTCGCCTGGCCCGTCGCCTTCCATGTCATCAACAGCATCGGCTTCGCGCACATGCTCCCGGTCAGCCTCGCGCTGTTCGCGAAGCTCGCGCCGAAGGCGATCAACGCGACCGTCATCGGCCTTTACTATCTCGCCTTCTTCTCGGGCAACGCGCTCGTCGGCTGGATCGGCGGTTTCTACGAAACGATGCGGACAACCGAGTTCTGGCTGCTCCATGCCGGGCTCGCGGCGGGCGCGGGCGTGGTGTTCGTGCTCTTCAAGCTGTTCATGGGCCGCCGCCTCGCGGCTTAGGCAGCAGCCGCAGTGCCGAAGCGGCGGCGGTAGTCGCCTGGGGTGAGGCCGACGCGCTTCTGGAAGACCTTGCGGAAGGCGCCCGCGTCCTCGTAGCCGACCTCCCACGCGATCCGGTCGACGGGGCGCTTCGAGAACTCCAGCAATTCGCGCGCCTTGCCGACACGGAGCTGCTGGCAATATTCGGTGGGTTTCATGCCCGTCGCGCCCCGGAAGCGGCGTAGGAAGGTGCGCTCCTCCATCCCGGCGTGCTCCGCCATCGCCGTCACGCTCACGTCGCGGCCGCCCTTGGCCTGCAGCCAGTGCTGCACCTTCAGTATGGCCTCATCGCCGTGCGTCAATTGCGGCGCGAACGTGCTGTAGTGGCGCTGCTCGCGCCCCACGGGGTCGACGAGCAGATACTGTGCGGTCTCCAGCATCACCGAAGGCCCGAGGAAGCGATCGACGAGGCGGAGGCCGAGATCGGTCCACGCCATCAGGCCGCCCGCGGTGATGATGTCGCCGTCCTCCACGATCATCTTGTCCGTATCGAGCTTCACGTCGGGGAAGCGGCGCTGGAAGGGTTCGCCGAACATCCAGTGCGTCGTCGCCGGGCGTCCGGCGAGGAGGCCGGTCGCGGCAAGGATGAACGCGCCGCCGCACACCGAGCCGAGCGTCGCGCCCTGCGCGTGCCGGTCGAGCAGCCAGCGCGCATAGGGCTCGGTTTCCTGCGGGCTGGGCACCTTCGACAGCGCGCCCGGCACGATGAGCACGGCGGGGCACGAACCGGCGCTGGGCATCGTATCGAAACTGCGGCGGAAGCCATCATCGCCTCGCTCCCAGTGGCTCACCCGCAGGCGCTCGCCGCCATGCGCTTCCGAAAGCTCGCCCGCGATCCAGAACAGGTCGCTCATGCCGTGGATCATGCCGAGCTGCGCGCCCGGATAGAGGACGATGCCGATTTCTGCGACTGCGCGATCGTTTGTCACTTTTGACCCCTACAATGTCGGTTCCGCCAATCCGCACCCTGCCGCACGCCGCGTAGAACGTCCATCAGAAGCCGACGCGAACGCGGCGGCAGACATTCAGGAAGGAACCTTATCATGAGCACCATCACCACAAAGGACGGCACCCGCATCTTCTACAAGGACTGGGGATCGAAGGACGCGCAGCCCATCGTCTTCTCGCACGGCTGGCCGCTTTCGGCCGACGCATGGGATCCCCAGCTCGTCTTCTTCGCCAACAATGGCTACCGCGTCATCGCCCACGATCGCCGCAGCCACGGCCGCTCCGATCAGGTCTGGCAGAACAACACGATGGACCAGTATGCCGACGATCTCGCCGAGCTGATCGAACAGCTCGACCTCAAGAACGTCGTCCTCATCGGCCACTCGACGGGCGGCGGCGAAGTCACCCGCTACGTCGGCCGCCACGGCACGGGCCGGGTCGCGAAGGTGGTCCTGCTCGGCGCGGTGCCGCCGCTGATGCTGAAGACAGAGGCCAATCCCGGCGGCCTGCCGCTCGAAGTGTTCGATGCCTTCCGTAAGAACACCTTCGACAACCGCGCGCAGTTCTTCTGGGATGCGACGATCCCCTTCTACAACTTCAACCGCGAAGGGGTGACGGTTTCGGAAGGCATCCGCGCCAACTTCTGGCGGCAGGGTATGATGGGCGGCCTCAAGGGTCAGCTCGACTCGATCAAGGCCTTCTCGGAAAGCGATTTCACCGAAGACCTGAAGAAGATCGACGTGCCTGCGCTCATCATCCACGGAGACGACGACCAGATCGTGCCGATCGGCGCCTCGGCGTTGCTCTCCTCGAAACTGGCGCCGAAAGCGACGCTGAAGGTCTACGAAGGCAGCGGTCACGGCATCTCGGAACAGGAAGCCGACCGCTTCAACGCCGACGTTCTCG
>JAEULI010000087.1 GCA_016793845.1 Sphingosinicella sp.
CTGGCACGACCGCATCGCCGTACCCTCCACGTGCACCGTGCACGCACCGCACAACCCCAGACCACAACCGAACTTCGTTCCCGTCAACCCCGCCAGGTCACGCACATACCATAACAAAGGCATCTCAGAAGGACCGTCATAGGTGTGCTTTTTGCCGTTGATAATCAATTGCATAGACTGAACCTCCGCGTTTTCAGTCTAGCGTTTTTTCCTCTCCGGTGCCTACCGCGAAATCGCCGCAGGAGATCACGGGCGCGGTGCAGACGACGGTTCCCAGACGTCTTCGGTCGTCGCGACAAGCTCTTTCATCGTCGTCCATGCGCGCGCGCCGGGCACATCGTGTGCGCCGCGGATCGCTGCCAAAGCGAAAGCGCGCAGGCGTTCGCGGACGCGCGTCTTTTCCGCCTCGGGCCATGTTTCGAACGGGTGCGGCCCACGCACCACGACAAGCTCCTTAAGCCCCGGCACGCGGTCGTAGGAGGTGATCGTGCCTTCAAGGCTGGCGGCGTAGTCCCAAAGCCCGCGCGCGAAGAAAGCGGCGGGCCATGTCTTCATGCCCGCGAGGATCGCCGAGCCGGGGAAGAACACGATATTGTGCTCAATCTGGCTCCCGCCGATGAACAGGCCGCGATCCTTGCCGAGCCCGCGTTCCTCGTCCTCGGGCGTCGGTGTCGCCGAAACGAAGCCGGGGCCGCTTGTGAATTCCGACATCAGCAGCGCACCTTTGATCGATGGGTCGCGGCGGGGCGGCGTGCAGGTGATCTCGGCGAGATCGTAGCTGCAATCCTTGTCGAAGTTCATCGTCATCGCCCAGCCGCTCGCCATCGTGCCGCGCGAATTGCCGAGCAGCAGCGTCGGCAGTTCGGCGGTCTTGCCGCGCAGCGCGCGGGCGGCATCGGTGCCCGTGTAGAGCTTGCCCTTCGGCGACAGGGTACGCATCCCTTCGCCCGAGCGGAGGCTGGCGAGCGCCGCCAGCAGATCGCGGCCCTGCTGCAGCGTGTTGGTGTCGCTGTAGCCGCTCGAAACGCCGACACCGCGCCGGTCGTAGGCAAGTACGTCGAAACCCGCCGCATTGAACATTGCCATCAGCGATCGCCATCCGGCCTGGCCCGGCGAGCCGGTGCGTGTGTTCGGGAAGGCATTGATCGCGGTTTTCCCGGTTTCGGTATGGATGCTGTAAAGTCGGTCCTCGGGATGATCGATCGCGGTGAGGCGCGTGCCGCCGCCGCCGCTCATCACGATGAGCGCGCGCACCTTGCGGCTCTTGGCGTCCGGTACGCCGCGGCCCTGCATATACCAGCCGCGCAGCTTCACCGGCGTGTCGATGCCCTTGTGGATACGCTCGTGCGCTTCGGCGGGGGCGGTGAATTCAACGGTATAGGTCTTCGCCTCGACCGCGGCGATCGGCTCGCGATAGGGCGCCTGCGCGAAGAAGGCCGGGCGCCGGATCACGGCAAGGTCGAGGTTTGCGCCTTCGCTGATCTTGCCGAGCAGGTGGCGATGATGCGGATCGGTGATGCGATGCTCGCGGTTGGGCGGTTTGCGGCCATTTACGACGGGTGAGACCCGCGCCGCACAGACCGGATCAGCCTTGCATTGAAGCCAGCGTGCACGGAGCGTCTCGTCGGCGAATTCGTCGACGTAGAAATCGCCCTTGTAGTCTACGGGAGGACGGGCACCGACGGTCGTGAAGGGAACGCAGACCTTCGCGCCCGTCTTCGAGGCGATGAGATAGCCGGGGAGAACCATGTCGCGGTCATAAGCGACATAGGTCTCGCACTCGGGGGACGGGAAGCGCTCGGCGGCTTCAGCGGGCATGAATCCCGCCATCGGCAGCAGCAGAAGGCCCACTCCGGCATAGATGTTCCACCGCATAGTCCACGTCCCCCTCCAGATGATCGGGGCGACCTTAAGGAACGCAACTGTCAGGAAGCTTGCATGGGTGCTCATCCACCGAACGTACGCTGGATCGTGAAGCCCACATAGGGTCCGCTGTTCAGTTCGCGCCGTTCGATGTGGCGGATCGGAGACAATCCGCGCAGCCCTGTGTAGAGGCTGCGCGTGCGGATCACCGGGCTGTTCGTAAGGTTCTTGGCGAAGGCCCGCAGCGTCCACGCGGCATCCGGCTTGTATTCGATGAAGGCGTCGACGCGGTCGGGCACGCGGTCGATCTCGACCTCGTCGATCTTGAACGTCGTTTCCTTCTCGGCGTGCACGTAGTTGATGCCCCAGCGGGTGTGCCAGCGCGCGATATCGTGCGTCAGGCTCACCTTGGCTTCGATCGGCAGGTCTTCCGAAATACGCCGCCGCTCGCCGGTCACCGGATCGGTGACGCGGCTGTGGCGCCAGAGGCCGCTGCCCTGCAGGGTGACGCCCGCCAGCCCCAGCGGATCGAAGGGCAGGTTGAAATCGAACTGCACTTCCTGGCGACGGCCGCTGCCGATGTTGCCCACGGCGTCGTAAACGCCCTCGTCGGTGAAGACCGGGATGCGGTCGACGACGTCGCTGATCGCTTCATGCCGGGCGGTGACCACGACTGAGCCCTTTCCGATGCGGCGCTCCCAGGCGAGTTCGCTACGCCAGAGGCTGTCCGGCTCCAGATCCTTGTTGCCCGCGGTGACGGTGCCGCCCGTGAGAGAAGCCGAACTGACGAAGTCGGCGAAATCGAGCTGGCCGACCGAGCGTTCGAAGAGCGCGCGGATTTCGTCCTGCGGCGACGGCGCCCAACGCACGAGCAGGCGCGGCTTGATGAACGAGAGCGATTTCCTGAGCGCGCTGTCGCCGCTCTGCGTCAGCGTCGAGGTTTCGTAGCGGCTGCCTGCCTCCACCGTCAGTGCGCTCGATAGGTGCCACGCCGCCGTGAAGAAGGCCTCCGCGCGCTTTTCCTCGATGCGCACGTTGGCGGCGGGGAGGGGGATGTCCACGCCGTCCTCTTCGAGCGCACTGTGGCTGTCGAGGATATTGAGCGCGCCTTCGATGCCGCCTTCGAGCGAGACGTTTCCCGCTTTCCGGCGCAGCACACCGCGCAGGATGGTCTCGCTCGCGTCCGAGTTTTCACGGGTCACGTCGTCGCCGCCCGGCGCGAACGATTTGTCGGTACCGTCGATTCCCGTCGTCCGACGCAGCGCGAGCAGTTCGATCTGGCTGCGCGCGCCGACCGCGCGGTCGTAGTGGAAGCCGATTTCCGTCGATTCGGTGTTCACGCGTTCGGTGCCGGATGCGTCATAGGGCGTCGGGAAGATCACTTCCTCGCCGATGTTCGCGAACATCTTCTTCATCTTGTAAAGGCCGTTCACGCGCGCCGTGCCGCCCGCCAGCGGCAGTTGATAGCTGCCCAGCATCTCGCGGATGTTGTCGCCTTCGGGCTGGCCGTAAACGCCGAGCCGGACCGGGGTGCCGTCCTCGGCGTAGCGATTGCGGCTGCCGAAGCCGTGCTCGTCGTCGATGTCGCGATAGATGGCGCCGGAGAGGTCGAGGATATGGCCGCCCGCGACATGGCGGAGCTCGCCGGCAAGGCGCGGCGCGTCATAGCCGTGTCGGTAATTCGCGTAGGTGCCCTCGATACGCCCGCTCAGCGACTGCGTGTGGCTGCGGACGACATTGGCGAGCAGCGTGTAGCCCTGCATGTCGTAACCCGCGCCGCTGCGGATCAGCTCAATGCGTTCCACGCTTCCCGCCGGAATGCGCTTCAGCACGTCTTCGAGCGTGTCTTCCTTGCTCGTCGGGCGCTGGCCGTCGACGAGGACGTTGCCGCCCGCACCGGAATAGCCGCGCAGCTCGCTGTCGCCTTCTTCGAGACGGAAGCCCGGCACCAGCTTCACGATGTCGAGCGCGGATACGGGCTGCGCACTTGCGAAGTAGTCGGGCTCGAACGCCGTCACGCTGCTGCCCGCGTCAGCCGCCACGGCGGCGGTGTGCGTTGAAATCAATAGAACGGCAGCAAGCGTCCAGCGGGAAGGAGAGCACAAAAACATTCGCAAAAGCCCCTTGTGATGGTGACGGGGGGGCTTTTGCCGGAACGCACCTGACACGCGTCCGGCAGCAGGCGTCAGGGAAATGTCAGTTGCGAAATGTGGCGTGAATCAACGTCCGGCGAGATCGTCCGCGATCACGTTTTCGCTCTCGGCACGAATCTGCTGCTTGATCGCGTTGAGCGCAGCCCATTCCGGCTGCTTGCGCAGCGGTTCGCGGACCTTGGCGATCGTGGGCTCGCGCTTTCCGAAGGAGTCGATGTCCTTGTATTCGTAGACGAACAGCGCATCCCACGAGGCACCGACGGGATAGCGATTGAGGAAAATCCGATAGCGCGAAAGAATCCCTTCGCGCATCCAGCCCTGCACCTGCGGGATGACATATCCGTCGACGTATTTCTTGTATTCGGCGAGTTCGCGATACTCGTAGGGAATCACGTAGAACACGCGGCCGCTGGCACGCGGCGCTGCGGCGCCGTCTTCCCACAGGAGATCGGCGGATACGGTGATCTCCGGTTCGCCGAGCGCGAGGCCCTTCGCATCGAGCCCGCCGGGCGACGTGCGCTCCAGCGTTTTCCATTCCGCGACGTCGGCATAATCCTTGAACTGGATGATCGCCATCGCGTCCCAGGTCAGCGTGTCGTTGTACCAGTTGAACAGGAACTGGTAGTCGGCGATCTTGCCCGCTTTTTTCAAGGCTTCGAAACGCTGAGTTCCGGCGCCTTCCAGATATTGGCGAAATGCGGGCCGCTTCGCCGCCGTGCTCTTGTAGGTGATCAGCAGGCTTTTCGGGCCGCTTTCCGCGTGCGCGGCGGTCGGCAGGCTGACGGCGCAAAGCATGAGCATCGCGAACGCAGCAGCAAGGGTGCGGACGGCCTTCAGCGGCCGCGACAGGATCAGGATCATGATGTTCAGACCAGCTTTGAGTGGACGGTGGGAAGCGACAGCGCCGCGGAATTCACGTTGACGCTGCGATCGAAGGTCATCGTGTCGCCATCGAAGCGGCACACGACGGTGTCGCGGAAAGCGGTTTCCGCGAATTGCCAGATCATCTCGAACGTGTCCGGCGCGGTCCAGCGCCCGCCCGCGACGACGATCATCGAATCCGGCTGATACTGGTGGTGCAGCTTGTTGCCGGTTACGCTTGTGCTGTCCTCGATCCAGCGGCCGAGACCGACGTCGACGTTGTGTTCGCCGCGGGCATCGCGCATCGTGAAGCGGCAGCGCCCCTCTTCGAAGGTGAAACCGAGGCTCTCGATGCCCTCGGCATTTTCGCTCGCCCTGAATTGCTTGCCTGAAATGCGCGCCACCACAGGCGAGGTTGTGGCGGGAAGCGCCGGAAGCAGCGATAACGTGCGCGTGCGCTCCGTAAGCGCAGCATAACCGCTGTTGCTGGGCGGCAGGCTCGCGGCGCCAAAGGCGGCGGGAAAGTGCTTGTCGACGATCGGGGAGAGCATCTCGCTCTTGCGGATCGCGCCGGTGACGGCGAGCACGGCGTCGTGATCGGGGAATACGATCGACATCTGCGTGAACAGGCCGACCGCATAGAAGGTCTTGTTGGCGCCGATCCACCACTGATAACTGTATTCGCCCTCCGCCACCTGCGGCTTGCTCACCGCCTCGACCCATGCGGGGGAGAGGATCTGCTGCCCGTTCCAGCGGCCCTTCTGCGCGTAAAGCATTCCGAGCTTCAGCGCATCGGCGGTTTTCCAGGTGAGGCCATTGCCGCCCGGGTTGATGCCGCCGGGGCCGACATCCCAGCTGAGCCCGGTGATGCCGAGCGGCTTGAAGAAGCGCGGCTCCATATAGTCGCGGAGCGTCTGGCCGGTCAGCTTGGTGACGATCGCGGAGAGCATGAAGCTCGCCGCGCTCGAATAGACGAAGCGCGTGCCCGGCTTGTGAACCACCGGCACCTTGAAGAATTCCGCGACCCAGCTCGTCTTGATCTGCCGCCATACGGAGCCGGAGATTTCCTCGGCGTGCCCGGTGCGCATCGTCAGCAGGTCGCGCACGGTCATCGCGGCGAGGTTTTCGCTCACGATCGGCGGAAGCTCGTCCGGGAAGAAGGAAATCACCTTGTCATCGATGCCGAAGAGGCCCTCGTCCATCGCGATGGCGACGCCCGAGACGGCGACGCTTTTCGTAAGCGAGTGCATCATGTGCGGCCGGTCGGCGCGGTAGGGCGCCCACCAGCCTTCGCTGATCACGTCGCCGCCGCGCGACAGCATGAAGCTGTGCAGCTCCAGCCCGGCGCCGCGCACCTCGTCAAGGAAGGCAAGGATTGCCTGCGGATCGACGCCGTGCGCTTCGGGGCGGGCGCGGGGCAGGCCATCGACGGGGGACGTCAGCCCCTCTGAAACCCGTGCGCACGCGGCAAGGCCCGGCAGCACGAACAGCCCGGCGCCGCCAAGTGTCAATCCGGTGAAGCGGCGCCGTGAAAGGCTGAAGGTTTCCGCTGTTTTCAATGTTGTCTCCCCGCGGCACGCGATGCCGTCCTCGAATATTAGACTAGGAAGCCTGTCTGTCGCCAAGCTGTCGTCCCGGCGACACAGGCGAGACAGGTTTGTGACAGCTACGCGGACTATCGTCAGCCTGTCACCGGTGGCCGTGCCTTGCGGCCCGCCGGGAAACGAGTCGTGGCGTGCCGATCGTGCGCGTCCGAACATGGGGAAACTGCCGCTCTCCTTCGGGCGGAGATAAAAGGGGTGCAAGGAATGGCCACGAAGTGGAAATGGATCGCCGGACTCGGCGTCAGCGGAATTGCGATGGCGGCAGCCGGTCAGGCGATGGCCCAGCAGGCCGAATCCGATACGCAATCGGGGTTGGCGCTCGAGGAAATCGTCGTCACCGCCGATCGCAAGGACAGCTACAGCGCGGATTTCGTGCAGGCGGGCAGCTTCCGCGGCGCGCGCCAGATCGATACGCCGCTCACCGTCAGCGTCATTCCCGAGCAGGTGCTGAAGTCTCAGCAGGCGCAGAGCATCCTCGATGCGCTCCGCAACTCGCCGGGCGTCACCAGCTCGCAGACGAGCCCCACGGTTTACAACAACCTCTCGATCCGCGGCATCCCGGTCGAAAACCGCGGCAACTACCGCCTGAACGGCTCGCTGCCGATCGTGAACCTCATCGACCTGCCACTTGAAAACAAGGTGCGCGTCGAAGCGCTGAAGGGTGCGTCAGCGCTCTACTACGGCTTCACGACGCCATCGGGCATCATCAACCTCACCACGAAGCGCCCGACGCTCGATCCGGTGTTCGCCGTCTCGGTGAACGGCAACGATCATGGCCAGGTGCAGGGCCATATCGATGCCGGCGGCACATGGGGCATCCTCGGCGTACGCGGCAACGTCGCTTACGGCACGGTCGATTCGGGCATCGACAACACGTGGGGCCGCCGCAGCTTCCAGTCGGGCGCCTTCCAGCTGACGCCGTCGGACAATCTTCGCATTAACCTCGATGTCGAGCATATCTCGAAGGAAGTGACGGAGCCGACCGTGCTGCAGGGGCCGACCGCTGCTGCCAGCCTGCTCACCGTGCTTCCGCAGCTACCGAAAGCGTCCAGTAATCCCGGTAGCAGGGGCTTCATGAACAAGGCCGACGCGACCAACGTGCTCGGTCGTGTGGCGTGGAAGTTCACGCCGGCCTGGGAGATCGTCGCAGAGGGCGGTATTTCTTATCTCGAACGTGATCGCCGTTTTAGCACGCTCGGCAACTTCAATCCGGTGACGGGCCTTGGCACGCTCACCATGAACGCGGCCGATGGACAGCTCTACCGCAACAAGAACGGCCGCATCGAGCTTGCCGGTACGTTTGCGACGGGGCCCATCGTTCACGAGCTCCTGATTGGCGCCTCGAAGAACATTCGTCGTCAGTATTCGCCGTCGACCGTTGCGCGGGTCGGCACGGGTTCTGTGGCGACGCGCGCGAACTGCGTGCTGCTCGGTCTCACGACGACCTGCCTTCAGAGTGCCTACGATCCGATCGATCTTGCCGATGTCCGGTTCGACGGAACGACGGCCTACAACGCGACGCGTGATACATCGATCAAGGACACCGGCTTTTACGCTTTCGATCGGATGCGTTTCGGCGGCGTGAACGACGATATGTTCAGCGTCCTCCTCGGCATCCGCAAGTCGGACTACAAGGAAACGCAGGAAACGGTTGCCGGTCCGTCGATCGAAACCTTCTCGGACAAGCCCGTGGCGCTTTCGGGTGGCCTCGTATTCAAGCCGAAGGAATGGATCAGCGCGTACGCGACCTACATCGAAGGTCTCGAATCGACGCCCGGCGCGCCGCTTACCGCGAACAATGCCGGTGAAATCCTGCCTGCCAGCAACTCCACGCAGTATGAAGGCGGTATCAAGATCGAGCCGAAGAAGGGTCTGCTGTTCACGGCCGCCTACTTCGACATCACGCGCGAACTGACCTACGTCAACGATGCGAACTTCTTCGTGAAAGACGGCGAAGCGACGTATCGTGGTCTCGAATTCAGCCTTACAGGCGAGATCACACCGGAACTTTCGCTCTACGGTTCGGCGCTGTTCCTGCGTGCGAAACAGGGCGAGACCTCGAACGCTGCACTTGTCGGCAATCGCATCGAAAACACGGCGAAGACGCAGTGGTCGGTCTCCGGGGAGTATCGTCTGACGCAGCTCGTCGAAGGTCTCGCGATCAACGCGGGCGCCTATTACACGGGCGCGCGCGCGATCAATCCGCAGAACTCGTTGTTCGTTCCGGGATACACGGTTTACGATCTTGGCGGATCGTACGCCTTCGAGATCGGGGGTGTAGGCATGACCGCGCGCATCAACGCCCAGAACCTCACCGGCAAGAAGTATTTCGCATCCACGAGCAGCAACTACCTCGCCTTCGGTGCGCCGTCGGTGATCAAGTTCTCGCTCACCGCGAACATTTTCTGATCGCAGGTTGCGTGATCAGTTCCGGCCGGTGTCCTCCTGCTGGCGACACCGGCCGGTGCATGTCGACTGTAACGGATAGTGCCATGAATCTCCTCCTGCTCCCCGGCGACGGCATCGGTCCTGAAATCTCCGCTGTAACGCGCCGGGTTCTGGAGGTGCTGGCAGAGACATACGGCACTCCGATCACGATCGAGGAGCGTGCGATCGGTTTTGCGAGCCTTGCGGACTCCGGCACGACGCTGCCAACCGACGTTCTGGAACGCATACCGGAGGTGGACGGCGTCATCCTCGGGCCTGTCTCGCATTTCGATTATCCGCCGCGCGAGGCGGGCGGCGTCAACCCTTCGGCGGCGCTGCGCACGCACTTCGCGCTTTATGCCAATATCCGGCCGTGCCGTTCGCGGCCGGATCTCACCATCCTTCCGAAGCCCATGGATCTCGTGATCGTGCGCGAGAACACGGAGGGTTTCTATTCCGACCGCAATATGCACGCGGGAAGCGGCGAGTTCATGCCCGACGAGGACATGGCGCTCTCCATCCGCAAGATCACTGCGAAAGGCGCTTCCCGGGTCGCACGCGCCGCATTCGCTCTGGCGCGCACGCGCCGGAAGAAGGTGACAGCCGTGCACAAGGCGAACGTGCTGAAGCTGTCGGACGGCCTCTTCCTGCGCGAAGTGCGGAAGGTCGCCGCCGAATTCCCCGACGTGGAGCTGGAAGAGGTCATCGTCGATGCCGCTGCCGCGCTGCTCATCCGCAGCCCGGATCGGTTCGACGTGATCGTCACCACCAACATGTTCGGGGACATTCTTTCAGATGAAGCCTCCGAACTCAGCGGCAGCCTAGGCCTCGGCGGATCGATCAACGCCAGCGACGAGATCTGTGTCGCGCAGGCGCAGCACGGCTCCGCACCCGATATCGCGGGCAAGGGGATCGCCAACCCCACGTCGCTGATCCTTTCGGCGGCGATGCTGCTCGATTGGCTGGGGCGGAAGCACGACCGCGACGATCTCGTCTCCGCCGCCGCGCTCCTCGAAGCGGCCGTGGAGGATGCTCTCGACAATCCCGCCACGCGCACGCGCGATATCGGTGGCACGCTTGGCACGGAAGCCTTCGGCGAGGCCGTGTGCAACGCCGTCCGGGTGCGGGGGCAGCGATGAGCGCCGCGCTGCTCCGGCCGGAAACGCTTGTCGTTCGGGATCGGGGCGGCGGTATCCGCACGCGACCGATGGTGACGGCAAGCGTAGGCTCGCGGCAGATGCTGAACGGCGTCACCGTCATCGATCCCGGTTGCGCGGTGCCGCTCCACACCCACAATTGCGAGGAAAGCGTGCTCGTGCTCTCGGGCACCGGCCGCGCCCACATCGACGGTTACGAGCACGACGTACGCCCGCGCGACCTGACATGGATTCCCGCTGGCGTGCCGCACTTCTTCCGCAACGTGTCGGACCGCGATCCGCTCGAAATCTTCTGGACCTACGCCTCGATCGACGCGACGCGGACGATCGTCGCGACGGGTGTCACCACGCGCATCGACGAAGAGCACGGCGAACGATGACCGCCGAAAGCCAGCTTGTCGGGCGGCACATTTTCGGCGCGGATGCGGCGGGCTATGCGAGCGCACGGCCGCACTATCCGGAATCGCTTTACGCTGCACTTGCAGCCGAAGGTGCGCTCGTCCCCGGCGCTGATGTCTTCGAGATCGGACCCGGCACCGGGCAGGCGAGCCGGCGGCTGATCGCAGCGGGCGTGGGTTCGCTCACGCTCGTCGAACCCGATCCCGTGCTTGCCGGTGCGCTTGCCGATCTCGCCGACAACGTCCGCGTCGTGAATGCGCCGCTCGAGGATGCAGGGCTTCCCGCAGCGGCATTCGACCTCGGCGTTGCGGCCACGTCTTTTCACTGGGTCGAGGCCTCGCGCGGGCTTCCGATCGTGCACACGCTGCTGCGCCCCGGCGGCGTCTGGGCGATGTGGTGGACCGTGCTGCACGATCCCGAACATGACCTGTTCAGCCGGGCGGTGCTGCCGCTCCTGAAAGACGCGGTATTGCCGCCGTCGCTTCGGGGATCGCAGCAGCGGCACTATTCGCTGGATACGGACGATCGCCTCGCCGAGCTGCGCGCGGCGGGGTTCATGCACGCTGCGCACCAGATGCATGAAATGACGGTGCGGATGACTGCGGCGGAGATGCGCGCGCTTTACGCGACCTTCTCGATGATCCGCCGCATGGCGCCGCCAATGCGCGCGCGCGTGCTGGATGGGATCGAGGCTGTCGGCGAACAAAGTTTCGGCGGCGTGATCGAGCGTCGCTTCCGGATTCCGCTGTTCCTCGCGCGCAAGGCGCCAGGGGCCGCATGAACCCGCCGGCCGGGCCGCCGATGATGGTGGACCTCCCCGGCGCGCTCGGCGCGCGGCTGGCGCGTATACCGTGGGTGCATCGCATTCTCGCCGAAAACCTGCTCCGCCGTCGCGCGGTGGACGCCGATGCCGATCATGCCGCGGTAGAGTGGCTGGAACGCGGCGACCGGACGATCGAATTGCCCTTCGTGCCCACGCGCCTCCTGATGCATGACACGACCTGCGGCCCCGCGCTCGTCGATCTCGCCGCGATGCGTTCGGTGATCGCCGCGGAGGGGGGAGACCCGCGCCGGATCGTGCCCGGCCTTCGCGTCGATGTTTCCACCGATCACAGCATCGCGGTGGACAGCTACGGCACACGCGGCGCGCTCGCTGCCAATCTCGCCGCCGAGATGGCGCGCAATGCCGAGCGTTTCGGGCTGATGAAGTGGGCGGATAGCGCCTTCCCCTCGCTGCATGTGCATCCGCCGGGCACCGGCATCATGCACACGATCAATCTCGAACGCCTCGCCACCGTCGTCAGCCGCGAGACATGGCAGGGGCGCGAATGGCTGTTTCCGGATACGCTGATCGGCACGGACAGTCACACGCCGATGATAAACGGCATCGGCGTACTCGGCTGGGGCGTCGGCGGGCTCGAAGCCGAAAGCGTGATGCTCGGTATGCCGGTGACGCTGCGCGTGCCGGAGGTCGTCGGTATGCGCCTCACAGGGCGGTTCCGGCCCGGTGTGACGGCGACGGACCTCGCGCTCACCGTCACGGAAATGCTGCGTGGCGTGCGTCTCGATGGCCGCTTCGTCGAATTCTTCGGGCCGGGCGTCTCGACGCTATCGGCGGGCACACGCGCGGTCGTCGCGAATATGGCGCCCGAGTTCGGCGGCGCGACGGGGTATTTCCCGCCCGACGATGCCGTGATTGCCTATCTGCGTGCGACGGGCCGCGCTGAGGATGATGTGCGGCAGGCGGAGGCGTATTTGCGCCGCCAACAGCTCTGGTTCGATCCGGATGCCGCACCGGATTACGATCTCACCCTCGATCTCGATCTGGATGCCGTCGTGCCGAGCCTTGCCGGTCCGCATCGCCCGCAGGACCGGATCGCACGCGCCGCGACGGTGGCCTCGGCGGAGCGTCGCCCGGTCGCGATCGCCGCGATTACCAGCTGCACGAACACGTCGGACACGCGCCTGCTCGTCACGGCAGGTCTCGTCGCGCGCGTGGCTGCGTCGCGAGGGCTCTCCGTGCCATCATGGGTGAAGACCAGCCTCGCCCCCGGCTCGCCCACGGCGGCCGCGCTCCTCGAACGCGCCGGGCTGCGCGCGCCGCTCGAAGCACTCGGCTTCGCGATCGTCGCTTACGGCTGCACCACCTGCATCGGCAACAGCGGGCCGTTGTCGCCCGCCATGGATGCGCTGATGGCAGAGGGCGCGAAGCCCGTCGCGGTGCTGTCGGGGAACCGTAATTTCCCCGGCCGCGTGCATCAGGCGGTCAGCGATTCGTATCTCGCGCCGCCGCCGCTCGTCGTCGCCTATGCGCTTGCAGGCGATTTCAATATCGGCATCGAAGCCGATCCCCTCGGCACCGCGTCTGACGGATCGCCCGTCTTCCTCCGCGACCTCTGGCCCTCCGAAGGCGAGATCGATGCTGCGCTTGCCGCCGCCGCGAATCCCGCCGATTTCGATGCGGCCTATGCCGCCGCCGAAGCCAGCGCCACCTGGATGGCGCTTCCTGCGTCGAAGGGACCGCTTTACCCGTGGAATGAGGCCTCGACATATCTGCGGCCCCCGCCCTTCGTCGCGCGCGATGCGCAGTCGCGTCTGGGCCATTACACAGCGTCGCCGCTGCTCGTTCTGGGCGACGACATCACGACGGATCATATCTCTCCCGCAGGCGCGATTCCCGTGCGCGGCGAAGCGGGCCGCTGGCTCGTCGAACGCGGCGAGCGTGCCGACGATCTCAACGTCTTCTCCGCGCGGCGCGGCAATTGGGAGGTGATGCTGCGCGGGCTGTTTACGAACCCGTCGGTGCGCAATCTCCTCGGCCCGGATATTCCGGCTGGCTCGACGATCCATGCGCCGAGCGGCGAAGTGCTGCCGCTCTGGCAGGCCGCTGCCCGCTATGCGGCGGCGGGAGAGGCCGTAGTCGTCGTCGCGGGCGATCGCTATGGCATGGGCTCGTCGCGCGACTGGGCGGCGAAGGGCCAGTATCTGCTCGGCGTGCGCGCCGTGCTTGCCGTGGGGTTCGAGCGCATCCATCGCTCCAACCTCTGCAACATGGGCATTCTGCCGCTGGAACTCCCCGCCGATGTGCGCCCGGCATCGCTTTCGCTCGGCACCGGGGATCGCATCGAGATCGACATGCCGGAGGATGCGCTGGCGCCGTCCGCGCCGTGCAGCGTGCGCGTGCTGTATGCAGACGGCCGCAGCCGCGCCTTCACGGCGCGCGCGGCGGTGGAGACGGGCGCCGAGGTGCGGGTGCTGAAGGCGGGCGGTCTGCTGCCGCTGATGCTTCGCACATCACTGACAGCTTCGTGAAAGACAAAGGCGCCTAGGATGATGCAAACAATGGGACTGCCCCCACGTCGGCGGGCACTGAGGGGGACCGCCGGCTGATGCTTTCCATTCTCGCCTTCGGCATGGTCGCCACGTTCATGACTCTGATCATGACGAAGCGGCTGTCGGCGATGATCGCGCTCATCATCGTGCCGACCGCGTTCGCATTGATCGCGGGATTCTCGGCGGGCCTCGGCGAGATGATGCTCGCAGGCATCCGGGATATCGCGCCCACGGGCGTGATGCTGCTCTTCGCGATCCTCTATTTCGGCATCATGATCGATGCCGGGCTTTTCGATCCGCTGACGCGCAAGGTCGTGGAGCTTGCGCACGGCGATCCCTTGCGGATCACCATGGGCTCCGCGATTCTCGGCCTCATCGTCGCGCTCGATGGCGACGGCACCACCACCTACATGATCACGCTCTCGGCGCTGCTGCCGCTCTACAAGCACATGAAGATGGATGTGCGCGTGCTCACCTGCATTCTCATCATGGCGGTCGCGGCGATGAACCTCGTGCCGTGGGGCGGGCCGACTTCGCGCGCGGCGATCGCGCTCGGTGTCGACCCGCGCGCGCTGTTCCTCTCGCTGATCCCGCCCGTGCTCACCACGGTCTGCTGGGTGCTGTTCACTGCGTGGATGCTCGGCCGCGCCGAGCGCAAGCGCCTCGGCATCACAGAGCGTGTCGCAATGCCGCTGCCCGGCCAGCTCGATCTCTCGACGCCCGACAGCGACGGCACGCCTTCCACGCGCCGCCCGCGCCTCTATTGGTTCAACGCCGCGCTCACCGCCGTGCTGATGGGTATATTGCTGTTCGGCGACGTACCGCTGCAGGTGCTGTTCATGGTCGCGTTCGCGATCGCAGCGATGGTCAATTATCCGCAGGTGGAGATGCAGCGCCAGCGTGTCGCCGCGCACGCCTCAAATGCGCTCGCGACCGCAGGCCTCGTCTTCGCTGCCGGCATTTTCACCGGCGTGCTTTCGGGCACCAAGATGGTCGATGCGATGGCGAACACGGTAACGGGCATCATCCCTGATGCGCTCGGCCCCTACATGGCGCCGATCACCGCGCTCGTCAGCATCCCCTTCACGGTGCTGATCTCCAACGATGCCTTCTATTTCGGGATGCTGCCGGTACTTTCGCATTCGGCGGAGTATTACGGCATCACCACGATGGAGATCGCGCGTGCCTCGCTCGTTGGTCAGCAGATCCATCTGCTGAGCCCGCTCGTTGCCTCAACCTATCTGTTGGTTGCGACTGCGGGCGTCGAGCTTGGCGACCACCAGCGCTTCACGATGAAGTGGGCGCTCGGTGCCTGCGCGGTGTTCATGATCACCTGCCTGCTGCTCGGCCTCTTCCCGTGGTACGCCTGAACACTCACTCGGCGTCGAGTGCGGCCTGCCAATTGGCGAGGAAGCGCTGACGCCGGATACGGTCGAGGTTCGCGAGCAGCGCGGGGCCGAGTTTCACTGGGCGCGCGGCCGCTGCGGGCGGCTTGCTGCCGGCAAGCGGCACCACGTCCTCGCGCGAAGGCGCCATGTAGGCGCGCGCCAGATGGCGCTGCCCTTCGGGAGAGAGCAGAAAATCCAGTAGCAGCTTCGCCGCATTGGGCTGCCGTGCCTCGCGCGATATGAGCGCGATGCGCGATACGACGAGCGTGTAGTCGCTCGGCATGATCACGCCGATGTCTGGATTGCGCGTGGCGAGCTCTAGCGCATAGGAGCCGAGTGTGTTGTACGCAAACAGGCTGCGTCCACTCTCGATGTCGGCAAGCAGCGGTCCGCTCGAGGTATGCAGTCGCACGCGCGCCGCGCCGAGCGCACCGACAAGCGACATGATATCCCGGCTTGCGTGGTAATCCTGCGTCAGCTGCAGGTAGCCGAAGCCGGAGAGGCGAGGGTCGTAGGTGGAAACTCGGCCCCGGTAGAAGGCGGCTTTGCTGCGCAGCAGGCGTTCGAACGCCGAATGCGTGCGCGGCACGTCCTTCGCGGGCACGAGGCGCTTGTTGTAGGCGATCACCACGGGCTCGGCGGTCACGCCCCATGCCTCGTTCTTCCAGATCGCCCAGTTCGGCAGATAGGGCTTTTCCGGCGACGCATAGGCCTGCGCATAGCCATCGTTCACCAGCTTGATCTGAAGATCCATCGCGGAGCTCCAGATGAGGTCGCCCGTCGGTTTCCGCGCCCGCGATTCCGCGATCACGCGGTTGTAGAGCGTCGGGGATTCCAGCTCGCGGTAGTCGACGCGCAGGAACGGATAGCGCTTCCGGAAGGCGTTCAGCGCGGCCGTGGCCTCGTGCCGGTCGGTGGTCGAATAGACGACGACGGTGCCTTCGCGCCGTGCCGCGGCGATCGTGTCGGCGTAGGAGCGGGGATAGCCTCGCGGTTGCCCCGCTGCTATCAGCGCGAATGCGGCAGGCAGAAGCAATAGCGCGCGCCGCCGGGGAACGAAGCACAGAATTTTGCGAAGCGGCCCGATCACGCGCATAGTGCGCGCAATGTGCGGGCCGATCGCCATTCTGTCAAAGAGGGAAGCATGGCGCGGATCTTGTTGGTGGAGGACGACGAGGCGCTCTCGCGCGGGCTGACGGCCGCGCTGCGCGGGGAGGGCTATTCGGTCGATCCCGCGCCCGATGGCGAGACTGCGCTGGAAATGGCGCGCGACGAGCCCTACGCCGTCATCACGCTCGACGTGAACCTGCCCGACATGAGCGGTTTCGACGTGTTGAAATCGCTGCGATCCAGCGGCTGCCGCGCGCCGATCCTGATGCTGACTGCGCGCGATTCGCTCGAAGACCGGGTGAAGGGCCTCGATCTCGGTGCCGACGATTATCTGCTGAAGCCGTTCGAGCCCGCAGAGCTTGGCGCGAGGCTGCGCGCGCTGCTGCGCCGCCCCGCCTCCGATCCCTCGCCGCTCATCCGCGTCGGCAATCTGGAGATCGACCGGTCGCGCTGCGTCATCTGGGTGTCGGGCGAGCAGATCGATCTGCGCCGCCGCGAATGGGTGCTCCTCGAACGGCTCGTCGTCCGCGTCGGCAAGGTCGTCTCGAAAGACCGGCTTGCCGCCGAGGTGTTCGGCTTCGACGAGGCGGTCGCGCCGAACGCCATCGAGGTGTACATCGCCCGCCTGCGCCGCAAGCTCGGTCCGCAGGGGCCGGCGATCCGTACGATGCGCGGCCTCGGCTATGTGATGGAGAACACGCCTGCCGCTGAGACGTAATCTTCGCGTTTCGCTCACGGCGCGGCTGCTCGTCGCGCTGATCGTGCCGACGGCAGCGCTTGCGCTGGTGCTCGGCGTTGGCGGCGCGCTCATCATAAACAGCATTGTCGAAAGCGTGAACGACCGCCTGCTCGATGCCTCGGCGCGTTCGATCGCGGATACGCTGGCGCTCGAAGATGGCGAGATCACGCTCGATCTGCCGCCCTCCGCGTTCGGGATGCTGGAAAACGACGAACGCGACAATGTTTACTACAGCGTGCGCGTCGGCGGGGAACTGCTCACGGGCTATCCCGATCTTCCCCAGATCAAGACCGATCCGGCACGGACAGATGACATCACCTTCGCCTATTCGGCCTATCGCGATGCGCCGATCCGCGTGGCGGCGATCGTGCGCCGCGTACCGCGCGTCGAGGCGCCCGTCGTCGTGCAGGTCGCGGAGACGCTCGAGGCGCGGAACAGCCTCTCTTCGCGGATGCTGGCCGGGCTCCTCGTGCTCGAAACGTTGATCGTCGGCCTGCTCATCCTGCTCGTGCCGGTCGCGGTGCGCTGGGGGCTCGTGCCGCTGGCTGAGGTGCGCCGGGGCATCGCCAGCCGCTCGCCGACCGATTTCACACCGCTCACGCTGCAGCAGGTGCCCGCCGAACTGCGCAGCTTCGTGGATGCCTTCAACGGGCTTCTGCTCAGGCTGGAAAATGCCGTGGAGGGCCTGCGCCGCTTCACGGCGGACGCCTCGCACCAGATGCGCACGCCCCTCTCGATCCTGCGCGCGCATCTGCAGGTGCTGAAGCGCGAGGGAACGGGAACCGAGGGTGGGCGTGCATCGCTCGCCGACATCGACACCGCGACCGTGCGCCTGCAGCGGCTGCTGACGCAACTGCTCGCGCTCGCCCGCGCCGAAGGCAATCGCGAGAACGTCATGCGGCTCGCGCGCAATGTCGATCTCGCGGCGCTTGCCCGGTCGGTCGCGGAAGACCATGTCCCGGCCGCGCTCGCAGCCGGTGTCGAGATCGAATTCGATGCGGAGGGCAGCGCGGCCGTACGCACGGTCGGCGAATTCGCGCGCGAGCTTATCTCGAACCTTGTCGACAACGCCATCCGCTACAACCGGAGCGGCGGCACCGTTTGGCTCTGGGTCACAGCCGAAGACGCGGGTGTCCGCGTTGTCGTGGAAGACGACGGGCCGGGCATTCCGCCGGGGATGCGCGCGCACATCTTCCAGCGCTTCCGGCGCCTGCACCGCGACCATACCGAAGGCAGCGGCCTCGGCCTTGCGATCGTCAGCGAGCTTGCAACCGCGCTCGGCGGCGGCATCGCCGTTACGGATCGTGCGGGCGGCGGCCTCCGCGTCGTGATCGACTTCCCGCGCGATCTGGCGGGCGCTGCCGCCTGATGCGACAGGACCGTGAAAGCTGCATGGCCCTAGCGTCGCGTCGGCCGGTTGGTGGAGGGAGAGTGCGGGTGGTTCGTTTGCCCTGTGTTGCCGTGGTGGCGGCGTGCGTCTCGTTCGGCCAGGCGGCGCTTGCTGCGCCGAAGGCGGACCTGACGCGCGCAGGCGAGGCGGATTTCCGCGCGCTCTACCGCGAACTCGTCGAGACTGACACGTCGCTGTCCGCCGGCAGCTGCACGCTCGCGGCGGAGCGCATGGCGGCGCGGCTCACGGCGGCGGGTTATGCGAAGGCCGATGTCGAGGTGGTCGTGCCGCCCGATTTCCCGCGCCAGGGCAATCTCGTCGCGCGCATCGCGGGAACCGACGCGAAGCTGAAGCCGATGCTGCTCCTCGCGCACATCGACGTCGTCGAGGCGAAACGGTCGGACTGGAAACGCGATCCGTTCACGCTCGTCGAGGAGAACGGCTATTTCTATGCGCGCGGCGCGGTCGACGACAAGGCGATGGCGGCATCGTTCGTCGATGCCTTCATCCGCTACAAGCGGGAAGGCTACCGCCCCAAGCGCACGATCAAGCTGGCGCTTACCTGCGGCGAAGAAACCGATTCGGTGTTCAACGGCGTCCAGTATCTTCTGGCGAAGACTCCCGACGCGCTCGCAGCCGAATTCGCGGTGAACGAAGGCGGTTCGGGCAACCTCGACGAAAACGGAAAGCCGATCTCGTTCGGCGTGCAGATCGGGGAGAAAATCTATCAGGATTTCACCTTCACCGTAACGGCGCCCGGCGGCCACAGCGCGCGCCCGACTGACGACAATGCCATCGGCCGCCTCGCCGCTGCCGTGGCGCGCATCGATCGCTACCGCTTCCCGGTGAACATGACGGAGGCCACCAGGGGCTTCTTCCGCCGCACGTCGGCGCTCTACACGGAGCAGACCGCAAAGGATCTCGCCGCCGCCGGGAACGGCACCGCCGACGAAGCCGCGCTCGCCCGCATCGCCGCCGCGAACCCGCTGTGGAACGCGTTCCTGCGTACCACCTGCATCCCTACGCAGCTCGCGGGTGGTCACGCGCCCAACGCGCAGCCGCAGCACGCCGAGGCGAACGTCAATTGCCGGATCATGCCGGGCGAAACCGTCGATGCCGTGCGTGCGCGCCTCGCCGAGGTCGCGGCCGATCCGAAGGTCGAGATCGGTCTTGCCGCCGAGCCCGGCCCGCAACCGTCCGCGCCGCCGCTCGATGCGCGTATCATGAAGCCGGTGGAGAGAATCGCGGCGGAGATGTGGCCCGGCGTGCCGGTGATCCCCAGCCTCAGCAGCGGCGCAACCGACGGCCGCTTCCTGAACGCGGCGGGCATCCCCACCTACGGCATCTCGGGCGTTTTCCGCGATCCCGACGGCAACGGCGTCCACGGTCTCGACGAGCGCATCCGCGTCACCGCGCTGATGGATGCGCGGGCGTTCCTCTACCGCCTCGTCAAAGCCTATTCGGCCAAGTGACATGACGCCCGGAACGCGCACCACGCTGCTGAAGCTTCACCGCTGGGTCGGCCTCGCCTTCGCAGCGCTGCTCCTCGTGCAGGGTCTCACCGGCACGCTCCTCGTGTTCCGCGCGGAGATCGAGGGCATCATCCATCCCGCGCTCGTCGTCACGCCCGGCGAAGCGCTGCCGGTACAGACGCTGGTCGACACGGTGCGCGAGGCTTCGCCGCAGGCGACGCTGCAGCGCATTCGGTTTTCCGAAGATGCCACGCGCGCCGCGATATTCGTGATGCGCGCAAACGATGCGCCGTGGATGGTCGCGGTCGATCCCTACAGCGGCGGGATCGTGCGCGCGGGCAGCTATGCCGCGTGGCCCACCGAGTGGCTGTTTCACCTCCACGATACGCTGCTTGCGGGCAAAACGGGCGAAATCATTGTCACTATCGAAGGCGTCGCGCTCATCTTCCTTGCCGTGTTCGGCATCATCATCTGGTGGCCGGGGCGGCGCAGGCTGAAGTCCGGCTTCCGCATCCTCACGGGGCAGGGCGCGGATCGCACCGTGCGCACTGCGCACCGCGCGATCGGTGCGGCGATCGGCATCGTGCTGGTGATGTCGGGCGTCACGGGCGCGCTGCTCATTCACCGTGCCGCCTTGCAGCCCTATCTGCCCGTCGTGCCGCGCCCCAAGTTCGAGGTTGCGCTGTCGCAGGTCCCGCTGCGTCCCGTCGATACGCTGATCGCCGATGCGCGCGGGCGGCATGGACCGCTGCCGCTGCGCGAGGTGCGTTTCTCGGGTGACGCCGGGCAGGTCGTCGCGCTCTATTTCCAGGATGAAACGTCGCGCCGTCCAAACGCCACACGCCAGTATTTCTACAACGCCTACGAAGGCGTCGAACTCGGCCGCTACGAGCCCGCCGCGCTGCCGCCGATGAATACCGCCTACGATTGGCTGTTCACGATCCACACCGGCAAGGCGGGCGGGCTTGTCGGCCGTCTCGTCGTGCTCGCGGCTGGTCTCTCGCTCGTGTTCTTCGCGGGCAGCGGCGTCTGGCTCTGGCTCTCGGCGCGAAGGCAGAAACGCGCGCGGCGCGCGAAGGCGGAAAGCCGCCTCGTCCGAAATGCGGCTTAGCGCCTGCACCATCGCCATCTCGGCGATCCTTGCCGTATCCGCCCATGCGGAGCCCAATCCCGTCGCCGCGATGACGGTGCAGGATTTCGCCGCGAAGTGGATGATGCAGCAGGGCGATATCGCGGGCACCGGCGTCTATGCATCCGCCAACGCGGCGCTTCTGGCCTCGCCGGGCGCGGAGCCGCGCGTCGTGCTGATGGGCGACTCGATCACCTATCACTGGAAGCCCGCGCTGCTTCCCCGGCTCGGCGGCGCGACATGGGTCAATCGCGGCATCCCGGGGCAGAACAGCAGCCAGATGCTGCTGCGCTTCGAGGATGACGTCGTCGCGCTCTCGCCAGCCGTCGTCGTGATCCTCGCGGGCACCAACGATCTTCGGGTCCATGCCGGGAGCCATGCCGATGCGGCGCCCGCCATCCTCGCGCGCCTCCGCAGCAACGTCACGGCGATGGCGGATATCGCCACCGCGCGCGACATCCGCGTTGTGCTCGGCAGCATTCCGCCGTTCGACGCCGTGCGCGACGGCGGCCGCCGCGATCCGGAAACGTGGCGCGCGGCGAACGCATGGCTGCAGGCGTTCGCGAAGACACGCGGCTACGCCTTTGCCGACTACGGCGGGCTTGCGGATGCTGAAAACCGCCTGCCTGCGAACTATACCGAAGACGGCCTGCACCCGAACGCCGGCGCCTATGTGCGGATGCAGCCTGTCCTCGCCGATGCCGTGAAGGCTGCGGGTGTCCGATAGCGGGTCGCCGCTTCCCATTTTGACACATCAGGACCGTATTTTCATATCGTATTGCAATCGATGAATATTGCCATCATTGTCCCAAATAGAGAATTTGCCGTGACAGCTGTGCGGCTTTCGAATTCCAAGAGGGAGGGGAATGATGAAACGGAACGCCATGCGCTGGCTGTGTTTGCCGCTGGCCTTTGCGGCGCTAAGCACGGGTCAGCCCGCAGCGGCGGCAGCGCCTGTGACGACGAAGGTCGTCGACACGGAAGTGTCACGGCTCGCCGCAGGTGCGGGCGGCGTCGTCGGCATCGCGGCGTGGCGGCTGGATGGCAAGGGGCCGCGCGTGCTGCTGAATGCCGACGCGGCGTTCCCGATGGCAAGCACGTTCAAGGTGCCACTTGCAGGCAAGATCTTCGACATGGTCGACAAGGGTCAGCTCCGCCTTGATGCGATGCTGGACGTCCCGCAGAGCATGATGTCGCCGTCGGAGGTGATCGCCGATCGCTTTATCCATCCCGGCGTCAGCCTTTCCGTCCACAACCTGCTCGAACTGATGCTGACGCAGAGCGACAACACGGCGACCGACGTGCTGATGAAGGCGGCCGGAGGCCCGGAGGCGGTGACGGCGTGGGTGCGTGCGCAGGGCGTCGGCGCGATCCGCGTCGATCGGGATACGAACCGGCTGCTGCGTGATTTCTTCCGGCTTGGCGAAGGCCCGCTGGAAGCGGCGTTCGAAACGGCGGCCAAGGCCGATCCCTCGCTTCTCACCAAGGGTGCGTTGCCGGATGCGGCGTTCGATGCCGATGCCAAGGACACGGCGAGCCCGGCGGCGATGGCGACGCTGCTCACCCGTATGTTCGCCGGAAAGGCGCTTTCGGCCGAAAGCACGAAGGCGTTCATCGCCATCATGGAACGCTGCCGCACCGGCGAGGCGCGCTTGCCGGGGCAGATGCCGCCCGGCACCACCGTCGCCCACAAGACGGGTACGATCGGCGGAACGGTGAACGATGTCGGCATGGTGAGCCTGCCTGATGGCACGGGCATCGTGATCGCCGCTTATGTGAAGGCGAGCGCGGCGCCGGTCGCCGATCGCGAGCGCGCCATTGCCGAAATCGCGCGCACGGTGCGCGATTATTTCCTGTTCGCGAATTGAGGGAGGGCCGAATGAAAGCTGCACTGTTCCTGGCGCCAGCGCTTGCCGCGCTCGCGGCACCGGCCTTTGCCGAAACCTATGATGTCGTGATCTCCGGCGGGCGGGTGATGGACCCCGCAAGCGGGCGCGACGAGATCGCCAACGTCGGCATCACCGGCAACCGCATCGCCGAAATCTCCGCCGCGCCGCTCAAGGGCAAGCGCCGGATCGATGCGCGCGGCCTCGTCGTGGCGCCCGGCTTCGTCGATCTCCATGCACACGGCCAGCACGACAAGGGCCAGCAGTTCCAGGCGCTGGACGGCGTCACGACCGCGATCGACGCGGAAGGCGGCGCGATGCCGGTGCAGGCGTTCATCAGCGCGCTTCGCGGCCGCGCGCTCATCAACTTCGGCGCGACCGCTTCACACGAATGCGCGCGCATGGAAGTGATCGCGGACACGCCGTGCAAGGGGCATGGCGCCACAAACGCCATGGTTGTTGCAGACAGCAAGGCCTACACGGCGCCGGCGACGCCGGAGCAGCAGAAGGCGATCGTCGACGCGCTCGACCGGGAGGTCGCATTGGGCGCGCTCGGTTACGGCCTCGGCATCGAATACACGCCCGGCGCAGGTCGCAGCGAGATCTACGATATCTTCAAGGCCGCGGCGGAAACGCGTGCACCGGTTTTCGTCCACGTACGCAGCCGTCCGCTCGATCCGGCGCCGGGCGTGCCGATCGCGGTGGTGCAGGAGGTGATCGCGAATGCCGCCGTCACCGGCGCATCGCTGCAGATCGTGCACCTGCATTCCACAGGCCTCAAGGATACGCCGGTCCTGATCGACATGGTGAAGCGTGCGCAGGCGCGCGGCCTTGATATCACCTCGGAAGCCTATCCCTACACGGCGGGCAGCACGCTCATCGGATCGGAGTTCTTTCGTGATGGCTGGCAGGAACGCTCAGGCATCAGCTACGGGAACCTTCAGTGGCCGGCGACCGGCGAGCGGCTGACGCAGGAAACGTTCGAACGCTATCGCCGCGAGCAGCCCACCGCCGCGGTCGTGATCCACATGATTCCCGAAGACGTGGTCGATCAGATCATCGCTGAACCTGCGATCTCGATCGCATCGGATGGTATGCCGTGGTTCACCTCCGGCGAGCACCCGCGCGGGGCGGGCACGTTTGCGCGTGTGCTCGGTCGCTATGTCCGTGAACGCGGCACGCTCGATCTGATGGCGGCGCTCCGCAAGATGACGATCATGCCGGCGCAGCGGCTGGAGGGGATTTCCCCGCAGATGGCGAAGAAGGGCCGCGTTTCGGTGGGCGCGGACGCTGACCTCACGCTGTTCGATCCCGCCGCCGTTGCCGACGCGGCCACCTTCGAAAAGCCGATGCAGGCATCGCGCGGCATCCGCTACGTTCTGGTGAACGGCAAGCCTGTGGTGGATGGCGGCAAGCTCGCCGCGAATCTGTTCCCTGGCGAAGCGATCCTCGGGGTGGGCAAGGCACGCTGAGGTTACAGGGGCAGGCCTACATAGTTCTCGGCGATCGCGGTCTGCGCGGCTTTGCTGCTCGCGATGTAATCGAGTTCGGCGTGCTGGATTCGCCGATCGAAGGCGCTGTCGTCCGGGAAATTGTGCATGAGCTTGGTGAGGAACCAGCTGAACCTCTCGGATTTCCATATCCGTGCCAGTGCCCGGTCCGGGTAAAGCGCGAGCGCGGCTTCGCGTCCGTGGCGGAAAAAGTCGGTGAGCGCGCTGGCGAGGTAAGTGACGTCGGAGGCCGCGAGGTTGAGGCCCTTGGCGCCCGTCGGCGGGACGATATGGGCCGCGTCCCCGGCAAGGAACAGGTTGCCGTGCCGCATGGGTTCGAACACGAAGCTGCGCAGCGGTGCGATTGATTTTTCGATGGCGGGGCCGCGTGTCATGCCCGCCGCCGCGTCCGGGCCGAGCCGGATCGCGAGCTCATCCCAGACCCGGTCGTCCGGCCAGTCCTCGAGATTGGTGTCGGACGGCACCTGCACATAATAGCGGCTGCGGGTCTCGGATCGCATGGAGGCCAGCGCGAAGCCGTTCGCATGATTGGCATAGATGAGCTCGGGATCGCATGGCGGCACGTCGGCGAGGATGCCGAGCCAGCCGAACGGATACACCTTCTCGAAGCTGCGGCCGGCGCCCGCGGGAATCGCGCGGCGGCACACCCCGTGGAAGCCGTCGCATCCGATGATGAACCGGCTCTCCAGCATCGCCGCGGACCCGTTCCGATGAAACGTCAGGCGGGGCGCAGCCGTCTCGATGTCGTGAAGCGAGACATCTGCGGCCTCATAAAGAATCTCGAGGCCCCGCTGCGGCGCGGCGTCCATCAGATCGCGCGTCAACTCGGTCTGCCCGTAAACCGTCACATGCTTGCCGGTGAGCGCAGCAATATCGATCCGGATCGACCGCGCGCCATAGGAAAGGTGGAACCCTTCATGCCGCAGCCCCTCGATCTTGAGCCGCTGGTCGAGACCCAGTTGACGCATGATATCGGTCGTCGTGGTCTCCAGAACCCCCGCCCGAATGCGCGACAGAACATGCGCCGCAGATTGCTTCTCCACGATGACGACGGCGATCCCCGCCGCGCAAAGCAGATGCCCGAGCAGCAAGCCCGCCGGCCCCGCGCCGACGATCGCGACATCCGTTTTCATCGCTTCCCCCGCTCTGCGGTCTGGGCCTCCATCAGACGAAGCGCATTCCCGCCCATGACCTTCGCGGCCTCCGCTGCGCTCACGCCTCTTGAGAGCAGCGCCGCCGGGATCAGGGGCCATTGCCGGTAGTCGGTGAAGACCGGGCGGTAGTTGGCATCCATGTCGGTCCCGATCGCGACATGATCGATGCCGACCGTATCGACGAGCCGCAGGATCGATTCGATCCAGTCTTCGAAACTGGACTGATTGATGCCCGAGGGGACCGAACCGATGACGCCGCCCGTTCCGGCCACGATCCGCGCGTGGTCCGGGGTCACGAGGCGCGGATGCGGCGGTGCGTTCCTGGCCGTCACATTGCTGTGGGAGAGCAGAAGCGGACGCGTGGTGATGGCCGCAACATCGCGCGTGACGGCGAGGGTCGCGTGCGCGACATCGACGATGATGCCTGTGCGGTTCATCTCGCGTACGATGTCGCGGCCGAGCGGCGTGAGGCCGCCACGCACGTCCACTTCGGTCTGAATGTCGCCGATCTGGTTGACGTGATAGTGAACGATCGTGATCGACCGCACGCCGTCGGCATAGGCCTGCGCCACGCGGTCGAGTCGGTCTTCGATGAAGTCGCCGCCTTCGATGGCAAAGGTCGCGGCCACCGCACGGCGCTCATGTGCTTCTGCGATGGACTGGACACTGCGGCCGTCGACCGCATCCCCTGATGCAACGAGCCCCTTCAGCGTTCCGATCTGCCGCGTGTAGTCGGCCCACGCCTCGCCCGGCTGGAAATCCCGCGTGGCGTGGAGGCCGCGCTCGGGCGTGAATTCCAGAAGCGACATGTCGGCGACGCCAGAGAAGAAGCCGCAACTCACTTGCCCGTCGCGCATTGCCGCAGCGGCTTCGATCTCGAATGGTGCGCCGTAGGCCTGCAACCGTGGTGACGGCGTGGTCACGCCGCGCAGGAAGAAGCGGCCGGGGTGGGCGTGCACGTCTACGGAAACATGGTCGCGAAGGAAGGCGCGGCCCGCCTCGATCTGATCCGGGCTCAGCGTTGTACTGCTGGCGCGGCCGGTCGCGGGAAACACGGTTCCGGCGGCCGCCAGACCCTGCAGCGCGCGGCGGCGCGTCCACCCGTGGTCGTCACTCTTCATGTGTCGTCCCGTTCTTTGGGGAGGCCGGAATGTGCGCGGTGCATTCGATTTCCACGGCGCCGCCGAGTGCCAGACCATTGGTGCCGAATGCGCTGCGTGCGGGAAGCGGCGCTTCGCCGAAATAGGCAAGATAGACGGCGTTGAATTCGGACCAGCGGGAGATGTCGGCAAGCATCACCACGCATTTTACGAGGTCGCCGAAGCCGAGCCCGTGCCGGGCCAGGATCGCGCCGATATTGCCCATTGCTTGCCGCGCTTCCGCCGGCAAGCCGCCCGGCACCAGCCCGGAGCCATCGGGCGCGGTGCCAAGCTGACCCGAGAGAAACAGGATATCCCCGGCCCGAACGGCCTCGCGAAACGGCGGCGAGGTCGTGGCAGCGGCCGTGCTGATCGGCGCAGCGAGTACGGCGGTAACGAGAAGAAGCGTGTGTATGGCGCGCATATCGAATCCTTGTGATTGATTATGATTGAAATAGATCGAAAAATAGTCAAGGTGCTGATTGCGATCTGGTCTCGGGGGAGGAGAAATCATGCAGCATGGTCCGGAAGTCTCGGACGCCGACTGGGATGACCGCCTCGATCCCGACCTCGTTCCGATCGTGCTCGCGGCGCGGGAAAAGATGGCGCTGCGGCCGCCGCTCCATTCCGTGACACCGGAGCAGATGCGCGTGCGTGCCAAGGCGGAGTTCGTGCCGTGGAATGCGGATCCGGTTGAGTTGCGCCGTGTTACGGATTTCACGCTCCCGGCCGCGTCGGGAGCAAAAGCGATTCCGGTTCGTCTCTACGAACCGGACAGCCGCGACAGTGATGGGTGTGTCGTGCATTTCCATGGCGGCGGCTGGACGATCGGGGATCTCGATCTCGAGGATGCGCCGCTGCGCTGGATGGCGCGCGCGGGGGGTTTCGCGGTGCTCTCGGTCGATTATCGCCTCGCGCCCGAACATCGATTTCCTGCGGCGCTGGAAGATGGAGAAGCCGTCTTTCGTCTCATGGGAACGATAGGGACGCCGGTGGATGCAGACCCGGATCGTATCGTGCTTTCGGGCATGTCCGCGGGCGCCAACATTGCGCTCGGAACGGCGCTGAGACTCCGGGACGCCGGTGGGCGGCAGCCGTGCGGGCTCGCTCTGCAGTATGGCGCCTATTCGGATCAGGAAACGACATCGTCCGTTCGCCGTTTCGGCAATGGGCGCTATGGGCTTTCGCTCGCTTCGATGCGCTATTTCTGGGAGAATTATGCCGGGCCCGCGGATGGCCCGAGGCATCCGCACGCCGTTCCGCTCACGGCCGATCTTGCTGGCCTGCCGCCCGTTTTCATGAATCACGCAGGCATGGACGTGCTTGCGGACGACAGCCTTCTGCTCGCAGAAGCGCTTGGCAAGGCCGGTGTTTTGGTGGAGCACAAGACCTATGCAGGCGCGATCCACGGCTTCACGCAGTACGTCAAAGCCTCGCGCCTTGCGCAAACCGCGCTTGAAGAGACGGCGGCGGCGATTGCGGTCATGCTGAAGCGATGACTCCGAACTTCATCTGGCTCGCCGACCAGCCCATCCGCCACGCTGCGGGGTTCACGACGCTGCGCGGAACGCCGACGCGGCGCGAGGACGAAGGCGTCAATCGTTGGGTTCTCGCGCGAGGTGTCCTCGATGCGCCCGAAGATCTGACAGGCGCGGAGCTGCGGGTGCTCGTCGACGGGCGCTATCGGCTATGGTTGAACGGCAGGCCGATTGCGCGCGGCCCCGTTCGCTTCAATCCGGCGTATCCCCGCTACGACGCAATCGATGTGTCCGATGCGCTTTTGCCGGGCGCGAACAACGTGGCGGTGCTCGTGCATGTGCCGGGCATCGACCTCGCGTGGTATGAAACCGTGCGCGGGCACTGGCAGCCCGTGTTCGGCGACGGCGCGCTGCATGTGTCGGCTTTGAGTCAGAGAGCGCAGGGCGAATGGTATGCCGCGGCGGACGAAGGCTGGCGGATGACCGAATCCGGCGCATGGCGGCGCGATGCGCCGCGTGCGGGATGGGGCCAGGATTTCATTGAAGATTTCGATGCGCGGCTGCTCGATCCCGCATGGACGCAGCCGGGTTTTGATGACAGCGCATGGCCGCACGCGCGCCTGATGATCGCGCATCCCGAGGGATCGGAGGCCGCGCGCGGTTGGGGGGAGGTGAGGCCGTTTCCTGCCATGCAGCGCTCGGAACTCGCGCAGCAGCAGGAAGCTGTCCACGCCCCCACGCAGATCGAATGGGTGCGCCCGGTGCTGCCGCGGCCCGATCTGCCGGTGAACCAGCGTCTTTACGAGGAGCAGCTGGAAGCCTCGGACCCCGCGCTGGTTTCGGATGCGTCCGCCATGCTTCGCGACGACGAGAGCTGCGCGCGCGTGTGGACACACCCGGGACGCGACACGGCGATCCTCCTGCGTTTCGATCCGTATCATGCCGGGCGGCCGTTCATCGAGATCGATGCGAAGGGCGGCGAAATCATCGAGGTCGCCGTCGCGGAAGCACTGCCGGGCGAGTACGCCCGGGGCAGGGTGGGCGACGGCCTGCGCTCGGAAGGCTACCTCGGCTGCGCGCACATCTTCCGCTACACAGCGCGCGCCGGACGCCAGCGCTTCGAGCGGTTCAACTGGACGGCGGTGCGCGCCATGCAGGTCGTGGTTCGTAATGCGCCAGGCGGCTTGGATATCCTGCGCCTCGGATCGGTGGGTACGGATTATGCGGCTGATGAAGCAGGCGCATTTTCCTGCTCGGACCCATTTCTTGAACGCCTGTGGCATGTGGGGCGCTATACGGTGCGTCAATGTATGCACGATGCCTGGGTGGATTGCCCGGGCCGCGAGGCGCGCCAATGGGTGGGCGACGGGGTCGTGCAGTTCGATGTCGCCGCCGTTTCCATCGGCCCCTCCGTCTATCCGCTGCACCGGCAATTCCTGCTGCAGGCCGGCGAAAGTCAGCGCGGCGACGGGCTCGTTCGCATGTTCGCGCCCGGCGACAATCCGGCCGAAGCGCTCACCATCCCCGACAATTCGCTGCTCTGGCTGATCAGTGCCGAGCGCTATTTTCAGGAAAGCGGCGACGAGGCGACGATTGAAGCCCTGATGCCGGGGCTGGAGCGGGTGATGCAATGGTGCGCCCGGCACCGCGGACCTTTGGGGCTGATTGCGCACGTTCCCCATTGGCATTTCATCGAATGGGCCGACATCGGCAGAAGCGGCGAGGCCTTTGCCTTCAATGCGCTTCAGGTCGGTGCGCTGCGCGCGCTCGCGCGCATGGCACAGGCGACCGAGCGCCCCCGCCTCGCGGCGCGCTGCATTGAGATGGCGGACATGACCGCGGCGGCGCTCGCCGCGCGCCACTGGAACGCGGCGCGGGGTGTCTATGTGGACTCCGTCGATCCGGATAGCGGTGTTCAGGGCACGCGCATTTCGCAGCACGCCAACGCCCTTGCCCTGCTGTTCGATATCGGGCCGCAGGCGCGTTGGCCTCAAATCGTGGATGCGATAACCGACAGCGCGAAGCTGAAGCTGACGGCCGCGCCGCCGATTGTGCCCGAAGGCGACCCATTCGATCCTGACGTCGATATCGTCCGGGCCAACAGCTTCTTTCAGCATTTCGTCTATGCGGGTCTTGCCTGTGCGGGATGTTGGGCATGGGTGCTGAACGATCTGCGGCGCGGCTTTTCACCGATGCTGGAAACCGGCACGACGACGCTGTGGGAAAGCTTCCATCCGGGCGCGAGCCTGTGTCACGGCTTCTCGGCCACGGGCACGGCGCAGCTTTCGCGTCAGGCCCTCGGCGTGTCACCCATCGTGCCGGGCTATCGCACGTTCGCTGTCGCGCCTGATGTCGCAGGTCTGAGTTCGGCATCCGGCGTCATCCCCACCGTGCAGGGACCGATCGTGGTCGCATGGCAGCGCGTGGATGGACGGGTTGTCGTGGAGATCTCGCATCCGGAAACGTGCACGCCGAGCCTTTCGGTGCCTGCTGGTTTCACACTCGCTGAAAAGACCGATCGTCCCGGCAAATTTCAGGCGATCCTGAACGCCGTCACCTGAGCCGGTCAGCAGCTCAGGCCGTTTCCTTTGCTTCGCGCGCTGCCGATATGTTGCGCTTGAGTTCCTCGAAGCGCGCTTCGGTCAGCGGGTAGGCGCGCAGCACGAAGAAGGCGCAGACCCAGAGCACGCAGGGCACCAGCGTGTAGGACAGGCGAATGCCGAGCAGAGCGTTTTCGCCCTGTGCGGCTGCGTCAGCACCCGCCACGAAGCCGAATGCGGAGAGGAAGAGCGAGGCGATGAAGGCGCCCATCGCCATGCCGAGCTTGCGGCAAAGCAGCCACGTGCCGAAGATTGCGCCTTCGCGGCGTTGCCCGGTGCGCTCTTCATCGTATTCCACGGTGTCGGGCACCATGGCATTCGGGCACAGCTGCGTTCCGCCGTCGACAAGGCCGATCAGGAACAGCGCGACGAACAGCGCGGCGGGCAGGCCCGCGGGCATGAACAGCATGAGCAGGCTGAGCGTGGCGGCGCCGACGATGCCCGCGGCATAGGCTTTCTGTTTCCCGTACTGCGCGACGCGCACCCAGAGCGGCGTCGCGACCATGGCACCGACGGCCGATGTCGCGACCATGGCGCCGACCAGTGCGGCATCGATCTTCATCACGAAGATGACGAGATAGATCAGCGTCGTGGCAGAGGCTCCAATCGCGAAATTCTGAAAAAGGAACGTGGTCCAGAGGATGAGGAAGGGCCGGTTTTCACGCAGTGCGCGATACTCGGCGCGAAGGTCGAAGGGTTCCGCGGGTCGAACGATCTGCGGCGCATCGCGCGTCGCGAAAAAGGCCCAGAGACCGGAGACCACCATGTAGGCTCCCGCAACCATGCCCATGACGGCGAAGCCGTGCACGAGCGTCTCCTGGCTGTTGAAAAGGAGCGGCGCCGCAATCACGGCGACGAGGATGCCGATGCGCGCGGCGACCATCTTGAATCCGGTGAGGCGCGTGCGCACGCGATAGTCGGTCGTCATCTCGGCCGCCATCGACGAATAAGGCACGTCGTAGAAGGTGAAGGCCGTGCTGGTGAGCAGATAGAGCGCGATCACGTAAGCGATCTTCACACCCTCCGAAGCGTCCGCAGGCGCCTGGAAGAGAAACGCGAACATCACGCCGAAGGTCAGCCCGCCGACGAGAAGATAGGGTCTCCGGCGCCCCATGCGGCTTCGGGTCCGGTCGGAAATCGCGCCGACGAGCGGGTCGATCAGTGCATCCCACAGGCGGGGGATCAAAAGGGCAAGGCCGGCCCAGACCGGAGAGATGCCAAGCGCCTGCGTAAGGTAGAACAGCAGGTACGACATGGTGATGCCGATATATGTCGCGATGCCGAGCTCGCCGATGGCCCAGCCCACGCCGACACGCCTGGTAAGCCCACTTGCCGGATCCATCCCCAAACCTCCCCGGTGATCGATGCCCTGTGGCCGATCTTATGGGTTCAGCATAGGGTTCAATCAAAATGCGTCAAGAATGATCAGAAAAGAGCGTGAAAATCGTCGACGTTAATTGCTGGCCACGATCAGCTTGCCGACTTTCCGCTCGACCATCTGGGCTGTGGCGTCAGTGATTCGGTCGTCGGTGATCAGCACGGCGATGTCTGCGAGGCTGCATACGGCGTGGCCGGTCGGTGCTTCGAACTTGGAGGAATCGACGAGAATGACGAGTTCGTCGGCAAGGCCGATTAGTCGGCGTTCGGCCTGCACCAGAATAACATCGGTCTGCATGACGCCGTGGCTGCCGACCGAGGAGGCGCCCATGAACATGCGCGAGGCCCGGTAGCCTTCCGTGCCATCGGATTCATAAGGGGAAAGAATGATGTTCTGCTCCCGGAAAACCGTCCCTGCGGGCACGGAAATGCTGGTGTTCTGCTGCGGCAAGAGCGCCGACGCGATATGCAGCGAATTGGTAAGCACATGCAGGCTGAGCGGCGCGAGATAGGGGCACATCTGCAGCGTCGTCGAGCCGCCATCGATGATGATCGAATCGCCGCTGCGGCAGAGCTGTGCGGCGGCCCGGCCGATCGCCTCTTTCGCCGGCCGGTTGCGGGAGAGGTTCTCGTGAAAGGGGACGCCGCGCAGGTGGCCGGTGTCCGGCTCCACATCCTCCGCGCGGGCAAGGCGCGCACCGCCGCGTACGCGAATGATTCGGCCGCTGTTCTCAAGTTTTTCAAGATCGCGGCGAATGGTTGCCGGCGAGGCATCGATCCGTTTGTCGAGTTCGGGAAATGACACGAACCCACGCTCGACAAGCATTTCGATGATCAGCTGCTCGCGCTGTGCCGCGTGCATTGCAAACTCTCCCGGTGTTCCCGCTTCATCTCGACCACAAATGATCGTGAAACAAGCCGTCATGGCTCATTGTTATGGTTTAACCTGCATTTTCCGTCTTATTCAACGCATTAACGCGCAGTGGTGATATCCGCCAATCTGCCGAAATGACACAAAATGAAAATTTGAGGCTCTCAATGCGCATTTTCTCATTGAAATAATCATTTTTTGTCATCATTAATGAGAATCGGAGATGCCGACAAAGGCATCCTTATTGATCCAAGGGGGAGAATGCCAATGAAGACTCGGACTGTTTCATCGAACGTTGCACGTCTCCTGACGGGCACGGGTCTTGTGATGGGTGCCCTTCTTGCAGCGGCGCCTCTCCATGCGCAGGAAGCGTCGGCAACCGATGCGGCCGATGAAGACGCTGTCATTCTTGTGACCGGTTCGCGCATTCAGCGCGACGGCTACGATCAGCCGACGCCTGTCACCGTCGCCACCACCGAGGATCTCCTCCTCTCCGTGCCCACCAGCATTGCAGATGGCCTCAACCGTCTGCCGCAATTCTCCGGATCGCGCAGCCGCACGTTCTGCTGCGAGGTTTCTTCGGTGGGCAACTATCTGAACCTGCGCGGCCTCGGCACCACGCGCACGCTCGTGCTGCTCGACAGCCGCCGCGTCGTGCCGACGCGCGAAAGCGGCGATGTCGACGTCAACCTGCTGCCGGAATTGCTGATCCAGCGCGTCGACGTGGTGACCGGCGGCGCGTCTGCGGCTTACGGTTCGGATGCGGTGTCCGGCGTCGTCAACTATGTCATCGACAATCGCTTCGAAGGGATCAAGGCGAACGGCCAGCTCGGTATTTCGAACTATGGCGATGACGAAACCGTGAAGCTCGGCATCGCGGGCGGCGCAAGCTTCAGTGAAGGGCGCGGCCATTTCGTGATCGGCGTGGAGCACTTCCGGATCGGCGGTATCTCCTCGCTGAATGATCGTCCAACGTCGCGGCGGGGCGCTCTCCTTGCCGGCAACGGAACTGCGGCCACCCCGTATGAAACAATTGGGGGTGCCCGGCATAATGTCTCGACCTATGGCGGCGTGATCATCAACGCAGCGGGGCTCCCCGTGGCCAATGCCGGTGCGCCGCTTGCGGGCACAAAGTTTCTCACCGGTGGTGCCGCCAGTGCGTTCCAGTTCGGTACGGCAATCCCGGGTTCTCCGGCATTCTCCGTCGGCGGCGATGGCATTCTCAACAATCTCGCGGACCCGGCGCAATCTCTGGAAACGCAGAAGATTTACAGCCGTTTATCCTACGACTTTTCGGATAATCTGACAGCCTATGTCCGCGTCAACGCAGGCGTCTCCAAAACCGAGGGTGATGTGCTTGCCGATCATCGGTCAGGCGCTGCCGCGTACACGATTTTCCGGAACAATGCCTATCTACCCGCCGCCATTGCCCAGCAGATGGACCTGGCGGGCGTGCAGTCGTTCCGTCTCGCGCGTTTCAACCGCGATATCGGGCCCATGCGGCTCGACTATGTCAACAACACCTTCGACGTGAATCTCGGCCTGGAAGGCAAGCTTGGCGATGCCTGGAGCTGGGCTGTTTCCTATGGCCATGGCGAGACACGCCTGAAGGGCCGCGTCCACAACGTCTCGAACCTCGCGAAGCTTTATGCTGCCGCTGATGCCGTCGTCGATCCGGTAAGTGGGAATATTGTTTGCAACGTCACGCTCACAAACCCCGGAGCTTTTCCGGGATGCGTGCCGATGAATTTGTTCGGTGAAGGCGCGCCTTCACAAGCTTCGAAGGCCTATGCTTTCGGCACAAGCAGCCAGTTCGTGAAGAACACGCAGGATGTGTTCGCCGCCGAAATTCAGGGAGACGTTTTCGAACTCCCGGCAGGACCGGTTTCCGTCGCGCTCGGCGCGGAATACCGCGAACGCAGCTTGCTCGAAAAGTCGAATGAAATCGCCGTCGGCCAAATCCAGGCGACAGGCATCCGAGGCTTCCCCGGTTCATTCTGCCCAACGCTCGCAACGTGCCGCTACGGTGGTTGGAACCAGGGTAATTTCGGTACGGCGGACGCCAGCGACAACGTGAAGGAAGGTTTCATCGAAGCGCTCGTCCCGCTGCTGCGCGATGCGCCGCTGGCCGAGGAACTCGATCTCAATGCGGCCTTCCGCTACACCGACTATAAGAACAGCGGTGGTGTTGAGACCTGGAAGATCGGTCTTTCCTACAAACCGTTCGAGGACCTCCGCATCCGTGCCGCGCGCTCGCGCGACATCCGGGCGCCCAACCTGTTCGAACTGTTCGCAGGGCCGGTCAATGCTTTCCAGCCGGGCTTGACCGATCCCTTGACAGGACAAACCAACGTCATCGCAGTCACGCGCACACAGGGTAATCCCAATCTCAAACCCGAAAAGGCGGATACGCTGACCGTCGGCTTCGTCTACACGCCGTCGTGGCTTCCCGGCTTCTCTGGCTCGGTCGACTATTACGAGATCGATATCAGCGGGGCACTGAGCGCAACAACGTCTCAGGGAACTCTCGATGCGTGTCAGCGCGGCGATACGGTCGCGTGCTCGCTCATCACGCGTGATCCGTCCACCAGCGCGATCCAGCAGATCGTGCTGCAGCAGATCAACCTGAACAGCCGCCTCGCCCGCGGTATCGACTTCGATCTCTCCTATCGCAGCGAGATTGGAAGTGGTGAACTAGGGGCACGTGCGCAGTTCAGCCGGACGCTCGACTACATCGATACTGTCGGCGGCGTGAAGACGCAGCAGGCAGGCTTCTACAACACGGGCAACCAGCTCTCGCTGCCCAAGTGGCGCGGCAACGTGAGCCTTGACTACACGATCGGCGCGTTCAGCCTGTTCGTGCAGGAGCGGTATATCGGCAGCATCACCCAGATGCCGCCGCTTCCGGGGCAGGTCTTCGCGAAGCCGAAGATCGGTGCTGTTTTGTACACCGACATCACGGCGACCATGAAGGTGCAGGGGCTTGGCGGCGATTTCGAGATCTACGGAACCGTCAACAATCTCTTCAACCGCAAGCCGCCGTTCATCGGCAATCGGTTCGCCGCTGGTCTTGGCTTCCCGACGCCTCCGAACCTCTATGATCTCGACAACCGCTACTTTACGGTTGGCGCGAGAGTGAAGTTCTAGGGCCGGGACAGGCCTGGGGAGGGATCAATGCTGGATCGTGCTGCCGAACCGCGGGATATTCGTGCGCTTCGGACTCTGGAAGGTGATGTCGGCAGCGCGGTTGACGCGGCGCTTGAGCGGGGTGGCGGCCTGTTGCGGCTGGCACCCTGCTGGGTCCCGCGCTCCTTCCTGCATCCCGGCCGCCGGCTGAAGCTCGATCCGCGTGATCTCTATGCGTTCGGACTTTCGCGGGGTGGGATAGACGAGCGCTGGTTCGGTTCGACGACTGAAGCGGCGAACGAGGGCCGCGTGCACGACGAAGGGCTCAGCTATGTCGTCGATGGCGCACACCGCTTCACGCTTCGCGATGCCGTCGCCGCGCGCGGGGAAACCCTGATAGGACCAAGCCTGTGGCAGACCTATGGGCGCTGGCCGGTCTATTCCAAGTTCTTCGACAATATGGGTCCGATCCCGCTCCACATGCACCAGGATGCGTATCACGCAAGCCTTGTGGGTCAGGAAGGCAAACCTGAAGGCTATTATTTCCCGCCGCAGCACAACGCGGTCGACAATGCCTTTCCGCACACCTTCTTCGGCCTGGTGCCGGGGACGACGAAGGCTGATGTCCGCGCAGCGCTGGCGCGCTGGGAGGAGGGCGACAACGGTATTCTCGATCTCTCCGCGGCGTACCGTCTCCGGCCCGGAAGCGGCTGGCTCGTCGGGCCGGGCATCCTGCACGCACCGGGCTCGCTCTGCACATACGAGCCGCAATGGGGATCGGACGTGTTCGGCATGTACCAGAACCTCTGCGAAGGGCGTGCCGTTCCCCGAGACCTTCTGGTCAAAGATGTCGCCCCCGCGCGCGCCGACGATCTCGACCACCTCGTCGAGCAGCTCGATTGGGAATCGAACGTCGATCCGAACTTCAAGCGCAACCACTATCTCGAGCCCGTGCTCGTCTCCGATACGCGTGCGAAAGGCTATGCGGATCGCTGGGTCGTATATGGGCGCGTCAAGGGCAAGCAGTGGTTCACGGCGCGGGAACTGACCGTCGATCCGGGGTGCCGCTGCACGATCACCGAGCCGGGCGCGACGAGCCTGATCGTTGTGCAGGGTCGCGGCGCGGTGAACAACCTGCCGGTCCGTTCGCCCGCAATGATCGGTTTCCACGAACTCACCGAGGATGAGGTTTTCGTCAGTCACACCGCGGCGCGCGCGGGCGTGACATACGAGAATCTCTCGGCGACCGAACCGCTGGTGATCCTGCGCTATTTCGGGCCGGAAGAAGACCCCGATGCGCCGGATGTCGGTGGCACGCTGCAGTGACAGCACCTTCCGCGAAGCGGTATCGCGACAGTCGTCACCGATTGCTGGTCGACATGCACATCCCGGACTGGGATGCGGGATTTCTGGCAAACTACGATCCGGCAGCCATCGCGCAGGCGGCGCGAAAAATGGGCGCGGATGGCGTCATGCTCTATTTCCAGAGCCATGTCGGGCTCTGCTATTGGCCGACGCGCACGGGGGTTCGTCACGCCGCGGCGCGTGACCGCGATCTCGCCGGAGAGACGCTTGCCGCGCTTCGCGCTGATGGCCTGCCAGTCTGCGCCTACTACAGCGTCAATTTCAACAATCAGGTCTGGACCGAGAATCCGGACTGGCGATTGCAACCGGCCGCCGCCGCGACGGTCGGTATTCTGCCGCGCGAACGCTACGGTATCGTTTGCCTGAATGCAGAAGGCTACCGCGCGTTCGTTCAATCGCAGATCGCCGAAATCTGCAGCTACGATGTCGATGCGGTGTTCTTCGACATGATGTGGTGGAATGGCGTTTGCCGTTGCCCATCATGCGTTTCCCGATATGCGCGGGAACATGATGGTGCCGCCATCCCCTCGATGGTCGATTGGTCGGATCCGGCGTGGACGCGGTTCCAGGCGGCGCGTGAACGCTGGCTTGCGGAATGGACGATTCAGCTCCGCGACTGGGTAAAAGCGGAAAAGCCGGACGCCGACGTTTATCACAACTTCGCGCTCGCCGTTTCGAACTGGACCCGGGGCATCAGCA
>JAEULI010000112.1 GCA_016793845.1 Sphingosinicella sp.
CTGGCAGGATACCAACCGCCGCACCGACAGCTACGGCGGCGGCATCACACAGCGCTCGCGCTTCGCCGCCGACATCGTCCGCGCCATCAAGGCGGCGACGTCACCCGATTTCCCGGTGATCCTGCGCATATCGCAGTGGAAGCAGCACGATTTCGACACGAAGATGCTCGCGTCTCCGCAGGAACTCGAAGCCTTCCTGTCGCCGCTCGTCGAGGCGGGCGTGGACATCTTCCACTGCTCGCAGCGGCGCTACTGGCAGCCCGAGTTCGAAGGTTCGGACCTGAACTTCGCCGGGTGGGTCCGGCGCCTGTCTTCGCTGCCGGCGATTTCGGTAGGGTCCGTGGGCCTCAAGGACGATCTCCTCGCCACGCTCTTCGCCGGCAAGGGCACCGAAGGCACCGGCATCGACCGCCTGCTCGCGATGATGGAGCGCGGCGATTTCGATCTGATCGCCGTCGGCCGCGCGCTGCTCGCCGATCCCGAATGGCTCGCCAAGGTTCGGGCCGGCGATACCGCGTCGATCCGCCCCTACACCGTCGAATCCCTGAAAAGCCTGTAGAGAGGAACCACCCTTGGAAGCCTATATCGTGGCCGCGGTCCGCGCCGCTGGTGGCCGGCGCGGCGGCGCGCTCGCCGGTTGGCATCCGGCGGACATGGGCGGCGAGATCCTGAACGCGCTCGTCGACCGCAGCGGTATCGATCCCGCCGCCATCGAAGATGTGATCGCCGGCTGCGTCACGCAGGCGGGCGAGCAGAGCTTCGCGCTCGCCCGCAATCTGGTGATGGCTTCGAAGCTGCCCGACAGCGTCCCCGCGACCACGGTGGACAGGCAATGCGGCTCGTCGCAGCAGGCGATCCACTTCGCCGCGCAGGCGGTGATGTCGGGCACGCAGGACATTGTCGCCGCCGTCGGCGTCGAGAGCATGACGCGCGTGCCGATGGGCTCCAATTTTCGTCTGCACGCGGAAGCGGGGCTTGGCGTCGGCCCGTGGAGCCCGCGGATCAAGGCGCGTTACGGCGTCGAGGAATTCAACCAGTTCACCGGCGCGGAGATGATCGCGGCGAAATACGGTTTCAGCCGCGACGATCTCGATGCCTTCGCGCTGGAAAGCCACAGGCGCGGCGCCGCTGCCACGGAGGCGGGCGTATTCGCAGACGAAATTCTCCCGCTTCCCGTGGAAACGCCGAACGGCCCGGCGCTACACGCACGCGACGAGGGTATCCGCTACGACGCCTCACCCGAATCGATCGGCGGGGTGAAGCTGCTGCGCGAGGGCGGACGGCTCACGGCGGCCACCTCCAGCCAGATCTGCGACGGTGCGGCCGGTGTGCTCATCGTCAACGATCGCGCGCTGAAAGCGCATGGCCTCACGCCGCTTGCCCGCATCCACAATCTCACGGTCACGGCGGGTGATCCCGTGATCATGCTCGAAGAGCCGATCCCGGCGACGCGACGCGCGCTCGCGCGGGCGGGGCTCACCATCGGCGAGATCGATCTTTATGAGGTCAACGAAGCCTTCGCCTCCATCCCGCTCGCATGGCGGCAGAGCCTGGATGCCGACCCGGCCCGGCTGAATGCTCGGGGCGGCGCCATCGCGCTCGGCCATCCGCTTGGTGCGAGCGGCGCCAAGCTCATGACGACGCTCGTTCATGCGCTCCGCGCTGAAAAGAAGCGCTACGGGCTTCAAACCATGTGCGAAGGCGGAGGAACCGCAAACGTCACGATTATCGAGGCGTTGTAGGAGGCTGAGGCTTCCCCGCTGACGTATATGTGGCCGCGCGCGGCCACATGCCTCCGCTGTGCCGGTTCGCGCGCTTTCCCGTCATTTCCATTTTCATGACGTTTTTTTCAGGCCCGAGCCCTGTTTGAGGGCTAAGTGCATATTTTTTATATACTCAAAATTTGAGTTGACGTAAATGTTTGATCCTGAGAAGTTGATTCCAACGGGAATGGGAATCAACAAGAGGGGGTCTCAATGAAGACATCAGTCGGGGTCGTGTACCGCGTGGCCACTACCGCCATGCTTTGCGGAACGTCGCATGTGGCTATCGCGCAGGAACAGGAGACGCCTGCGGTCGAGGAGATCATCGTCACCGCGCGCCTGCGTTCGGAATCGCTTCAGGATGTGCCGGCGTCGATCTCCGTGTTCGGCGAGAAGGAGATCGAGAACGCCAAGATCGATCGTCCGGGCGATTTCGTGGCGCTGACGCCGAACGTCACCTTCAACACCGCGCAGGATGCAGGCACGACCTACCTCGTGGTGCGCGGCGTGACGCAGGTGCCGAACGGCGAAACGCCTGTCGCGGTTTCCGTCGACGGCGTGCTGCAGACGAGCGCGTTCCAGTTCAATCAGGAACTGTTCGACATCCAACAGATCGAGGTGCTGAAGGGCCCGCAGGGCGCGCTTTACGGGCGCAACGCCATCGCCGGCGCGATCAACATCACCACCAAGCCGGTGACCAACGAATACGAAGGCCGCGTGGCCTTCGGTTACGGAAACGGCGATGCGACGCGCGCCGAGGCTTCGGTCTCCGGCCCGATCGTCAAGGACAAGCTGCTGTTCCGCGCCGGCATCTCGCACCGTCAGGCCGATGGCTGGATCACCAACACGTTTCTCGACAGGAAGGTCGACGATTTCCGCAATTTCACCGGCGATCTGAAGCTGCTGTTCAAGCCGAGCGACGTGCTGACTTTCGATCTGCGCGGGCACTATGGCCGCACGACGGGCGGCGCCGCCTATTTCGTGCGTTCGAGCAATGCCAGCGGCGGCACCGTCATCACCGACGCGCACGGCGTCGCGAACACGGTGATCGCGCCGACGAGCAACAATCTTGGCTACAACAAACGCGTGCTCAAGAACGTCTCGCTCAAGGTCGATTACGAAACGGGCGCGGGGACATTGTCATCGATCACGTCCTATGACGACGTGTCGATGCTGACGACATTCGATGGCTACGACTATTCGGACAACCAGAATTGCTTCGAGCTGACCGCGCCGCTCTCGACGCCCTATGCCTGCGCGACGCCGCAGATCACGTTCGGCGGACTCGGCGGCGGCACGCCGTTCTTCACGGCGGCGTTCAACACGACGTTCCAGGTGTACGGCCAGCAGAATTTCAGTCAGGAGCTTCGCTTCACGAGCCCGTCCGAACTGCCGTTCCGCTACATCGTCGGCGCCTATTTCCTGAAGCGCGAGCGCGATCTCGTCACGGCGACGCAGGAAGACAAGGGCTTCGGCATCATTCCCAAGCTGGACTTCGATCCGGCCACGGCGAACCAGACCCGCGCCTATTTCGAAGAGAACAACGACGACAAGGCCTACGCCGCATTCGTTCAGGCGAACTACGACCTCACAGATACGCTCGAGCTCTCGGCCGCCATGCGCTACGACGCCGATCACCGCGAGCAGACGGACCCGCGGCCGGACGCTTACCGGCTGGACGGCCTCTGGCGGCCGATCACCGATCCGCGCACGCGCAAGGAAAAGTTCGATTCCTGGCAGCCGAAGTTCACGGTGAACTACCGGCCGCTGCAGACGCTTTCGTTCTACGTCAGCTACGCAAAGGGCTTCCGTTCGGGCGGCTTCAACGCGGCAGGCACCGAATTCGACCCGTCGAGCGGCACGCGCGTCGCCGACGCGATCTTCCGCAAGGAAGTGTCGGAGAATTACGAGGCGGGCTTCAAGGCGCAGCCGCTCGGGCGTGCGCTGTCGATCAGCGGTGCGGTGTTCCGCACCGAGGCGGACGACCTGCAGGTCTTCAACTTCAACGGCGCCGTCAACGCGCAGATCGTGAACAACATCGACAAGGCCCGCATCACCGGCGCCGAGTTCGAGTTCCGCGCGCTGCTACCGGCCGGCTTCGAACTGATCGGCGGTGTCGGCTACATCGACTCCGAAATCCGCAAGTACGATGTGAGCCCCGCGACGGTCGGCAACCAGCTTCCCAACATCACCAAGTTCAAGAGCAACCTGTCGCTGCAATATTCGGCGGACATCGGCGACGGGCTCGGCCTTCTGGTGCGCGGCGACTGGGAGCACCGCGGCAAGACCTACTTCCACGAGGGCGGCACCGCGATTGGCGTGCCGGTCCGCGACGCGCTCGACCTCTTCAACGGCCAGATCCGCATCAGCCTCGACAGCGGCTGGAGCGCGTCCTTGTGGGGCAAGAACCTGTCGAACAAGAAATACTACGATAAGGTCGTCGTGCCCGATTATAACTTCCAGGCGCGGCCGCGCAGCTACGGTATCGACGTCATCAAGACGTTCTGAGCGGTTTGGGGTGGAACAGAAACAGGTGGAAAGCCGGAAAACCATGGTGAAAGCAAGTGCCCCGGCGCCGACGAGCGATCCGATGATGTCGTTCGGCGAGCTTCTGCGCAACCGCCGCAAGAAGCTGCGCCTCACGCTCAACGAGGTGGCCATGCAATCCGGCCTGTCGGTGTCGTTCATATCGCTCGCCGAGCGCGGCAAGGCGACGCCGTCGATCGTGTCGCTGTCGCGCATTGCGCAGGCGCTTGACGTCAACATCAGTTACTTTCTGGCGCCGCCCCAAACCAACAACATCATGCACCGGGCAGCGGAGCCCGAATATTACCCGATCGATTCCCCGGTCACGTACATCCGGCTGAGCGCCGGGCATACGAACCAGAAGATGGACAGCTTCATCTTCATCATCCCGCCGGGGCCGATCTTTCCGCGCGTCCACCGCGATGGCGAATCCTTCTATTATGTTCTGGAGGGCGAGCTGCATTTCGAGGTCGGCGAGGAAAGCTTCGATCTGGGTCCGGGGGACAATCTGCACTTCGATGCGCGGCACAGCTATTCGATGCAGAACCGCGGCGACGAACCGGTGAAGGTGCTGTGGGTCGGCACGCCCGTGCTGTTCCCGCCGAGCGAGGAACCGGAGCCTTCGGCGTGAAGGTCGTACCGGCGATCCTCGCCACCGAAGCGCTTCTGAATCTCGTGGATCATGGCAATGTGCGCTGCCAGACGCTCGTGTCGAGTTTCGCGGCCGGGCTTCGTGTTCCGGAGGACGGATTCAGCGTTCACGACGTGACCGAAATCTCGCTCATTCTTTCGGGTTCGTTCGATCTCGAAAGCGGCGGTGAAATTGCCCGGCTCAGCGAAGGCGATCTCGTCATGGTTCCGCCGGGAGAGCCGCACTTCTTCCATGTCCGTGCCGATACACGGATATTTACGCTCACCATCGGCGACGCCTGAAGCGGCGCGCCTGAACGTTCGGGAGTACAGACATGCGCGTGGCCACCGATGTTGGAGGCACCTTCACCGATCTCGTCTGCTACGATGTGGACAAGGCAAGCGGACGGGTGGTGGGTCTGCGGACCGCCAAGACCGACACGACCTATCCGCAGTTCGATCAGGGCGTGATGAACGCCGTCGCCAAGGCGGGGCTCGATCCGGCGCAGTTCGATTTCTTCGCGCACGGCACCACCGTGGTCATCAACGCGCTGCTGTCGCGTAAGGGTTCCAAAACCGCCCTGATCACCACGAAGGGCTTCCGCGACGTTCTGGAAATCGCGCGCGGCAACCGGCCCGATCTGTTCAATCTCGCCTTCAAGAAGCCGGAGCCGTTCGTGCCGCGCTACCTGCGCCGCGAGGTCGACGAGCGCAGCAGCTATCTCGGCGATGTGATGACGCCGCTCGATCCTTCAGGGCTCGATCCCATTCTGGAGGATTTCCGCAAGGAGGGTGTCGAGGCGATCGCGCTTTGCTTCCTCCACGCCTATGTTTCGCCGGAAAACGAGGTCATCGCCCGTGATTATATCCGCGCGCGCTGGCCGGAGGTTTCCGTGATCGCCTCGCACGAGATTTCGCGCGAATGGCGCGAGTATGAGCGCACGTCGACCGCGGTGCTCACCGCCTATGTGCATCCCGCCGCCAAGCGCTATCTCGAAACGCTCGGCCGCAGTCTCGCGGCCGCCGGTTACCCGCATCAGCCCTATATCATGCAGTCGAACGGCGGCATCGATACGGTGGAAGGCGCGGTGCGCAATCCAATCGCCATGGTCGAATCCGGACCTGCGAGCGGCGTCCTCGGCGCCGCCGCCCTTGGGCGCCTGCTAAGCGAAGATAAGATCATCGCGCTCGATATCGGCGGCACCACCGCCAAATGCTCGCTAATCGAGAACGCGAAGACGCGGATCACCACCGAATACCGGATCGAATGGTCGCGCACCAATCCGGGCTATCCGATCCGTACGCCCGTCATCGAGATCGTCGAGATCGGTAATGGCGGCGGATCGATCGCCGGTATCGATCAGGGCGGGCGGCTCTATGTCGGTCCCGAGAGCGCGGGCGCTTCGCCGGGTCCGGCTGCCTACGGGCGCGGTGGCACGCGCCCGACGACGACCGACGCCAACCTCGTCACCGGCCGCATCAACCCCGCGAACTTCCTTGGCGGCGAAATCGAACCCGACATGGAGAACGTGAAGGCGGCCTTCGCCCCGCTCACCGAAAAGCTCGGCGGGGACATGGCGGCTGTGGCGCGCGGTATCATCCGCATCGCCAATGCCAACATGGTGAACGCGCTGAAGCTCGTGTCGCTCAACAAGGGCTATGATCCACGCGAGTTCACGCTCGTCGCCTACGGCGGCGGCGGCGCCATGCACGCGGTGATGCTCGCCGAGGAGCTGCAGATTCCCAAGGTGATCGTCCCGACCAATTCGTCGGTGTTCTCCGCGTGGGGTATGTTGATGACCGACATGCGGCGCGATTTCGTCCGCACGCAGGTGGTGCCGCTCGCAGTCGAGAACAGCGCGCGCATCGAAAGCCTGTTCGTGGAGATGGCGGACGCCGCGAAGGCGAGCTTCGCGTCCGAGGCCGGGGCGGGCAAGCTGCCGCTGCGGCTCCAGCGTTTCGCCGACATGCGCTATCTCGGGCAGGAGCACAGCGTGAAGGTGGAACTGCCCGACGTCGCCTTCGACGCGACGACGGTCGCTGCCGCCGCCGAGCGCTTCCACACCACGCACGAGCGCGAATACACGTTCCGCCTCGATCTGCCGGTGGAGATCGTGAACTTCCACCTCGTCGCGCTCGGCGACGTACCGAAGCACGAGCCCGAGAAACTCACAGCCACCGGCAAGGCACCGGAGACGGCGATCGTCAGCGAGCGTACGGTCGATTTCGACGAGCACGGCATCCACGCGGCGAGCATCTACGACCGCGACCGGCTGGAACCGGGCATGGCGTTCACCGGCCCCTGCATCGTCGAGGAGGCGGCGGCGACGCTCGTCGTCACCCCAGGCCGTCGCGTCGTCGTCGACGACTACGGCAACCTCCACGTCCATCTGAACGGCTGAAGGATCCTTCCATGAAAACCGATCCCTATACGCTCGAGATCATCAAGAACGCGCTCGTCGCGATCGGCGACGAGATGTTCCTGACAATGGCGCGGACCAGCATGAGCCCGATCATCTACGAGGCGCTCGATTTCTCGGTGGGCATCACCGACGCGAAGGGCGAGCTGATCGCGCAGGGGCAGGGCACCACCGTGCTGCTCGCGATGATCGACAGCTTCGTGCGCGATATCCTCGAAAAGTTCGGCGACGCGGGCATTCGCGAAGGCGACGTCTACATCGGCAACGATCCCTACCGGGGCGGCGGCACGCATCTTTCCGATTTCGGCATCGCGACGCCGATTTTCCACGACGGCACGCTCGTCGCCTTCGCGGTGAACAAGGCGCACTGGCTGGACGTCGGCGGCGCGGTGCCGGGCAGCTTCTCGACGAACGCTACGGAGATTTTCCAGGAAGGCATCCAGATGCCGATCTGCAAGATCATCGATGCGGGCACGCTGCGCCAGGACATCCTCGACATCATTATCGCCAACATCCGCGTGCCGCAGGAAAGCGTCGGCGACATGTGGGCGGGCGTCGCGGCGAACGGCGTCGCCGAACGCCGCGTGCGTGAATTGTTCGACAAATATGGTCATGATGCAGTGCTGGGCGCGAAGGACGAGCTGCTCGACTATGGTGAGGCGATGGTGAAGCACGAGCTCGCCGGCCTCCCCAAAGGCGAATTCTTCGCCGAGGATTTGATCGACGACGACGGCCGCAGCGACACGCCGCTGAAAGTGATGGTGAAGGTGACCATCACCGACGACAAGTTCATCGCCGACTTTTCGGGAAGCGCGCCGCAGACGCTCGGGCCGATCAACAATTCGCGCACCGGGCTCACCTCCGCGGTGCGTCTGATCTTCAAGGCGATCACCAATCCGCAGGTGCCCGCGAACAGCGGTTCGTTCCGCCCCATAGAGATCATCTGCCCGGACAAGACGGTGTTCACGGCGGAGCGGCCCGCGCCGGTTTCGACCTATTGGGAAACGCTGATGTACGGCGTCGATCTCATCTGGCGCGCGCTCGCGCCGCATGTGCCGGACCGGCTCGGCGCGGGGCACATGCTGTCGGTCTGCTCGGTCGTCTTCGCCGGCACGCATGCCGACAGCGGCAAGAACACGATCCTCGTGCAGCCGCTCGTCGGTGGCTGGGGCGGCGGCACGGGCAAGGACGGTGAATCCGGGCAGTTCGCGGCGGCCGACGGCGAGACCTACAACGTGCCCATCGAGATCACCGAGGCGCGCTACGGCGTCCACGTCGATCAATACGCCTTCCACAACGAGGATGGCGGCCACGGCGAATTCCGCGGTGGCAAGGGCGTCGTGCTCGATTATCGTATGCGCACCGACGACTTCACGGTCACCGGCAGCTTCGGGCGCTTCAAGTACCCGGCCTGGGGCATGGCCGGCGGGCGCGACGGATCGCCCAACCACCTCGACATCATCCGCGCCGACGGCACGTGCGAGGTGCATGGCAAGGTGACGGGCGCGAAGCTCGCCAAGGGCGATGTCGTGCGCATGGTGACGGCGACCGGCGGCGGCTGGGGCGATCCGAAGGCGCGCCCGAAGGCGGCGATCGCCGAAGACCTGCGCAACGGCTTCCTGACCGAGGCGCAGGCGGAACGTTATTATGGCGGCCTGCCGGGCTGAACGGAACGGACGCACCGTGACCATCATCCTCAACAACTGCGCCGTCTTCGACGGTGTGGGGGATACGCTCCTGCCCGGGCGCAGCCTCGTGATCCGCGCCGGACGCATCGTGGAGATTCACGAGCAGCCCCAAGCCAGCGATGCCGCGCGCGTGATTGATGTGCGCGGCCGCACCGTGATGCCCGGGCTGATCGACGCGCATTTTCACGCCTATGCGGCGGAGGTGAACCTCGGCACGCTCGATCGTATGCGCCCGGGCCTCCGCGCACTTTATGCGCGGCGTGCGCTTGAAGAGGCGCTGCAGCGCGGCTTCACCTCGGTCCGCGATGCGGCGGGCGGCGATATCACGCTCGCCATGGGCATCGAACGCGGGCTCATCCGAGGCCCGCGCTTCTTCTACTCCGGCCTCGCGCTCAGCCAGACCGGCGGGCACGGCGACATGCGCGGTTCGGGCATCGAATGCGGCTGCGCCTATTGCGGATCGCTGACCATGCTCGCCGACGGCGTCGATGAAGTGCGAAAGGCCGCGCGCGAGCAGCTTCGGCTTGGCGCCACGCAGGTGAAGCTGTTCCTCTCCGGCGGCGTCGCCTCACCGTCCGATCCCTATTGGATGGCCCAGTATTGTGACGAGGAGATCGCCGCCGCCGTGCACGAGGCGGCGACGCGCCGCACCTATGTGATGGCGCACGCGCACACGGCGGATGCGGTGATGCGCTGCATCCGCTCGGGCGTGCGGTCGATCGAGCATGCGACGATGCTGGACAAGGAGACCGCGCTGGCCGTGGCGGACGCGGACGATGTCTATGCGGTGCCGACGCTGGTGACGCTGCGCAAGCTGATCGATGAAGGCGCAGGGCTCGGCCTGTCTCCGGTCAGCCTCGCGAAGACGGTGGAGGTGGAGAAGCACGCGCTGCATTCGCTAGACCTGCTGCAGGCAAGCGGCGCGCGGATCGGCTTCGGCACCGATCTGCTCGGGCCATTGATGGCGCATCAGTCGGAGGAGTTCCTGCTGCGGCGCGAGGTGATGCGCGCGGCGGACATCCTGCGCTCGGCAACCTCGGTGAATGCCGCGCTCCTCAACAAGGCGGACGAACTCGGCGCGATCCGGCCGGGCTATCTGGCCGATCTTCTGGTGGTGGATGGCGATCCGCTGGCGGACATCGGCATCCTCGGGCGGCCCGAAGCGCTCCTGATGGTGATGAAGGACGGCGCGGTGCACAAGAATGCGCTCCCCGCGTGAACGAAGCCGCCGATCGCCGGGTTCTGATCAGCACGCCGCTCGGCGACATGCGCGTCCATGTCGACGTGGCGCACGCGCCCAAGACCGCCGGCTACTTCCTGCGCGACGTCGCCGCTGGCCTTTTCGACGGCACGAGCTTCTACCGCATCGCGACCGATGCCAATCAGGACGACGATCAGCCCGTGACGATCGAGGTGGTGCAGGGCGGTGTTCGGCAGCCCGAGGTGGCGCCCATACCCAGCCTGCGGCACGAGTCCACGGCGGAAACCGGCCTTTGCCACGAGCGCGGCACGATCTCCCTCGCGCGCTTCGCGCCGGGCGCGGTTTATCACAGCTTCTTCATCTGCCGCCGCGACGAGCCTTCGCTGGATTACGGCGGCGCGCGGCAGCCCGACGGACAGGGGTTCCCAGCGTTCGGAAAACTCGTGGAGGGGTTCGATGTGCTTGACAGGCTGTTCGAAGCCGCCGAAGCGCAGGAACTGCTTTCGACCGAAATCCCGATCTTGCGGATCCGCCTGCTGTGAGTTCGATCCCCTATCTCGATGCCGCGACCGTGGACCGGCTTTTGCCCTGGTCCGCGCTTGTCGATGCATTGCGGGCCGCATTCATCACACCGCCGATCGCGCCCCCGCGCATGGCGATCCGCTACGGCGAACAGGGCGACCAGCATCTCCTCGTCATGCCCGCCGTCAATCCCGGCGGCCTCATCGGCGTCAAGCTGGTGACCGTACATCCCGCGCTCGCCGCGCGTCCGGGCGGAGCGGTGCGGGCGCTCTATGTCGCGCTCGACGCGGCGACGGGCGAGCCGCGCGCGCTCATCGACGGCCCCGCGCTCACCGAGCGACGCACGGCGGCCGCCTCGGTTCTCGCCGCGCAGACGCTTGCGCGGCCCGGCGCATCGGTTCTGCTGGTGGCCGGGACCGGGCAGGTCGCGCACGCGCTTTGCCGCTGCTATGCCGAGGTCGTTCGCCCGCAGCGCATCATGGTCTGGGGGCGGCGCAGCGAGGCGGCGGACGCCATGGCTACGCGCCTCGCGGCGGAAGGGATTTCCGCAGAGCCGGTGCGAGACCTCGCCGAGGCCGTGCGTACGGCAGACATTGTCAGCGTCGCGACCCTGTCCACCACGCCGCTGATCCACGGCGCGGATGTGCGCCCCGGCACGCACATCGATCTCGTCGG
>JAEULI010000118.1 GCA_016793845.1 Sphingosinicella sp.
GTTGGCCATGCCGGGCACATGGTCGCCGTCTCGGCGGGCATCTTCCGCGATTACGCGCGGCTCGCCTCCGAATTTCCCTTTGTCGAGCGGCACACGCCGACCGCGGGTGGCAACGTTGGCCTGCTGATCCATGAACCGGTCGGCGTCGTCGGGGCGATCATTCCGTGGAACGGCCCGATATTGATGCTCGCCTCGAAGCTCGCCCCGGCGCTGCTCGCGGGCTGCACGGTGGTCGTGAAGATGTCACCCGAAGCGCCGCTCGAGGCGGTCCTGCTCGGCGAGATCTGTCAGGAAATCGGCCTGCCGCCCGGCGTCGTCAACGTGCTGATAGCGGACCGCGAAGAATCGGAATTGCTCGTGCGCCACGAGGGCGTCGACAAGATCAGCTTCACCGGATCGAGCGCGGTCGGCCAGCACGTCGCCTCGATCTGCGGCGCCCGCATGGCACGCGCCACGCTGGAGCTCGGCGGCAAGTCCGCCGCGGTCGTGCTCGATGATGCGTCGATCGAAAGCGTCGTTCAGGCGGTCGCGCCGCAGGTGAGCATGATGGGAATGCAGTTCTGCTCGGCGCTCAGCCGCGTCGTCGTCCCCCGCCACCGCCATGATCAGGTCGTTGAGGGGCTTGCCGCTGCGCTCGGCACCGTGCGCGTCGGCGATCCGTTCGATCCGGCAACCGAGATGGGCCCGATGTCGATGCGCCGACAACTTGCGCGCGTCGAGGATTTCATCGCCAGCGGCAAGGCCGAGGGGCTGACGCTCGCCACCGGCGGCGGCCGCCCGGCGGGCCTCAACAGCGGTTTCTACATTGAACCGACCGTGTTCGGCGATGCTCCGCCGAACGCGCGCGTGGCGCGCGAGGAAATCTTCGGTCCGGTGATCACCGTGATCCCCGCGCGCGACGAAGAGGATGCCATCGCCATCGCCAACGCCACCGAATTCGGCCTCAACAATTCGGTGTTCACGGCAGACCCGGAACGCTTCATGCAGGTCGCACGCCGCCTGCGCTCAGGCACCGTGGGCCACAACGCGTTCCGCAGCGATTTCGGCATCGCGTTCGGCGGCTTCAAGCGTTCGGGCATCGGGCGCGAGGGCGGACGCGCCGGGCTGATGCCGTATCTCGAAAGCAAAACCGTGATCATGGACGAGGAACCGGCGGCTCTATAGCCGCCGCCTTGGGGACTCTTGGGGGATCTATGAAATCGCTGTTCGGCGCGCTCGGCGCGGCACTGGCAATCCTGACGGCAGGCTGCGGCAGACCGGGCGACACGCCCCCTGCCCCCGCCGAATGGCCCTATCACGGCGGCGACCAGCAGGAGCAGCGGTACAGTCCGCTCGATGCGATCAACCGCGACACGGTCGGCCGTCTCGGCCTCGCCTGGTATCACGAGTTCGAAAGCGATCGCGGGCAGGAAGCGACCCCGATCGTTTCTGACGGCGTCATCTACGTCAGCACCGGCTGGGCCGAAATCTACGCCTTCGACGCCGAGACCGGAAAGCAGCTCTGGCGCTACGATCCGGAGGTGCCCCGTTCGGCGCTGGTCAGCGCCTGCTGCGACGCGGTCAATCGCGGCGTCGCGGTGTCTGACGGCAAGGTCTTCGTCGGCACGCTCGACGGGCGGATGGTCGCGGTCGACGCGAAGACGGGCAAGCTGGCGTGGTCGGTGAACACGCTCGAAGGCCAGCCGAAGGCGATGCGCTACACGATCACCGGCGCGCCGCGCGTGGTGAAGGACAAGATCGTCATCGGCAACGGCGGCGCCGAAATGGGCGTACGCGGCTTCGTCTCCGCCTTCGACACCGCAACCGGCAATCTCGCATGGCGCTTCTACCTGACGCCGAACCCGGAAGGGAAAGCCGACGGCGCCGCATCGGACGACGTGCTGCGTGCGAAAGCCGCCGCCACGTGGGGTGACGGCGACTGGCGGCAAAGCGGCGGCGGCGGCACCGCATGGGATTCGATGATGTACGATCCCGAGGCGAACCTCCTCTACATCGGCTCGGGCAACGGCAGCCCGTTCGACTGGAATCGCCGCTCCGGCGGCAAGGGCGACAATCTGTTCCTCTCCTCGATCGTCGCGATCGATCCCGATACGGGCCGCTATGCGTGGCACTACCAGACGACGCCACAGGACGCGTGGGACTACACCGCCACGCAGCAGATCATGACGGCGAAACTCACCATCGGGGGCAAGCCGCGCGATGTCGTGATGCAGGCGCCGAAGAACGGCTTCTTCTACGTCCTCGACAAGCGCACGGGTGAACTCATTTCCGCCAAACCCTTCGCTCCCGTCACATGGGCGAAGGGCGTCGACATGAAGACCGGGCGCCCGATCCTCGCCGACAACGTGCACTACAAGGACGCGCCTGCCGTGATCCAGCCGGGCCCGTTCGGCGCGCACTCGTGGCACGCGATGTCGTTCAGCCCGCGCACCGGCCTCGTCTACATTCCCGTGCAGCTGATGATCGGCGAATACGAGCGCGATCCCGCTTTCAAGCGGCGCCCGATGGGCCAGAACGTCGCGCTCGCCATGAAGGAATTCCCCGAAGACCAGCTCGATGCTATCCGCAAGGTGACGAAGGGTCAGCTCCTCGCCTGGGATCCGGTCGCGCAGAAGGCGCGCTGGTCGGTCGAGCATCCGTGGTTCCTGAACGGCGGCACGCTCGCCACGGCGGGCGATCTCGTCTTCCAGGGCAATGCCGAGGGCACGTTCGTCGCCTATGACGCGGCGACCGGCAAGCGGCTGTGGAGCTTCAACACCGAGCACGGCATCATCGCCGCGCCCGTCTCCTACAGCCTCAAGGGCGAGCAGTACGTCGCGGTGATGGTCGGCATCGGCGGTGCCGGTTCGCTGATCGGCAAGCTGGTGCCGAACCGCCCGAGGATGCCGGGCCGGTTGATGGTGTTCAAGCTCGGCGGCACGGCGAAGGCTGCGCCCTATGAAGCGCTCTACCGCGAACGGCTCGACCTCGAAGGCGTGACCTCAGCGGGCGATGCGGACGCGGGCATGGCCGAATACAACAAGACCTGCGGCGTCTGCCACGGCGCCAACGCCTCGGTCGCCTACACCGCCGATCTTCGCCGATCGGGCGCCCTCGTGGACGCGGACCTCTGGAAGGACATCGTGATCGACGGCGTTCTCGCCGATAACGGCATGGTCGGCTTCAAGAGCATCCTGACGCCGCAGGAAGCCGAGAACATCCGCGCCTATGTGCTTCGGCAGGCGCGCAAGGACGTGCCGAACGGGCAATAAGAGGCGCACCGTTCAAAAAGCAGGAGTGACGTCATGGGTACATTTTCGCCGGCCATTCTGAAGGGCAAGGTCGCCTTCGTTGCCGGGGGATCGAGCGGCATTAACCTCGGCATCGCGCACGGGCTTGCCGAGGCAGGCGCGCGCGTCGCCATCATCAGCCGCAAGATCGAGAAGGTCGAAGCCGCCGTCGCCGAGCTTCGCGGCGCCGGGCATGAGGCCATGGGCTCCGCCGCCGACGTGCGCGACTACGCCGCCGTCGAGGCCGCGCTCGCCGCCGTCCACGAGGCATGGGGCGATATCGACATCGTGATTTCGGGCGCCGCCGGAAACTTCCTCGCGCCCGCCGCCGCGATGTCGGCGAACGCGTTCCGTACGGTGGTGGATATCGATCTCATCGGCACGTTCCACGTGCTGCGCGCCGCCTATGCGTTCCTGCGCAAGCCCGGCGCGTCGGTCATTTCGATCACCGCCGGGCAGGCGGTGAACCCCACCGCCTTCCAGTCGCATGTCTGCGCCGCGAAGGCGGGCATCAACATGCTGACCAGATGCCTCGCGCTCGAATGGGGTCCGGCGGGCGTCCGCGTCAACGCGATCGCGCCGGGGCCGATCCGCGACACGGAAGGCATGGCGCGTCTGACGCCCACGCCCGAAGCGGAAGCCGCGCTGAAGCGCATGATTCCGCTCGGCGATTATGGCGAGAAGCGCGACATCGCGGACCTTTCAGTGTTCCTGTCCAGCGACAGCGCCAAATACATCACCGGCGCGATCCTCGACTGCGACGGCGGCTCCTCGATGACGATCCGCGGCCTGATCGACATGACGCAATGACCGAGGGATTGCGCGTCGAAACCGATGCGGGTGTGACGACGATCACGCTCGCCCGCCCGGAAAAGAAGAACGCGATCACCGATGCGATGTACGGCGGCATCGCCGCCGCGCTGAACACCGCGACCGCCGATGATGCCGCGCGCGCCGTGGTGATTGCCGGAGACGGCACAGACTTCTGCGCGGGCAACGACATTTCGATGTTCGCGGACGGACGGGACGCGGTGTCGTCCTCGAACGTCGGCCCGTTTCTCGAAGCGCTCACCGGCTTTCCGAAACCCATCGTGGCCGCCGTCACCGGCCGCGCGATCGGCGTCGGTGTCACCATGCTGCTGCACTGCGACCTCGTCTATGTCGCGCACGACACGACGCTGGTCACGCCCTTCATCGACCTCGGGCTGGTGCCCGAAGCGGGTTCCGGCCGTCTCCTCCCCGAGCGCATCGGCCACGTGCGCGCGTTCGCGCTGTTCGCGCTCGGCGAACGCTTGAGCGGGGACGAAGCCGCCGCGCTCGGCATCGCGAACCGCGCGCTCGCGGCAGACGCTGTGCTGCCGGCAGCGATGGCGGCAGCACGTGCGCTCGCCGAAAAACCCGCCTCCGCAATCGCCGCAACCAAACGGCTGATGCGCGACGCCGATACCCTGCGTGCGGCGCTTTCAGCAGACCGCGACGCGTTTCTCCGCCAGCTCGAAACCCCGGAAGCGGTGGCGGCCTTCGCCGCCTTCGCCGCGCGCAAGGCGCCGCGATGACTGCTGCCGCTGAGG
>JAEULI010000163.1 GCA_016793845.1 Sphingosinicella sp.
CTTTCGCGGGCGACATCGGCATCAAGTTCGTCCAGCGCCGCGTCCACGGCTTTCGCCGTCCGCGCGGCGAGGCCCGCGTCGTCGGTGATGAGGATTGCCTGCGCGACGCGGTCGTGTTCGGCCTGGCTCAAGAGGTCGGCGGCGAGCCAGTCCGGGTTCGCGGCGCTGTCCGCCACCACCAGGATTTCCGAAGGCCCCGCGACCATATCGATGCCGACGCGGCCGTAAAGCTGCCGCTTGGCTTCGGCGACATAGGCGTTGCCCGGGCCGGTGATCTTGTCCACCGGGCGGATCGTGTCCGTGCCGAAGGTCAGCGCCGCGATCGCCTGCGCGCCGCCGACGCGGTAGATTTCGTCCACACCTGCAAGGCTTGCGGCATAGAGCACCAGCGGATTGACCGCGCCGCCCGGCGTCGGCGTCGTCATCACAAGGCGGCGCACGCCCGCGACCTTCGCGGGGATCGCGTTCATCAGCACCGTCGAGGGGTAGCTCGCAAGCCCGCCCGGCACGTAGATGCCCACGTCGTCGATCGCCGACCAGCGCCACCCGGCGCGCACGCCCGCGACGTCCACGGCATCGTGGTCGGCCGGAAGCTGCCCCACGTGAAACGCGCGGATGCGTTCCGCCGCAAGCTCAAGCGCGGCACGCAGGTCGGGCTCGATCTTGTCTTTCGCGGCGCTGATTTCAGCTTCAGTGAAGCGCAGCGTCGTCACGTCCGTTCGGTCGAAGCGCTGTGTCAGTTCGAAAAGCGCCGCGTCGCCGCGTGCACGCACATCGGTGATGATTCCGGAAACGGCCGCCGAAACGTCGGTCGCCGTCTCGCGCCCGGCGTCGACGAAGTCCGCGAAACGCGCCGCGAAGTCCCCGTCGGCGGTGGAAAGCTCAAGCGGCACCGGCGGCCTCCCGGAAGCGCTCGATCCACGGCGCGATCGCCGCCGCCTTGGTTTTGAACGCGGCGCGGTTGACGATGAGGCGGCTCGTCACGTCGGCGATCTTCTCGACCTCGACGAGTCCGTTCTCCTTCAGCGTCCGCCCGCTCGACACGAGGTCGACGATGCGCTGCGTAAGGCCAAGGCGCGGCGCAAGTTCCATCGCGCCGTTCAGCTTCACGCATTCCGCCTGCACGCCGCGCGCCGCGAAGTGCTGGCTGGTGAGGTTCGGATATTTGGTCGCGACGCGCACGTGGCTCCAACTCCTCGGGTCGTCCCCCGCCGCCATCTCGGCGGGTTCCGCCACCGAAAGCCGGCAGTGCCCGATGCCGAGGTCGACGGGCGCGTAAATCTCCGAGTAGGCGAACTCCATCAGCACGTCGTTCCCCGCGATGCCGAGGTCCGCCGCGCCATGCGCCACGAAGGTCGCGACGTCGAACGCGCGCACCCTGATCAGCGAAAGCCCGGGCACGTTCGTGGCGAACTGCAGCGCGCGGCTGCTCTCGTCGGCGAACGCAGGTTCGGGTTCGATTCCTGCGCGCGCGAGCAGCGGCAACGCTTCCTCAAGGATGCGTCCCTTAGGGATTGCAAAGACCAGTTCCGTTTTCATCGCGACTGCCTGTAAAGAAGGCGGTGCTGCGCTGCAACGGAGTCGGCGGTCCGCCAGTGCGGATAAACGTGCGCGGATAAACATGCGGGGTGTGTATGGTCGACTGGTGGCGTTCGGGTCCGCAAATGGTCCGGCTGTGGCGCATGTCGATGGAAACCTGGTCCGCCTCGATGGTCGTCATCGCGGAGCGCAGCGCCATGCTCGGCAACGCGGCGATCTTCCCCGAAGCCTTCGATGCCCAGGAATTCAATCGCATGGTGCCTGAAAAGGTCGATGCCTTCACGCGCGGCATGATGGGCGCGGCGCGCGCCCGCGATCCCATAGAGGCGGCGGAGAATGCGCTCGCCCCCGTGCACAGCCGCGTCACCGCGAACGCGCGGCGTCTCAGGCGTCGCTGAGCTGCTGGCCGTACGGCACCAACAGCAACCTTGCGTTTCTGCGCCTTTTCCGCCAAGGGCAGGCAGCATTTGCGGGCACGCTTGCCCGCGCAAGGAGACTGAATGGCGAAGGAAGAACTTCTGGAAATGCGGGGGACGGTCACCGAACTGCTCCCTAACGCGATGTTCCGGGTCAAACTTGAAAACGATCACGAGATTCTGGGCCACACTGCCGGCAAGATGCGCAAGAACCGCATCCGCGTGCTCGTCGGCGACGAAGTGCTCGTCGAACTGACGCCCTACGACCTCACCAAGGGCCGCATCACCTACCGCTTCAAGTAACGGAACCGTTTGTGCCGGCGCTGGTCCTTGCCTCATCGAGCCCGCGCCGCCGCGCCCTTCTCGAACAGATCGGCATCGTTCCGGCGCGCACGCTTTCGCCCGACATTGACGAAACGCCCCGGCGCGACGAGCTGCCCCGCGACTATGCGGTGCGTCTTGCCGCCGAGAAGGCCGCTGCCGTGCCGCGGGGGCCGGGCGAGGTGGTGATCGCGGGTGACACGACGGTCGCCGCAGGCCGCCGTATCCTGCCGCCCGCCGAGACGGACGATGTCGTGCGGCAGTGCCTCATGCTGCTTTCGGGGCGGCGGCACCGTGTCTACAGCGCTGTCGCGGTCATCGATGCGGAGGGACGCCTGCGGGAACGCGTCGCCGAAACCATCGTCACCTTCAAGCGGCTCTCCGCTGCAGAGATCGATGCTTATGTCCGCGCGGGCGAAGGGCGCGGCAAGGCGGGCGGCTATGCGATCCAGGGCCGCGCCGCCGCCTTCGTGCGCTTCCTTTCGGGGAGCTATTCGGGCGTCGTCGGCCTGCCGCTTTACGAGACGTCGGCACTGCTTGCCGCGTCCGGCGTCGTTCCCTCCGATGGCTGAATGGCTGATCGAGCGCGGCATCGGCGAAACCCGCGCCGCGCTCATCGAGGCTGGCGCGATCGCCGAAATGCGGATCGCGCGCGAAGGCGGTCCCCGTGCGGGCGAGATATGGGATGCACGGCTGAGCGCGAAGCTCGGCGCGCGGCGCGGCATCGTGCTGCTAGGGGAGCATGATGCACTGCTTGAACCGGTTCCCGCTGATCTTGCCGAAGGCGGTCTCGTGCGCGTCGTCGTGGTGCGCGAGCCGATCCCGGAGCGTGGCCGTCCGCGGCTTGCGAAGGCGCGGGCCGAAGGGGCGGCGGGTGCTGTGCCGGGGCTGATCACGGCGCCTGACTTCGATCCTTCGTGCGCGCGCACGCTCGGCTACGGCGAAACGCTGGATCACCACGGTTGGGCCGAAGCGATTGCGGACGCGGAAAGCGGCCATGTCGCGTTCCCCGGCGGCAGCCTCGCGATCGTACCGACCCCGGCGATGACGACCATCGATGTCGATGGCGATCTCCCCGCGGCCGACCTCGCGATGGCGGGAGTTCGAGCCGCCGCTGCCGCGATCCGCCGGTTCGACATCGGCGGCTCCATCGGCATCGACCTGCCGACGTTGCGCGACAAGGCCGCGCGCCAGGCTGCGGGCGACCTCGTGGACAGCTTGCTGCCGCAGCCCTTTGAACGCACGGCGGTGAACGGCTTCGGCTTCCTGCAGATCGTGCGCCCACGCCCGCGCGCCTCGATCATCGAGCTTGTGCAGAATGCACCTGTGGAAACCGCCGCGCTTGCACTCCTGCACCTTGCCGCGCGGACGCCGGGGGCGGGGCCGCGCACGCTTACCGCCGCGCCGCGCGTCGTCACATGGCTGCGTGCGCACCTGCCATTCGTCACCGAACTCGAACGCCACGTCGGCGCGCAGGTCGTGCTGGCCGAAGATGCTGCGCTCGCGCTACAAGCCGGCCATGTCCATGCCGCCCAAAGCTGACTCGCGCATCGGCCGCTGCCCCATCTGCGGCAAGCCCGAAACCGCCACGCACAAGCCCTTCTGCTCGCAGCTCTGCCGTGATCGCGACCTCATCTCGTGGCTCGACGAACGCTACCGCGTGCCCGTGCATTCCGATGAGGAACCCCCCGCCGAGGATTGACGCGCGGGTGCTGGACAAGCCCTGCGCAGGCCATTAAGAGGCGCGCTTCATTCCGCATTCGCTGGAATGTGCCCGGGTAGCTCAGTTGGTAGAGCATGCGACTGAAAATCGCAGTGTCGGCGGTTCGACTCCGTCCCCGGGCACCATCGCCTCTTCCACAGGCATCCGCAGGCGTCCAAAAAACGGCAGAAATCCGGGCCTTTTGACGGTACATCGTCCGCTCGTGACCGTCCCAGTTTGTTGTCAATTTTTGCTGCTGACGGTACATTGACGGTACATTTTTTGGGAAATGTACCGTCATGCTGACTGATGCCGTCATTCGCAGACTGAAGTGTCGGGAGAAACCCTACAAGGTCGCCGACATGTACGGGCTGTACCTGCTGATGCATCCGAAAGGTGCGCGCTACTGGCGTTTCGATTACCGTCAAGCGGGCAAGCGGGGCACGATGGCGCTGGGCGTCTATCCGGAGGTCTCCCTTAAAGAAGCGCGGGAAAAGCGCGCGAATGCGGGCAAGATGCTCGCCAAGGGACTGAACCCGTCCGCCTACAAGAAGCTGACCAGTGGTATCGCTTCCCTCGAGGGCGGTGATTCGTTCAAGGCGGTGGCCGATGAGTGGCTCGCGAAAATCGAGGCTGAAGGACGCGCGGCGGCGACCATGGAGAAGCTGCGCTGGCTTCTCAGCTTTGCGGAACCGCTTATCGGAACGTGTCCGATTGGAAAGCTTACCGCGCCTGAGTTTTTGACGGTGCTGCGGACTGTCGAGGTTCGCGGCCGGTATGAAACGGCGCGGCGGCTCAGGAGCACCTTCAGCAGCGTGCTTCGCTATGCGATTGCCACGGGGCGCGCCAAACGGGATGTGACCGTCGACCTTCGCGGCGCGCTTATTGCCCCGAAGGTCACGCATCGCGCGGCCATTATCGAGCCCACCAAGGTTGGTGCACTGTTGCGCGCGATCGAAGGCTACGAAGGCCAACCTGCGGTTGAGTATGCGTTGAAAATCGCGCCGCATGTGTTTGTTCGGCCCGGCGAACTCAGGAACGCCGAATGGGACGAGTTTGATGCGGAAGAGGCCGTTTGGACGATACCGGCTTCGAAGATGAAGATGGGGCGGGAGCACAAGGTGCCGCTATCGAAGCAGGTCCTGGACCTTCTTGAGCGCCTGTATGCGGTCACCGGAAACTCTCGCTATCTGTTCCCGAGCGTGAGGTCGAACGACCGGCCGATTTCCGAAAACACCGTCAATGCCGCCCTGCGGCGTCTCGGCTATGACAAGACCGAGATGACTGGGCACGGCTTTCGCGCGCTCGCGAGTACGCTTTTGAATGAAAGCCGCAAATGGCATCCCGATGCCATCGAACGTCAGCTGGCGCATATCGAAAATAACGATGTTCGGCGTGCTTACCTGCGCGGCGCGCATTGGCCTGAGCGCGTGCGTATGATGCAATACTGGTCAGACTACCTCGACCAGCTTCGTGCCAAAGGGAATGCGGCCAGAGGCAAGTTCGGGCGCGAGCGCTTTGGACAAGCGGCCGAAAGACCGATGTTTGGTCGGCGTGAGGCCTTGTAGTTCTTGCGCTTTTTTACCTGATTGCGGAGCGGTGCGCCGGGTCATCAAGATTTTGATTTGGGATGCGGCACTCTCATCATGCCCGCAAAGGCGGATCGTTTGCTAAGCGCAGCCTCCACACCAAAGAATCCATATCTCACATCAGTCGTTCGGGCGTGATGTGACGGAAAACAGGATCCGGGGGAGGAGAGAGACATGCGCTTGGAGCAACACGTAATTGGGGGACTTTTGGCGTCTACGGCTATCGTCCTGTCTGTGCCCACTTATGCACAGGAGGCGCCAGCTTCAGACTATGTGCTCGAAGAAATTGTCGTTACGGCTCAAAAGCGTTCTGAGTCGCTTCAGCGCGTTCCCGTGTCGATTTCAGCATTCACACCGGCGAAGCTCGAGCAGCAGCAGATCGAGGGCGCCGCGCAGCTGCAAATCGCCGTTCCCGGGTTGGTCTATTCCAGCAGTGGGGGCTTCGCGACACCTTATATCCGCGGAATTGGCAGCGATATTGCCACGGTTGGTGCTGAACCCGGCGTGGCGACCTATGTCGATGGTGTATACGTATCCAGCCCGCTCAGCGTGAACATGGACATTCTCGACGTCGAGCGCGTGGAAGTGGTCAAAGGCCCGCAGGGGACGCTTTACGGCCGCAATGCCATCGGCGGCGCCATCAACATCATCACACGCGAACCCGGCCAGGAGCTTGAGGGGCGCATTGTTGCCGGATACGGCAATCACAATCGCCGGGAAGTGGGCTTCTATGCATCCGGCCCCGTGAGCGAGACGCTCGCTGCTGGCGCTTACGTCAACTATCTCGGCCGCGATTCGCTTGTTGAAAACCTTGCGATCAATCCGATCGGCGGCAGCCCGCAGGATAAGGAAAACATCTCCGTTCGACTAAAGACGGTCTTCACCCCGACCGATACGGCCAAGTTCGTTCTGAGCGGCGAATACGGGAAAAACGAAGCTTATGATGTCTGGAGCTTCCGGCAGGTTCAAGACAATGCGCTCGGGCTTCTTGCAGGGGGCAACACCGGAACAAAGCCGCGGCAAGTCTATCACAACTATCCTTCGTTCCAGAAGGGGCGCCTCTGGGCCTCAACGCTCCGCGGCGAAATTGAAACCTCTTTTGCGCAGCTTGTTTCGATTACGGCGTACCGCAATTATCGCGCCGTATCTTCGGTGGACTATGATGGTACCGACGCGCAAATCATCGGATTTGCCATCGACCCATCGTTCAGTCGCCAGTTCTCGCAGGAAGTGCAGCTCGTCTCTCTGCCTAGCAGCCCTGTAAAATGGATTGTCGGCGGTTACTACTTCGATGAAAAGACAGGCGGTCAGATCGTTCTGAACCCAGGCGACGCGCTCGTGGTGCTGAAGCCACGGCTTCCGGTCACGTCCTATGCCGCCTTTGGTGAGTTGACCGTGCCTGTAACAGACAAGCTGAACGTCACAGGTGGATTGCGGTATACGCACGAGAAGAAGAGCATTTCTTCGGCGCTGGGCGGCGATCCGGATATTCCGCTTCCCGCCCAGTCGACGACGTTCAACAAGGTGACCTGGAAGGCGGCCGCAAATTACCAGTTCACGCCGGACGTTATGGCCTACGCGTCTTACAGTCGCGGTTTCCAGTCGGGCGCGTTCAACGCGACCGATTCAGGCGCGCCGCCGGTCGATCCTGAAATCCTCGATGCGTATGAGGTCGGCCTCAAGTCTGAGTTTCTCGATCGACGTCTGCAGATCAATGCCGCAGCCTTCTATTATGATTTTCAGGACTTGCAGGTGCAGGTCAACGACAGCGTGGGCGGCGCCGCTGCGTCGTTCCAGAATGCCGGCGCTGCACGGGTGAAGGGCGCGGAGCTCAGCGTTGTTGCCTTGCCCGTCGCCGGGCTCCAGCTGGATGCGAGTGTCAGTTATCTGAAATCCAAGTATCTCGACTTTCCGAATTACGCCGGCTTCGCACGCGATGACGTCAATGGCGGCAATGCGCCTGTGACTGTCGACGTTTCGGGGAATTCGGTGATCCGGGCGCCGAAATGGAGCTTATCCGCCGGCGCGACCTACGGTTTCGACGTAGGGAGTGGGCGAATCGAATTTAACGGCGCGTACTACTATAACGATGGCTTCTCTTTCGATCCGCAGCATCTCGTGCTGCAGAAGTCATACAGCCTCGTGAATGCCTCGGTTTCATGGTTGCCGACGGACGCTCTCAGAGTTTCCATCTGGGGTCAGAACCTTACCAACGAACATTATCTGACGTTTGGTGTGGCGAGCAATTACGGCACGACGAATGCCGATGCCCCCGGAAGGCTCTACGGAGTTCGAATGTCGTACAGCTTCTGATATCGGCTTTAAGCCAACGAACCACTTGATAGGGGGGCGCACGGCGCCCCCCCCTTCTTTTTCGCGTGAACCCTACCCGAGGTGCTGGTGCATTTGCGAAAGCAGGCTCGTCCTCAGCGCATCAGCCGATGCCGTTATCTGCGCGCGCATATCCGCGTGAACAAGGTCCAGAAGGCGCTTTGAAGCCTCTCTTGCCCGTAGGGCCTGCCACCAGCGATCGACGTTCGGCAGTCCGCCATCCATCCAAAGTGCCTCAAGGCCGAACTCTTCAAGGCGCAGCATCAACGGCATAACGGCACTGTCTGCCAGCGAGAGCTCGTCGTCAGCCAACCAACGCGTGTGTTCAAGCGCCTGCTCCATTCGCCGCAGCATTGCCGGGAGCTGCCGGATCGCTATCCGGACGGTTGGAGCGTCTACGCCCAACCGGATGGGCAGCTCCCGCGCCGATCGAGCGGTGTCGTCCTCGATGGCATCGAGCATGGCGCTGAGCTTCGCTTCGTCGAGCGGATCCCCGAGGATCGCGCGAATGAAGGTAGCAACGGTGATTGCGCCGATTGCGCCGAAATAGCGTTCATCCACGAGCTTCAGCCACATGTTCATATTCGCGCGGGCAAGCGGCCTGCTCGGCTGCAACGGCGGTCCGGGAAAGGTGTCGTCGATATAGCGCATCACGATGGACGATTCGGAAATTGCATGACCGTCATTGGTGACAAGGACCGGTACGAGGCCTTCCGGATTGAGGAGGCGGAAGCCTGTGGTTCTGAGATACTCTCTCTCGACCTCCCGATAGGCGATATCCGCACCCTTTTCGAACATGACGTGCAGCGCTTTCCGCGCGCACGTCGCCATGGGGATTCCGTAGAGCTCGTGCATATGGTCCTCGATCTGGATCACCTGAAACCGCTGCTGTTCAATAAACGGCGTTCGCTAGGCTCGCATGACGGCAGACATCCCGACCATGATCTATATTCTGGTGGTTCATCGAGTATTTTCATAACCAGTTGCGCCTGGACTGCCCTACAAACCATCTGTCGTGCGGTGTTACCGCTACGCACATGAAGAAAAACCTCGGATTCTGGTGATCCGTTGAAATTCGAAGGTGGGGATGGTGCAGTCGCCGGAGCTGGTCGCGAGCTATTGGACGTTGGCAGGACCTGTCCTGCCACTGGCCGGCGATGTCTCGAGCACTCTCTCGCTCGCCGATAGGGCGCGCGCAGCGAATGCTGCCGGTTGGAGGGGGCTGGGCCTGCATGTCGATGATGTCGCAAAGGGCTTGCAAAAGCACAGCTATGGCGAGCTTCGGCAGATCCTTGACGACAACGGGATCGTGCACGTCGAACTGGAAGCCTTGTTCGACTGGTTCGCGAAAGGTGAGCGCCGAAAAACCTCGGATGCCGTACGCGCAAACCTGCTTCGCGCCGCCGAAGCGCTGGGCGCATACCAGATCAAAGTCGCGGGTGACTTTTCGGGAGCGGCGTGGCCCACGGACAGGCTGATCGCCGAGTTTCAGGAGTTGGCCCGTCAGGCGGGAGATGCAGGGACCGCTGTCAGCATCGAGCTCATTCATGAATCCGGCATATGCGATCTCGAGACCGGAATCGCCGTTGTGGAAGGCGCTGGGGCGGCCAACGGCGGCCTTCTGCTCGATATCTGGCACGTGGCGCGTGCGGGAATCGATTACGGAGCTGTGGCGGCAATCCCGGCGCACCTCATAAAACACATCGAGCTTTGCGACGCGGCCGCTGTTCAGGTCGGCACGATGATCGAGGACACCATTCGCCGTCGGGCTTTACCGGGCGAAGGCGATCTCGACGTGTCCGCGTTTCTGCGCGCGATTGCTGCGACGGGTTATCGAGGGCTCGTCGGCGTCGAGATTCTCTCCGATGCGCAAAGAGCGCGATCCCTGAACGACGCGGCAAATGTGACGTTCAGGAAAACGATGGATGTCCTTGCGGAAGCGGGATGGGTGTAGCTGCGGCACGCGTGCAGGCCGCAGGGAGTAAGGAATGAGGATGCCAAAGGCATGACGATCGAAAACAGTGTCGGCGAGGAAATGTATCGTCGCATGGTCCGTATTCGGGCTTTTGAGGAGCTCGCCGAAGAGATGCATGCCAAAGGGCTGATCGTTGGCTCTTTGCATTCGTCCATCGGTCAAGAAGGCGAAATCGTCGGCGCCTGCATGGCACTGCGCACCGACGATTACATGATGGGCAATCATCGTTCGCACGGACACCCGATTGCCAAGGGCGCGAAGCTCAACCCGCTGATGGCCGAACTCTTCGGTCGCAAGACAGGTATCTGCCAAGGTAAGGGCGGGTCGATGCATCTGGCCGATTTCAGCGTCGGCAGCATTGGTGAAACAAGCATCGTGGGGTCCGGACTGCCCGTCGCGACGGGCGCGGCGCTCGCCTGCAAGCTTCAGGGTATAGACCGGGTCTCTCTTTGTTTCTTCGGTGACGGTGCATCGAACGAAGGCACGTTCCATGAGAGCCTGAATCTGGCGGCGGTGTGGAAGCTGCCCGTGATTTTCATATGCGAGAACAACCTGTACGCCTGTTCCACCTCAGTCGAAGCCTCGACTGCCGTTACGAACATCGCGGATAGGGCGGCCGGCTACGCCATCCCCGGTGTGGTGGTTGACGGACAGGATGTCCTCGCGGTTCACGATGCCGTGAGTGCGGCGGTCTATCGTGCGCGTTCCGGGCAGGGACCAACGCTGATCGAAGCCAAGACCTATCGATATCGCGATCATGCCGTGAACATGGGCAAGATGAGCGATATCGACATCGGATCCCGCTCGGTTGAGGAGGTTGAGCACTGGCAGCTTCGCGACCCGATTCCGCTGTTCCGAAAGGTTCTGGTCGACGATTTCGGCGTAAGCAGCGCTACGCTCGACACGATCGAAAGTGAGGCGCGCGAAGATGCCGCCGAGTCTCTGCGGTTCGCGCAGGAGAGTGCATTTCCCGAGCCTGCGGAAGCCTTCGAAGACGTTTTCGTATCCGCAAAAGGCTGAGACCCACGATCAATCAGGATGCGCTGCTGCACCGCCCTTGCGCAGGCAGCAGCCGACCAAGTGAGGAACTGATGGCAAGTCAAACATACCTCCAGGCCATTCGCGCTGCGATCGGCGAGGAGATGGCACGAGATCCCCGGGCCTTCGTGATGGGCGAGGATCTCTCGATCTGGGGAACAGCCAATGGGCTCGCCGAAGAATTCGGCGCGGAGCGTGTGCGAAATACACCGATTTCAGAAGCCGGCTTTGTCGGAGCCGCCGCGGGTGCCGCAATCGCGGGTTCGCGCCCCATCGTCGACATTTCGATTTCAAGCTTCATCTATCCGGCGATGGATCAGGTTGTCAGCATTATCGCGAAATCCCGATACCTCTACGGCGGACAGGCCCGGCTGCCTCTCGTGCTGCGACTGGTGATGTATTACGGGCTCGGGGTTGCTGCACAGCATTCGGATCGACCCTATCCCATGCTGATGAACGTTCCGGGGTTGAAGATCATCATCCCCTCCAATCCGTACGACATGAAGGGGCTGCTGAAGTCGGCAATCCGTGATGATGATCCGGTTCTCTGTTTCGAAGATTGCAATCTCTGGACGAGCCGAAGCGATATTCCAGACGATGAGTATCTCATTCCGATCGGGAAAGGAGACATTAAGCGTCCCGGCGATGACGTAACCATCGTCGCCATTGCCGGTATGGTGCCTCAGGCACTGAAGGCGGCGAAGGTGCTTGAACAGGAAAACGTTTCCGCAGAGGTGATGGACCCGCGCACGCTCGTTCCGTTTGATCGGGAATTGCTGCTGGATTCGGTGCGCAAGACCGGGCGCCTCGTGATCGTTGACCCTGCCAACCGGACGTGCAGCGCGGCGAGTGAGATCGCTGCGATCGTGGCAGAGGAAGCGTTCTGGGATTTGAAAGCGCCGATTATCCGGCTGACGACGCCCGACACGCACATTCCCTACAGCCCGGTGATGGAACACGGTCTCTATCCCGACGCCGACAAGATTATCGCCGCGGCGCGACAGACCTTTGCCTGAGGAACGCAGAATGGCTTACGAATTTCGCTTGCCGCAGGTGGGCATGGGTATGCAGGACGGGACGGTAACGGCCTGGCTCAAGTCCGAAGGGGATGCCGTTGTCGAGGGCGAACCGATCTGCGAAGTCGAAAGCGCCAAGGCAACCATAGAAATCGAAGCGCCCGTTTCAGGGATTCTGAGCAAAATCCTCGTGGAGAAGGATGGGTTTGCCGAGGTGCAGGATGTCCTCGCGCTTATCGAGCAAGAGGGAGCCGTGCCGCCCGAGGCCGCGAAACCCGCGGCAGAGGATATCAGCGCGCCTGCGCCGACGCAGATCGTACGGCGCGCGGAGGCCGGTGCTGCACGGCAGGTCGAACCGCGTGCGAAAAGGCTGGCCGAGCAGCTCGGCCTCGATCTCGAAACCGTGATCGGCAGCGGACCCGGCGGGCGTGTTACCGAAGCGGATGTCGAAAAGGCGGCGCAGCGCGGAGACGTGTCTGCCGGTTCCGAAAACGCGGGCGCAACATTTGAGGACGTCCCGCACAGCGCAATGCGGCGTGCGATCGCTGCACGGGTTACAGAAGCCAAGAAAACCATTCCGCACTTCTATTTGACCGTACATCCGGAAGTGGATGCGGTTATCGCGCTACGTGGCAGGATGGGGAGCGGTGTCACGCTTACCGACTTCATTATCAAGGCGGTCGCAAAGGCATTGATCGCAGTGCCCGATGTGAACGTCGCTTGGACAGAGGCAGCGGTGCGTCGTTTCAAACATGCGAACATCGCAGTCGCCATAGCGACGACTGGCGGGCTTGTAACGCCTGTCGTCAGAGAGGTGGAGGCAAAGAGTCTCGAAGATATTTCTGGCGATCTCCGGTCTCTGTCCGAGCGCGCCCGGGCAAGCCAGTTAAAGCCGGCAGACTATGAAGGCGGACAGTTTACCGTGTCCAATCTCGGCATGTACGGAACATCCGAATTCACCGCGATCATCAATCCGCCCCAAGCCGCAATCCTCGCTGTGGGTGCCGCCGAGCCCCGGCCGGTGGCTCGCAATGGAAATGTCGAGATCGCAACGCTGATGACCTGCACGCTCGCTGTTGACCATCGCGCAATTGACGGCGCGATAGCGGCCGCGTTCCTTGCCAGTTTCAAATCCGCAATCGAGCAGCCTGAAGGCCTTCTCCAATAGTTGCGGGACGTTTTGGATGTGTTGCAGCGAGTAAGTGAAACTATGACAAACACCTCAGCCACTCAGAAAGAAGCGGTTTTCAGGCTCGCGGCCGAGCACGAGGTCGAGCTGCCCCCTCAGCCCGGTCAGGCGCACCGCGCCTCAATGGGACGGATCATCGACTATCGCCTTCAAGAGGCAACAAACGACATGGTACGCGCAATCGCGACGCTGCCCGGCCATTTCGAAGCGATCCCGAAATGGGGCAGCCCGTGGCACTACCATGAATGCGATCTACAGATCGCTTTGATCCTCAAGGGCTCGCTCGACATCGCGTATGAACACGAGACGTTCTCACGCGCATCGCAGGGCGACATATTGTTTATTCCAGGCCACGTCCTGCACGACGTCGGCGGTGCATCCAATGACTATCAGGTTGCGGAAATCACCTTTCCGGGCTCCTTCGGAACGATTGAGGCCGATCCGCCTGAACCGGACCTCAAAAGCCGGGGAGCCACGTTGGCGATTCGTGATGCACGGCTGATCGGCGAGTATGATGGTCTTGCGATTTATCGCTACGCGCTCGCCGAGGCGTTGGGCAGCCAGTATGCCATCCGTCGTTATGTCCGCCGAAGGGGCGAGGCATCGCATGGTGTCTGGCAGCAGCACGCCGATCGCTATCGCATGCTGTTCGTCACGCAAGGAAAAGTGACGGTCGAAGTGAACGGCAACCGACCTGCCATCTTGAAAGCGCTCGATATCGCCATCATTCCCGGTGATGCCGATTACAGATATCTGTCGCCTTCGGTAGAATACGAAGCGGTGGAGGTGGCGCTCGGCAAGTAAGCCGAGCGCATGCCTCATTATCGTCGGTACTTCGCAGCCGGATGGTCGTCGGCAATGAAGGCGCCGCTGCCCGAGAGCTTTTCACGAAATGTGCCGCCGGCGTATGCGGTCTTGTAGCGGCCCCGCTTCTGCAGCTCCGGTACGACGAGATCGATGAAGTTCTCGAAGGTTTCGTGCGCTACGATGCGTGCGACATTGAAGCCGTCGATATCCGCCGTATCCATCCAGCGGATCATTTCATCGGCCACCTGTTCGGCGTTCCCGATGATCGCGACATTGCTGCCGCACAGAGCTTTCTCGTCAAGCACCTGGCGCAGCGTCCAGCTGTTGTTGCGCGTAAACGCGGAAAGAGCCGAGCGGTTGGCATCATTCTCTTGGTAGGTGATCGGTTCGTCGAGTGGATACTGAGACAGGTCGATTCCCATCGCACCCGACATCATCGAGATGAGGCCTTCCAGGCTCGTATACTGCTTGTACTCCGCATACCGTGCCTGAGCGAGCGCTTCGGTTTCGTCGACAAAGATCGAGACACCTGTAAAGAACTTGATGCCGCTCGGATCACGGCCGGCTTCTTCCGCAAGCGCGCGGGTCTTCGCGACCTGGGCTGCGACCATTTCTGGCTTCGTGCCGTTCAAATATACGCCTTCAGTGTGCGTAGCGGCAAAGCGCCGACCACGCTCTGAACCACCGGCCTGAAACAGGACAGGCACGCGCTGAGGCGAGGGTTCTGTCGCGCCGATTGCACGAAAGCTGTGATATTCACCTTTGACCTCGACCGCCGCAATCTGGCTGGGGTCCGCGTAAATCCGGCTTGCTTTGTCCTTGACGAGCGCCCCATCCGCCCAGGATTCCTGCCATAGGCGGTAGACACCTTCGAGGAACTCCTCCGCCATTTCGTAACGGGTATCATGTTCCATCAGTGCGTCGCGGCCCATCGCGATCGCGCCGCTCTTCAGATAGCTGGTCACGATGTTCCAGCCGAGACGCCCCCTGGTCATGTGGTCGAGCGTCGAGATGCGCCGCGCAAAGCTATAGGGGTGCTCGTATGAGCAGCTGCCCGTCATCGTGAAACAGAGATTCGACGTCGCTGCCGCCATGATCGGAACAATGACAGCGGGGTCCAGGCTGGGCGCCTGCGATCCGTTACGGATGGCGGCATCGGCCCGGCCTTCGTAAACGTCCGGGAAGCCGTAGACGTCGGCGAGGAAGAAATTGTCGAAAAGGCCGCGTTCCAGGAGGCGCGCATAATCGATCCAGTATTCGGGCGTCGTGTAACCCACGGCTTTGTCTCGCGGGTGGGCCCAAAGCCCGAAAGCCTGAAAACTGGGGTTGCACTGTTCGAGTGCGTTCAACCGAATCTCTTTTGCCACGCTCTTCTCTCCCAAGACCAGCACATGCGCCTGGGTTCTCGTGCCCGCCATTTCAGTGCGCCCATGCACCCTATCAATGGCGAGCTGCCCTGGCGCATGATTACTCCAAGGTCAGACCATGCGCAGGATTGATGCAATTATCGAGAATTCAGGCCGTACCAGTTTCGGAAAGTCGCGTATCGAGATGAAAGCCGCGTTCCCTGAAATGATCGTCCCATGCGCTGCTCACTCTGTTCGCTTCTTCGACGAGCAGTTCGACAAACTCCGCGCCCTCCGGGCTCATTTCGGATCGCATGCGCTCGATCAGCATGACGCTCAGCGAAATTTGGGGATCGTGGAATGGTGTCGCGGTGAAACGGTCGGCATCCGTGAGCGGATCGAGCATCAACGCGGGCGTGACCGTTTTCCATGCGCTGCGGCTTACCATGTCGAGCGTGGCGAGCGAAGAATCGATCTCGAGCGATGCGTCGATCGCGATACCATGGGCGGTGAACCATGCATCGATCGCATTCCGGCGTGACTGCATGCCTGTTGCCCAAACGATCTTGTGCTGACCCGGCCCATCGTCGAGACCGGCATCATTCGCTTCCCGTCTTGCGATCAGGCATTCGGGCGACGTGAGGAGAGCCCGCGACCGCACACCTGCTTCCGGGCCGTGCACCGTACCGATCGCGAAGTCGAGATCACCTGCGGCGACCATGGCGGGAAGGCCGGTGCTGTAGCTCTCGACGATGCGAACCTTCACGTTGGGATGCCGCTCGGAGAAACGCAGCAACGTCGGGGCGACAATGCGATGCGTGAGCGCCGGCATGACGCCGATTTCAAGGGCGCTTTCGTAGCTGCCCGCAAAACGGGAAATGGAGTCGGTCGCCTTGTCGAGCGAGCGCAGCAGTTCGACACAGTGCCGATAATAGTCGTCTCCAGCAGGCGTCGCCGTGATGCGAGCTTTTTCGCGAACGAAAAGTTTTACCTTCAGGATCGTCTCGAGATGGCGGATATGATGGGAGACGCCGGATTGCGTGCTTCCTTCCCGGACGGCCGCTGCGGTGAACGATTCTTCCTCATAGGCTGCGACGAACAGCCGGATGTCCTGCAATGAGCCTCGAAAGGCCACTTTCCGCGTCCCCGTCGACCTGGCGGCTTCGGTCACCGCAATTGCCTTTTGGGAGACCATATTCCGTTGCGGCACCGGTGTCACGGCCATGCCCGGCATCAATCGATCGGCACGTGGAGGGTGTTCGTCAGGCGCGTCAGCCCGATGTAAAGTGCGAGCGTCAACGCAATCTCCACAAGCGTTCGGTCGTCAAAAAGCGCGCGCATATCCTGCGCTGTTTGCGCATCAAGGCCCTCATTGTCGTAAAAGCGGTCGGCAAAACGCAGCAGAAGCCGCTGGCGGTCGCTGAAAACGCTTGCCGTTTCCCAGTTCGCCACCGCCTCGATAGCGGCATTCGCCAAGCCTTCCTGCCTTGCCATGCCGCGATGGTGGTGAAGCTCATAATGGCCGCCGCCGCGCTCCAGCACGCGCAGGATCATCAGTTCCCGCTCCGTGGGCTCGATAGCGCACCGGGCGCGAAGCGCGTGCGCGTATGCGATGAAGGCCGGAAAAATATCGGGGGTGTTGGCAAGGACGCGGTGGATGTTGGCGGGACCCAATCCTCCCCTCATGTTCGTGAAAAGCGCGGCAACCTCGGCATTGTCGGAGCGATCGACGAGGTTGACGTTAATGGTGGTGTCTGGAGCGGACTCGTCCCCGATCATGTCTGGCACACCCTCAGTTCATGGAGCGGTAGGGGTCTTGCCCGTCCCAGCTCGCGGCAATTCTCGCAACATCCGCCATGAACGCCTTGCTGTCGCTGTTCCATTCGAAGAGCTCGGTCATGAAGCCGAGCACTTCGCGCGTATCCACGTAGCAGTATCGCTGTCCTCCGAACGTTGCTTCCTGCGTGACCTCCAGCCCGAGAGCCCGATAGGCTTCCAATCTCCGGTCGTAGTCAGTGACATCGGCGCCCAGATGGTGGTGTCCCGCACCGTGCCTTCCGAACGTCTTCGTGTATGCCGAAGGCGCGTCGTCGTGCTGGACGATGAGCTCGATCTGGGTCTTGCCCGTATAGGCAAAGGCGACGCCGAAGAGCGGTGCAGCGGCGGCAACACCGCAATAGCGGTAATCGTCGGGCCGCTGGTTTTCCAGGAAGAAGAACGGTCCGATGCCGGTTGTCTCGTGCCATTTCCGCATAGCGAGATGCAGATCCTGGACGACCCAGCATGATTGGAAGAAATCCGCACCTGGGCTCAGCATAACATCCACCTTCCTCTTATCGGGTCCTGCTTTCGCGTACTTTCTATACGATGAACGTCCGCAAAACCCCGATGGGCTGGATTTCGAGTTCCACCACATCCCCCTTGGCGAGCATACGTTCCTTCTCCAGTGCGCAGCCATCCGCTGCCGCACCGGTGCAGAAGATCTCGCCGGGATAGAGCATCTGGGACTGGCTCGCATAGGCAATGCAATCCGGAAACCGCCAGCGTGCTTCCCGGCTATAGCATCGTGACCACTCTTCTCCGTTTACCCGGGCATGCATGGTGAGAGCATAAGGGTCGGGAATCTCATCCTTTGTCACAATGCATGGTCCAAGGACGTTCGAGCCGTCGAAATCCTTGCCCTTGGCGACGCCGAGGCCCGTGGACATCGCTTCGAACTGGGCATCGCGCGCGCTGAGGTCGTTGAAAATCGTGTAGCCGAAAATATGGTCGAAGGCGTTTTCGGGTTTGATGTCCTTTCCCGGCGTCCCGATGATCGCGGCCAGTTCCAGCTCATAGTCCGGCCAGCTCGAATAGGCCGGCCAGGTAACCGCGTCATCATGGCCGGAAACCGTCGTATTGTCCGAGTAGTAATAAGCGGGGATTTCGTACCAGCCCGGACCCGGCAGGCTGTCGAGATTGAAGCGCTTGCGCATTTCCAGATAGGCCGAATCGGGGTCGTCGCTTCGCTTCGCGAGCATTCGTGCAGCGCCGTCGGTCGCCTGTGTCAGATGCCGCTCATAGCATGAGAAGTCGCGAATCTTGTTCGGTCTCGGCAGTGGCGGGAGCACGCGAACATCCGCGAGGCGCGCGCAGGCAGACGCATGCGGATCGTCCATGGCCCGGCGCACGGCCTTCAGGGCTTCCGGGCCTGCGGTGATCAGCGCCTGCATGCTTGAAAACGCCGCCAGGCCGACACCGTTACGAAGGCGGTGATCTTCATCCAGATCGAGGAGCACGTCCTCCCCGATCTGAACGCCGAGACGTTCGCCGTTTCCCTTCGAGAAAGTG
>JAEULI010000031.1 GCA_016793845.1 Sphingosinicella sp.
GCGGGAGGTGGAGACAGCGACGGCGGAGAGAAGCGTCAGCGGCTCCAGCCGGTTGAGGAAATGCGGAGCCGTATCGGGCGTGATGAAAGGCGAATCGACGATGAAGACGAGGTCGAACTTGGCGGCTTCCGCGAGCCGGGCGTTCTCGATGTACCAGTCGATACTGACACTGGCATCGCCGGGCAGATCAGGGTCGAGCCATGCGTTCTGCGTGGTGCCGACGCCGCTCAGGATCGCGCCGAGGTGAAGTTCGCGTTTGGACATGTTTTCAAACTCCGGACGAATGAATTCGGGCAGAGCCTAAGGGCCATCCGGGCGCGCGGGCATTGAGTTTTGGGCCTCTTCGCTTTGGGATTTCTCAAGGGTTTCCGGAGGTGCGCGTGCCAGCAAAGGAAATCTATCAGCAGCGATCATAAAGACTGCAGATAAACTCTATTGAATAAGTAGACATTAAACCTCTAGTTCGGATCACCCGAGCGGAAGGGCGGCGGCGTGCTGCCTGTTTTTTCGCCGACAACATTCAGGAACGTGATCCGATCATGCGATTTCTCACCGGCCTTTTGATTTCCACCGCCGTTTCCGCTGCCACTGCGGCCCAGGCCGAAATGGTCGATGCGGGAAGCGAGGCCGAAGCGGCTGCCGCGTTCGATGATGCTGGTGCCGACGCTGCCGAGACGATCATCGTGACGGGCACGCGCGGCGCGCGTCCGCGCACCGTGGCGGACAGTCCCGTGCCGATCGACGTCATCACCAGCGACCAGCTGATCAACACGGGGCGCGTGGGCCTGAAGGATATCCTCGGCAACGTCATCCCGTCGCTCACCATGCCCGCGCTTGGCGGCGGCGGCACGTCATCGAGTGCGAAGCCGATCTCGATCCGGGGGCTCAGCGGCGACTACGTGCTGGTTCTGGTGAACGGCAAGCGGCGCCACACGACGTCGCTGATCAACAACCTGTCGCGAATTTCGGGCGGCAGCACGCCCGTCGATATCGATCTCATTCCCGCGAATGCCATCGGCCGTCTCGAGGTTCTCCGCGATGGCGCGGCGGCGCAATATGGATCGGACGCGATTTCGGGTGTCATCAACTTCATTCTCGATTCGAACCCGGAAGGCGGCGAATTCACGACGACGGCGGGTAGCCACTACGAAAAGGGCGGCGAGCTGTTCCAGCAGGCGCTGACCTATGGCACGCGCCTTGGCGGCGACGGCGGTTTCGTGCGTTTCGCGATCGAGGGCAAGTATCACGACCGCGCCGATTCCGCCGCCGCCTACGTGCCGCACACGGTCAATCTCTATCCGCTGCTCGCCGATGGTTCCCGCGATCCGCGCGAATACACGATCGATCGTGTGCGCGCCGGAAACTACGGCCGGACCAACCGCGATTACATCGTCAATTCCTCGTACAACGCCGAGCTGCCGATCGGCGAGGACACCGTGCTCTACAGCTTCTCGACGCTCAGCTACCGCGACGTGAAGGACGGGCGCGGCCAGTTCAACGCCAACAACGTCAACTCGCTGCCGGAACTCTATCCCAACGGCTTCCTCGCGAAACGCCGCATCCGGGAAACCGATTTCCAGGTGACGGCGGGCCTGCGCTCCGTGCTCTGGGGGCTCGACGTGGATTTCAGCTCTAGCTTCGGCAAGGACTATGTGAAGCTCGGCGCCGTCGATACGCTCAATCCTTCGCTCGGACCGAGCAGCAAGACCAGTTTCTTCATGGGCAAGCAGAAATCGAGCCTGTGGGTGAACAACCTCGATTTCAGCCGGCCGGTCGAGGTCGGGCTCGCGGAACCGGTCACTGTATCGTTCGGCCTAGAGCATCGCTGGGAGCGCTTCCAGAACGTCGCCGGCGAGCCGGACAGCTATCGCGATGGAGGCTATGTCATCCCGACCGGGACGACGCCGTTTCAGCTCGCCTTCGGCGGACAGCGGCCGCAGGCGAGCCTCGTGTCCTTCACCGGAACGACGCCGGCGGACGCCTTCGTGCTCACGCGGAACAATTTCGCGGCCTATGTCGATCTGGAGGCGAACCTGACGCCGGACTGGTTCGTCGGCCTCGCCGGGCGCGCGGAACATTACACGGACAGTGCGGGCGACACGGTCAGCGGCAAATTTTCGACGCGCTATGAAATCGTGCCCGGTCTGGCGATCCGTGGCGGCGTGAACACCGGCTTCCGGGCGCCGTCGCTGGGGCAGCAGGGGTTCTCGACCTCGCAGAACACCAGCATCATCATCGGCGGCGATCGCGTTCCGCAGCTCGTCAAGTTCCTGGCGCCGAACGATCCGATCGCGGGCTTCCTCGGCGCGAAGCCGCTGAAGGCCGAAAAGTCGCTGAACTTCACGGCGGGCGTGACGTTTGAATCCGGTCCGTTCCGTTTCACCGTGGACGGCTACCAGATCGATATCGACGACCGGATCGTAAAAACGGAGGTCCTGAACAGCGCCGAGGCGCGCGCGATCCTGACCAGCCCCGAAGTGGTCGCGATCCTTGCCGCGCGCGGTGTGCCGGGGATCAGCAGCGGCCAGTTCTTCATCAACGGCGTCGACACGCGCACGCGCGGCGTGGATGTCGTCGGCGAATACACGCTGCAAACGGAAACGCTCGGCACGCTGCGCTTCAATGCAGCGTACAGCTACAACAAGACGAAGATCCAGAGCGTCGCCGAAAACCCGGCGAACCTGACCAACACGATCCTGTTCGGCCGGCAGGCACGGGCCGACCTCGTGAAGGCAACGCCGCGCGACAAGCTCGTCTTCAACACAGACTGGACGATCGGTGCCTTCCGCAGTGCCTTTCGCCTGACCCGCTTCGGGAAATACACCGAGACGGGCGCCAGCCAGACATCGACCGCCGACGACCGCACCTTCGGCGCGAAATGGATCGCCGATATCGACGTTGCCGCCACCGTCAGCGAGACGCTGACGCTGGCTGTCGGTGCCAACAACCTGTTCGATGTCTATCCGGATGCGATCGGCGTCGTGCAGGCGAACACGGGTGCCGGACAGTACGGAAACTTCGCGCCGTTCGGCCTCAGCGGCGGCTTTTACTATGGCCGCGTTTCCGTGCGCTTCTGAAGCGGACTTCAGAAGCTCGCCGTGAGCGCCATCGAAAAATAGCGCGTGTTGCCGGTTTGCGGTGCATTGGGGGCATTCTTCAGGAATGCCCCCTTCAGCAGCCACGCGGCGTTCGCTTCGGCGCGCAGGCGCTTGGGTAGAAGCCAGTAGCGCGCACGGCCTTCGATCTGATGACCGGCAAAGGCGCCTGAGCTTCCGGAAATGTCGCGAACGCCGGTGGTGGAGAACGCGTCGGTTTTCTCCGCCAGCCACATCGCGCGATAGACCATGAAACCGTCGAACCGTGCGTTCGGCGCGATCTCGAAGCGGATGCCGGGCGTGCTGATATTGGCGCGGCCGATCTGCGCATAGATCCCGGCGGGCGCGAGATCGGCGCGGCGCATTCCGAACAGCGTATCGAAGCGCCCGTATCCGCCGCCCGGCGCATCGCCGCTCGCATAATCATATTCGGCGGAGAGACGCGCCTTGAGCGGCCCCGGGAAGCTGTAGCCGAAATCAGCATGGAGAAACGAGGCCGATACATCGAGGCTGGGCGCGCTTGCCGCCGCCGATACGCGAACGCGGCCGATCTGGTGGACGATCTCGATCTCGTGATCGAAGCGTCCCGCGGCAGGTTCCCTCAGGAGGCGGGCGCTGAAGCTGTGAAGATGCCTGTTGCGCGTGGCCCGGCGCGCCGTGTCGCGCTCGGCCAGCCCGAAATAGCCGATTTCCGCGAAGGTCTTGCCGAACACGCCCGGCCTGGAAAGCAGACCTCCCCAGAGGCGCAGGGCGCTGCTTTCCCGATCGAGTCCGGGCTCGTTGTCGAGGATCGAGGGGAGGTCGTCGGGCCGCCGCATCTGTGGCAGCGTGTAGATGAGCGTGGCCGTGCTTCCGTCCGCGCCGCGAACATCCGCGCGCAGGCCGGTGTAGCCGTTGGTGGTGTTGCGGTAGTCGTCCGCCGCGACAAGACGCCGCGAACCCATGTTGAGCGTGAAGCGCCCTGCCTGAAGCGAGACGGCGGAGCCCTTTCCGAACGGCTCGCGAATGTCCACGCCGAAGTACGCCTGAACGGGTTCGATGGTGTTGACCTCACCCGTGCCGATGGCGCTGCCCGAACGGCTGCCATAGGCCCGGCTGTCGTAAATCTCCGCGCCGAGGCGCAGGCCGCTTTTCCGGTATTCGGCGAGCAGCGTCGTGCGGATGCTGAACAATTCGTCGTGCGCACCGAAACCGGCGCGTGACTGGCCCGAAAGCGTTTCGTAGCGGGTGCGAACCGAGCCGGAGAACGCAAGCCCGTCTTCGGCGGCGTGAGCCTCGCCGGCGAGAGCCGACTGGCTAAGCCATGCCACGGATATGAGATATATGTATTTCATACTGTTCATAATCTGATACATATGAATCATGAAACGGGCAATCCGCCATCAGACGTGGCTCGCGCTGCTGCATCAGCTTCCGACCCGGCCGCCCTATCTTCGGGTGCGCATCTGGCGGCGTCTACAGGCCGTCGGCGCGGTGCCGCTGAAGAATGCCGTCCATATTCTGCCGCGCAATGCACAAGCAGAAGCCGCTTTCCGTGAGCTGTTGAACGATATCAAGGCGAGTGGTGGAGAGGCTGTTCTGGCAGAGCTTCAGCTTGTGGACGGGCAAACGGATGCGGACCTGCGCGCAGCGTTCGATGCCGCAAGGGATGCCGATTACGCGGACCTTGTGCGAGATGCAGGGCGTCTCGTTGAAGGTGGTTCTGCTTCAGTTTCGGAAATCGGAAAGCTGCATCGCCGCCTGGCGGATATCGCGGCGCTCGATTTCTTCGGGGCGCATGGCCGCCAGGGTGCGGACGCCGTGCTTCGCGATCTCGACGCCGCCCAGACCTCACACGCAGATATCCATCGCCGCGGTCATCCCGCAATCCTCGATCCCGGCGATCTCAAAGGGCGGACCTGGGTGACGCGCGCGGGCGTTCACGTGGACCGCATCGCCAGTGCCTGGCTGATTCGTCGTTTCATCGATCCCGAGGCCAAATTCAGGTTTGCGACAGGCGTTGGCTACGAACCCGCGCCGGGAGAATTGCGTTTCGATATGGCCGACGCCGAATTCACGCACGAGGAGGACCGCTGCAGTTTCGAGACGCTGCTTCTCCGTGTCGGGCCGCAGAATGATCCGGCACTGATCGCCATTGCGGAGATGGTTCACGAGCTTGATATCGCAGACGGAAAATTCGAACGGCCCGAAACAGCCGGATTCGGCGCGATGCTCTCTGGCGTTTGCGCATCCTTGGACGATGATGCGGAGCGGATTGAGGCCGCCGGAGCCATGCTCGATCAATTCTATCGCCATTTCACACCGCGGCAGGCGCGCTCATAAGGCGCCGGCGTTTTTGCTACAGGCGCGGGAGTATCGGGACCGGTTCGAACATCAGGGCAACAAATCCGTAGAGGCTGATTGCGATCAGGATTGCGCCGACAAGCATGAGCAGCCGCTTCGGCGCGATCCTTCCGGTGAGCCAGGCCCCGATCGGCGCGGCGACGATGCCGCCGATGAGGAGGCCGGACGCGGCGATCGTGAAGGCTGCAAGGCCGAGCGCGCCGATGAAGGCCGACAGGACGGTAACGGTGATGAAGAATTCCGCAGCGTTGACCGTACCGATCGCCATGCGCGGCGTCATGCCCTGCGCGAGGAGATTGCCCGTCACCACCGGGCCCCACCCACCGCCCGCCGAGGCATCGAGGAATCCGCCGACGGCCCCGAGAGGACCGACGAACCGCATACGGCGAAAGGTCTGCGGACGGCGCGGTGCACGCCAGATCAGATAGACGCCGATCGCCGCCATGTAGACGAGCATCACGGGGCGGGTGATATGGCCATCGACGGTGGAGAGAAACCATACGCCGGCGAGCCCTCCCAGAATGCCGGGAATGATGAGCCGCGCGAACAGCGGCCAATCGACGTTCCTTTGCAGAACATGGCAGAGGCCGGAGACCCCGCTGGTGAAACTCTCCACCGTGCGCGTGGTCGCCGCTGCCGTCGCGGGTGGGAAGCCCAGCAATGTCAGCATCGCGTTCGACACGAGCCCGAACGCCATGCCGAGTGCGCTGTCCACGAGCTGTGCGACGAAGCCGATGAAGAGAAACGGTGCAAGCTCCGCCCAGGGAATGGCAAGACTCATCTCGTATTCCCGCCTTTCTTGCGCGCGCGCCTTGAGGGTGCGGTGAGCAGGAACAGTACGGGAAAGGCGAGGGCGATTACGGACAGGAAACCGCTGAGCATCGCTTGCGTGCCCGCGAGCCACGGCAGCATGGCCGCCCAGATGGAAACCGCGAGGACGACGACGAGCGTTCGTTCCTGCTCCCATTCATCGAACGCCGTGAAATCGGTGCGGACGCGGCCTTCGAACAGGGTGGTGAGGCCGCGGTGCGTGCGGCCCTTTGCATCGACAAGCGCGGAAGGGATGACAGCCTGCGCCAGCGATACGACGCCCGCACCGATCAGCCGTATGCCGACCGCACTGGCGAAGCGCCGATAGCCTCTGCTGCGATCGCTGATGGCGCGCAGACCGCTGCGCCCGCCGAAGGCGAGATCGGCAAGCGCCGTGCTTTCCGTGACGGGAGGCTCCGGCGAGGGCGCACTCTGCGTGGATAGAATCCATTCGAGCATGGCCGACGGCACATCCAGCCCGGAAGCCCGTTCGAGACCCTGGAAGCCGGGCGCCGAGTTCGCTTCGCAGATGCGGTAACCGTCCTCATCGAACAGGATGTCGATACCGGCGATATCGAGTTCGAGAATGTCGGCCGCCTGCACGGCGAGATCCGCCATTTCGGGCGACGGATTGTAGGCGACTCCGACGCCGCCGAGCGAGACGTTGGATTTGAAGTTTCCGGTGAGGGAGCGGCGTTCCATCGCGGCGATCACACGGCCGCCCACGACCAGAACACGGACATCGCGGCCGTGGCTGGCGCGCACGTAATGTTGCAGGATGAAATCGGCTTTCGCCTCCGCGCTTTCGAGAAGTCCGGCCAGATCCTCGAACTGGCTGCGGTCCTCGCATTTCAGAACACCGGCGCCGCGTGTGCCTTTCAGTGTCTTCACAATGACCGGGAAGCCGAGTTCCCGCTCGACGAGGCCGATATCCATCGGAAACGTACCGAGAATGGTACGCGGAATCGGCAGTCCTGCCCGGATCAGAAGCTGCATCGTGTGCAGCTTG
>JAEULI010000071.1 GCA_016793845.1 Sphingosinicella sp.
ACTGACGCCTGCGACCCGTGGAATTCGAAGAACAATGTGGTCTTTTCAGGATAGTCCAGCTTGGACCAGCGATTGACCGCGTGCATCTGAGTGTCATCAAGTATCTCCGCGCGCGCCAGAGGCACGCCAAGCTGAATCGCCTGGATCACGGTCGTCGCGGCGCCTTCAAGCGTTTCAAAGCTGCAGACGGCCGACGAGATCACCTCGGGAATCGGGTGAAGGCGAAGCGTCACCTCGGTGATGATCCCGAGCGTGCCTTCGGCACCGATGAACAATCGAGTCAGGTCATAGCCCGCAGCAGACTTGCGCGCACGACGGGCGGTACGGATTTCGCGGCCATCGGCGGTGACGACACGCAGGCCCAGCACCGCCTCACGCATCGTGCCGTAGCGGACGGCGTTCGTGCCCGAGGCCCGCGTTGATGCCATGCCACCGATCGTCGCGTCGGCACCTGGATCGACGGGGAAGAACAGTCCCTGATCGCGAAGATGATTGTTAAGTGCGATCCGGGTTACGCCGGCCTCGACGGTGACATCGAAATCATCAGCATTGACACTGAGGACACGATTCATCCGGCTCATGTCGAGCGAAATACCGCCGGCGATCGGGAGCGCGTTGCCCTCGATCGAGGTCCCAGCGCCATAGGCTGTTAGCTTGATGTCGTGTACTGCACATAAGCGGACGACGAAAACGACCTCGTCGGTGTTTTCGACGAAGACGACGGCATCCGGCAGGCATGATGGAAAGTGCGTTTCGCTATGGCCATGCTGTGAACGGATCGCCTCCGAATAGCTCACGCGCTTGCCCAATCGGTCATCGAGGGCAGCGCGCGCTGCGGCCGGCAATCCTGGGCGCGGCGAAATCTCTCCGACAGTGTTCATTGTGGTTGCTCCAAGGGGTGGGGCGCTTCTCAAGTCAGCCTGTTCTTTACGATCTCGCCAGCGCGCATGATCAGATCGAGCTTGCGACCATCGACAGTGAGCAGTCCGATATCCTTCAACGGATCACCATCTACCACGATAAGGTCTGCATGGGCCCCTGGACTTATACAGCCCAGCTTTCCTTCCTGCATCAGGATCTCAGCGCCCATCGACGTGGCCTGGCGCAGCATCTCGAGCGGCGTAAAGACTTCCGACCGAAGCGTGAACTCGCGGCATTGCTGGTCATAGGTGGAACCAAGCAGATCGGTGCCGTAGCCCAGCTTCACACCGGCATCGCGCATATGCTGGAGACCTTCGATTGCCGAATCCGCGGCGACCTTTAGCTTAGCCATGTTCTCGGACCCCATTCCGAGCTCCGCGCCGACCTCCATGTTGACGAAAATCACCGACATGGTGGGAACGACATAAGCACCGCGTTCGGCGACCCATTTTGCAGTCTCGGCATCGATCAGGGTTGCATGTTCGATGCAACGGACACCGAACTCGACTGATCGGCGAATGGCACTGACGGGGTGGCAATGCGCAGACACATAGGTTCGACGCTCGGCACATTCGTTGACGATCGCGCGGATTTCGTCTTCGCGAAACTGGTTCATCCACATCGGGTCGCTCGGTGACATCACCCCGCCCGACGCGGTAATCTTGATGCAATGGGCACCGCGACGCAGCTCCTCGCGCGCAGCCTTGATACACGCGTCGGCACCGTCGACAACGACACCGCCCCAGTTCATCGATCCACAGGAACAATAGCCGTGGGTATGATGCTGCTCGTTGGGTGTCCGGTAATCGACATGACCGCCGGTCATCGACAGAACCTTGCCAGCGTAAAAGAAACGCGGGCCCCGGATGAGGCCGTCCTCGATCGCAGACGCCAGGGGATAATCGCCCCCCCCGATGTCACGAACGCTAGTGAAGCCGCAGTCGAGCGCATGGCCAAGCTTCTTGACCGCATGGGCTGTCCGGTAGGGTGCATCGCGGCTGTCGACCACCTTGGCATTCAAATCGGAGAAATAGGCGTGGATGTGAAGATCGATCAGCCCGGGCATGAGCGTCTTGCCGGCGACATCGATCCGCCGAGCGCCATCCGCTCTGATCGGGCACTCGGAGACTTCGCGGATCGTGCCGCTTTCGATCAGCACCGACATGCCTTCGGCACAATCCGCGGAAAAACCGTCGAAGATCCGCGCATTTTCCAGAATTACTTGCGTCATGTTCACCGCTGCACCATCGCCGATCAGCCCGTTCCCGAGAGAGGGCATCAGCAGTTCTAAGACGCCCTCGATGCCACGACATATGTTGACATGTCAACAAATACCATAACATCGAAAGCCAGCAATGACCCGAACGCACGGGGCGCACACCGATGATTGGGAAGGCGCCGCTCGACCTGCACTATCGCCAAGGGAAGCCGGGGCAACGTCGATCGCTATTCCCAAAAATGCCCTTGCGCGACCAGCTTGTTCACACTCTCGACGTTCGTCAGGATTTTCCGCAGGCTCTTGAGAAATTGTTGATGCTCTTCCTCATCCAGGACGTTGAGAAGATGCTTTTCACGAGCGAACGTAAAGTGAGCAATCAGCTTGCAATGCGCCTCACCGGCGTCGGTCAATGTCAATATGTTACGGGCAGCATGGTTGGGATCTCGCTCCGAGGCTACCAGACCAAGTTCGACAAGGCGATTCGTTGCGCGGCTGATGGCGGCCTTGTCGATGCCTAGATTCTTGGCGAGTTTGTTTGCCGTGGTCCACGAGGTCGCGCCCAAATGGAAGACGATGCGGGCTTCGGTTACGCTCAGTCCCGTTCGCTTACGCAAGGCCGGAGCCGCACCGGCAATGACGCGATTATAGAGAAAACCGACGATCGCGAGCGCATGGGCATCCAGTTCGTCGTCGGCAGCACTTTTGTGTTTTGCCTTCTTTTTTATTGCTGCCATGTCAACTCCCGGCGTGACATTGATGCTCGATAAAAGCTGATCGCGGCACATATGGTCAAGTACGCTCCACGCAGTATAAGATCGGCAACGACCAGCCCTGTCCAATCATATTCCTGGGCTCTCTGCTCAGGAACAGTCAACGGCACTTTCGATGTCCGTCTGCTTAAAATCCTCGCCGACATGAAGCAGCCGACATCCATGTTCCTTGGCGACCTCATACGCGAAACAGTCACCAAAATTCAGCGCGGCAGGATGAAGGTCCTTCCCCCATTGTTCATAGGCCTGGGCAACGCGGCGGGCCGAAGCCGGCGTCAGGCTGACAATCTCGAATCCGAGGCCGTCAATAAGCTGGGCAATCTCTTCACCGACATTGCGCTGCGCGGGGACCGGGAGCAGCCTTTTTCGCAGCAGACGCTCGAATGCTATCGAGGACCGCTTTGCGGGACGTTGCAGTGGAAATTGGCCTGATCGGCACCAATCGTACGACGGCGTGCCCATGACGCGTCAGAATGACTTCGTCGCCAGCTTCTGCGCGCTTTAGAATATCCGTAAGCAACCCTTTTGCTTCCGTGACAGATATATGCATGGCGCACGCCCTAGAATTTAAGTATTAAATGTTGATTTTTAGACTATTCAATAGTCCATTTCAAGCGCCCAACATCTTGCCGGCAAACCAGCGCAAAAAATTCCCGCCTGTTTCAAACTCAGATCACTTGCACGGATGGAGGCGCACGCCACGCCAGTCATTTGGGCGGACGAGAATGGACGCCTACAGACCCGGTCGGACTCGACCTTTCTTATCAGAGACGCAGAAATTCAATAATTCCATGTATGCAAACAATGGTTCGAGTCCAAAGAACGCTTGGAACTGCCCCACGATCGTGCTTCGTTGGAAAGAAGGGAGGATTTACACCCCCTCCCTGACACCCGATGCGACAAGGCGCGGCAGGACATCGCGCGCGAGCCGGTGCAAGGCGTCGACATAGTCGATCGCGCTGAAGATCACGCCGTCGATGCCGGCGTCGGCCATGCCGGCGAGTTTCGCGGCCACGGTCTCCCCGGCGCCGACAACGGGCATCCCCGAGCCCAGCGCCACCGTGCGCCGCATGAAGCGCATCTGCTCCGAATCCTCCGCCACGGCGTTCTCGCGCGCCAGCGTGGAAATGAAGCCGTCGATAGCGGCGTGGTCCGCGCGGTCCTCGGAATAATGGCGCAGATAATCCGCCGCCTCGGTGTCCGTATCCTTCAGCACGAGCTGGGCGTTGGTCCAGACCTGAATGTCCCGCCCGAACTCCTCCCGCGCCAGCGCCTTGTACTTCGCGACCTGGGCCCGCCACTGATCCGGGTTCTCGCCGAAGATGCCGATGAGGCCCATGTTCGAATGGCGGGCAGCGAAGCGCATGCCGGTGTCGGAGAAGCCGGCGTTCATGATCGGCACCGCGCCGCCCTGGACCGGCTGCGGGCGCGAGAGCGCGCCCTTCATGGCGAACCAGCGGCTGTCGAAATCGAACTCGCGCGTTTCGGACCAAAGGCGCCGGATCAGCGTCAGCCATTCGGCGAGATACTGGTAGCGCTCCTCATGGCCGAGCATTTCGATCCCGAACATCTCGAACTCGCGGCGGTTCCAGCCGCCGACCACGTTCATGCCGAAACGCCCGCCGGAAATGGCATCGATCGTCGCCGCCTGCTTCGCGACGATCAGCGGATGCACGGTCGGCGCGTGCGTCGTTGCGAAAACGCCGATGCGGCGCGTGGCCTGCGCGATCGCGGCGGCATAGGTGAACGGCTCGATCACATCATGCGAGGCGTGGTGGAAATCGCCGTCGACATAGCCCTTCCACCGCGCGATGGGCACGATCGCTTCAAGGCCGGCATCGTCCGCCATCTGCGCGATGCGCAGGCATTCGGTCCAGTTGGGGGAGAAAAGCTCCGGAACCGTCGTCAGCGCCGGCATCGTGTTGGCGCAGAACACGCCGAGCTTGAGCCTGTTCGCCGAATAGACGGGATGCTTGTGCTGCGCCGTCACTGCGCGAGAGACTCGCGCCGCACGCGCATGCCGGCCTTCTCGCGGTCCCAGCTGTCCGCCGTCACCCCCTCCTTCCGCAGATCGCCCTTCAGCACCTTCGCGGAGGGTGTCTTCGGCAGCTCGCTCATCACCCGTATGTACCGCGGCACCATGAAATAGGGCATGCGGGCGACAAGGAATTCGGTCAGCTCGACCATGTCGATGGTGCCGCCGGGCACGGGGGCCACCACCACCATGACCTCGTCTTCGGAATATTCGCTCGGCACGCCGATCGCCGCACACTCGCGCACCGCCGGATAGGCGCAGACCTCCGCCTCGACCTCGAACGACGAGATGTTCTCGCCGCGACGGCGGATGGCATCCTTCATCCGGTCGACGAAATAGAAATAGCCGTCCTCGTCCATGCGGAAGGCATCGCCGGTATGGAACCAGCCGTTCCGCCATGCCTCCGCCGTGGCGACCGGATTGGCGTTGTAGCCGCTGTTCATTCCCCACGGACGATCGGTGCGGACGATCATCTCGCCGACCTCGCCGACGGGCACCTCGCAGTCGTTGCGGTCGACGAGGCGGACCTCGACGCCGGCGCGCGGCCGGCCGCAGGTTCCCCGCTTCGCCGGGTTCGCTTCGGAGACGATCGGCGACGAAATCTCCGTCATGTTGAAGATCGTGTAGATGTCGATCCCGAAGCGGGCCTTGAAAGCCGGCGCGTCGTCGGTGAACGGCACCATGAAGGCCAGCTTCACCTTGTGGTCGCGGTCGCGGTCCGAAGGCGGCTGCTTGATGAGGAAGGTCGCCATCACGCCGAGCAGGAAGACCACGGTCGTTTCGGTCTTCCGCACGACATCCCAGAACGTGTCCGTCGAGTAGCTGTTCACCACCGCGACCGAGGCGCCGCGCGCGAGCATCACGAAGGGCGGCCCCATGCCGCCGATGTGGAAGATCGGCGCGACCGTCATGTAGCGGTCGTCCTCCGTCACCATCGGCCAGCTTTCGGGGCCGGCGTTCGAGAACATGTGCAGATAGGAGGACAGCACGCCCTTCGAGGGGCCGGTGGTGCCCGATGTGTAGATGATCGACTGGATATCCCACGGATCGATCGGCCGTTCGAGCGGCAGCATCGCCGCTTCGGTGCCCGAGAGATCGTCGAAGCGGGATGTCGGCAGGCCGAAGTCGGCGGATTCGAGCCGCGTCGTCAGCACCGCGTGCGCAAGACCCCCGGCGTCGATCTCGGCCAGCCTTGGTGCCAGCTCCGGGTGAACGACGATGACGCTGGCGCCCGAGTTCGCGACGACATGCGCCAGCAGCCCGCCCCGGTAGGCCGTGTTGAACGGCACGAAGACCGCGCCGATATAGTTGATCGCATAGAACGCGAGCAGGGCGTCCGGGCCGTTGGGCAGCCACACCGCGACATGATCGCCCTGACGGATGCCGAGCTTCTGAAGGCCGGCGGCTTTCTCGATCACGCGCCTGCGGAGGTCGAGAAAGCTCCATTCCTCGCCGTCCTCGAAGATCACATGGGTCTTCCCGGGGCGCTCCGTCGCCCACCGGTCGACCAGATAGCGCAGAACGCACTGGTTCCTGTCGGGAATGCGCGGATCGTGAAAATCGCGCGCGGCATCCTTGCCGTCAGCCATCGCAAAACTCCCCTCGTACACTGTTCGTCGTTGCGGCTGGCGGGACCAGCCGATGTGCACGCATCCGATGCGCGAACCCTGGCCTCAGTCGAGGCCGATCAACCGCATGCAGGCATGGACCACCTGTTCGATGACATCGTCCCGCCTGCGGCGGCTCCCGCGCCAGTAGCAGTTGGGAATCCACGACAGCAGGCCGCCCATCCACACCGACATCGCCGCGGCGTCCTGCAGCGTCACGAGGCCGTCGGCGCGGCACTGCTCCACGAGGCGCGCGATCCTCAGGTCGAATTCGTGCCGCAGGCGCAGGATCTGCTGGGCATCGACATTCGTGAGGTTCTTCATCTCGCGCTGGTAGACGACGATATATTCCATGCGGTCGATGATGATCGCCGCCACTTCCCGCAGCGCGACCCGCAGCTGGTCGATCGAGTTGCCCGGCGTCGCCGCCGCCCGGTCGAGCGCCTCCAGCGATTCACTGACGCCGACGGCACAGACCGAAGCGAGAATCTCCGCCTTGTTCTTGTAGTAGGTGTAGAGATACGGCTTGGTGACGTTGAGCTCGTCCGCCACCATGTCGAGCGTCGCGGTTTCATAGCCCTTCTCGTGAAACAGGCGGCTCGCGACCTCCAGGATGCCCTGCCGCTTCAACGCGACGACATCGGGCTTCGACATGCGGCGGCCACGCGGCCGCGGCTGACGCGATACCGCCGCCGGCGCGGCTTCGATCGATTTGCTGCGCGTTGCTCTCTTCATGCAGCCCTTCTCAGGATCTCCAGTATGTCGGCGGGCGTCCGCACCGGACGTGGATTGGTCCGCCCCCAGATATCAAGCATCGTATATTCGGCAACCTGT
>JAEULI010000121.1 GCA_016793845.1 Sphingosinicella sp.
CGCGCCAGCAGCAGCGCCGCCGTAAGCGCGCCCGCGCGCCGCATCAGCGCATCGGCATCCTCCCAGGCGATACCCGCGCGATAGGCCTCCGCCATTTGCGTGGCGGACGCCGTCAGTTCCGCCGCGTGCGGCTTCAGCCACACCGCCTTCAGCAGAAGATGCGTGGTGCAGAACGCAAGGTCGAATGCCGGATCGCCGTACACCGCGCATTCGGCATCCAGGAACACGGGACCACCGGGGCCGACGAGGATATTCTTCGGGCTGACATCGCCGTGGACGAGCGCGACGTGCCGCGTTTCAAGATCGGCGGCGAGCGCCCGCAGGCGCGGCGCGACCTCCGCATCATGCTGCGCGACATGGAGCAGGAACGGCTCCACGCGCAGCGCATGAAACATCGCGCCGGTATCGAAATCGCGCGCGATAGCGGGGTCGTTTGCCGTCGCGGCGTGAATACCGACGAGCGCTTCGCCAACTTTCGCGGCAAAGCCCGGATCAACACGCCCGGCGATGAGTTCGTCCTTCCAGACCGGGTGCTGCGCCGGCTCCAGAAAACGCATCGCGAAGAGGTGCTCTTCGGGCACTTCGGCGACGATCGTGGGAACGATTTCGGGTGCGAACGCGCCGACGCGCCGCAGCCAGCGCACCTCGCTCTCGGCGCGCTCCACCGGCGCGAACCAGTCCGCCTGCACGCGCAGCTTGGGAAGCGCGCGCTTCACCGCGAGCCTCCCCTTCGCCGTATCGACGCGCCACACGTCGCACGATACGCCGCCCGACAGCGGCGTCATGCGCGGCACCTCTCCGGGCGCCACGAGACCGCAGGCGCGCAGGTGTTCGATAACGGCTTCGTCCTGCACCCCTGCCACGCCCGCATCCTTCAGAACATTTCGCGAAACCAGCCCGCCATCAGGCGTAAGGCAGCATCACGATGTTTCGCCGTTTCCTGAAAATAGTGCACGCCGGGAAGCATCTCCAGTCGCTTGTCCGTTACAGCCATGAAATCGGAGATATTCTGTACGTCCATCGGGGCACGCCCGTTGCGGCGAAGCCTTGCACACCCAAACGATCATGGTCGACGCAGCGCCAACTCTGTTTGAAATCACGCGCCTGCCCAGCGCCACCCTATGGGCGACCATCAAGCAGCAGACCGAACCCGGCCACTCATTTTCATAGCCTACGTCGAGATCTTTATTCAGCGAATTTTCACAAATATTTTATCGAACAAAAACGACGCCTACTACTTTTCATTTTTAGTTATAATTATTTTTGTATGCAAATTTGCAAGTCAGGGAGCAAAAAATGCGAATTGCAGAATTTTCACAAAAAATGTTCGGAAAAATTCAAAAAAAAATTAAAAAATTGAATTTAGCAACATTTGCAACAGCCACAATTATAGCAAACCCTGCATTCTCTTCTACAAATCTTGAAATTCCTCAAGATTATTCGAATTTATCTTCGGATGAATATAGGGTAAGTTTTCACATAATTGAAAACGATTCCCTTAGCTTAATGCAAAAACACAAGGAAAAATGCAACAAACTTGGCCCCACACGTTGCCGAATTCTGCAATTCATGCCAGGGAGTGATATTGACGGCGAGCAGGGAAGTATAAGATTCCTATTGTTGGAAGGAAGCACCCCATCATTCATTTCAGAAGTTTCAAAATCAACGAAAAGCGGATTTGCCGTCAGCCATGAAAATCGCATAACACCACAACAACAAGATGACTTAATTGTTGAAAGGCAACTTCTTTTTGCACAAAGAGAAGAAATTTTATCTATAAAAGAATCGGATTCAGAAAAATTTAGTATGATCGTTCAAAATAAACGATCAGAAATCGAGTCTCGTATAACAAATATTGAACGACAATTGAAAAATTATTCAAAATCTCAATCAGTAGATACACTATACATAAGTTATGAGAAGAGAAATTTCAGAAACTCCCGCTGGAAACGAGATATTGAAGAATATGGCGGCATTTTTTTCATGGCCATACTCGCGATATCTGGAATCGCACTCCTCACTGGCATATATTTTGGTATTATTTTTCTTGTTTTCCTGTGGCTGAAGAAATTTTCAGTCAAGCGCGGGCTACTTAAGGGCTAACCGCTTCGAACGACGAGCGGTTGCGGCCAGCGCACTGCGCCATCTGATATGTAAGAGTTGCGGGAATCGGCGCTCCAAGTGCGACGTCCCGCAACGAAAACGCGGTCGACGAGGGACGTGACTGCATCCTCGTCAGACCCTGAGATCGCTGAGAACCGGCGTGTCCTGTGACTCCTCGGCAAGGTTCGCGATGGCGCGGCGGAGCAGAGACTGGAGTGTTTCCACCTCCTCATCCGAAAGGCCGCGCGTCGCCAGATCGTGCACCTCGGCATTCATCGGCGCGAGCACTTCTTCGAGCGCCTTTGCATGATCGGTGAGGTGAATATAGATCTTGCGGCGATCGATCTTGCTCTTCTCGCGCCGCACCAGCCCTGCCGCTTCAAGACCTTTCAGTGCAACCACCGTGGTCGGTTCGCGCATCCCGACGCGCGTGCTGAGTTCGCGCTGCGTGATGCCGTCCTCACGCCAAAGCTGGCGCAGGAAGCGCCACTGCCCCGCGGAAACGCCGTGCTCCAGCGTGCGCCGTTCGAGCGCGCGCGAAAACGAACGGAACATCACGCGGGAAAGATAGCCGATACTGTTCTCGGGGAGCCTGTAATACTCCGCAGGCTGACGCGCGGCTTTGGGGTTCGACACCGTACAACTCTCCCTGTGCCGGCCGTGCTTTCAATCCGAAAAACGGCCTTTCCGCCGGTTAGCAGACCTGGAAGCGGTCGTCCCGCTCCAATAGCTACACGCTCGCCTTGAACGGTGTGAAATCGGTCTTGCGATCGTAGACGTCCAGGCCTTCGCGCCGTTTCAGGAACCCGACAACCGCATAGGTCACGGGCGTCAGGATCGCTTCCCAGCTCACTTTCAGAACCCACTGCGTGATGAGCACCTTCAGCACGAGGTCGTTCGTCCACCCCGCCGCGCCGAGAAACGCCAGCGGATAGAAGATCAGGCTGTCGACGCCCTGCCCCGCCACCGTGCTGCCGATCGTGCGCATCCACAGGTGCTTGCCCTGCGACCACACCTTCATCTTCGCCATCACGTAGGAGTTGGTGAACTCGCCCGCCCAGAAGGCGACGATGCTGGCGAAGACGATGCGCGGCACCTGACCGAACACCGCCTCATAGCTCGCCTGCCCCGTCCAGTCGGCGGCGGGCGGCAGCGCCACCACCACCCACGCCATGAATGCCATGAAGATGAGTGCGGCGAACCCCGCCCAGATGCAGCGCCGCGCCCGCGCGTAGCCGTAGACTTCGGTGAGCACGTCGCCGAGCACGTAGCCGACGGGAAAGAACAATATGCCCGCGCCGAACGGCCAGTCGCCGATGCCGGGCAAGTCCACGACCGCCACTTTCCCCGCGCCGAGCACATTGGAAAGGAGCAGGATGGTGACGAATGCCGCCATCACGAAATCGAAGTAGCGCAGCGGCCGCCCATGCAGCGACTCCGCCTCCACGGCGCGAGGTGCATGAACTTCGTTCACAATTTGTTCCTCATGCGCTACACTCCCGCTTATGCGCCCCGATTCGCCGCTCCGCTGGCTGTTTCTCGATCTGAACAGCTATTTCGCCAGTGTCGAGCAGCAGTTGCAGCCGCACCTGCGCGGCAAGCCCGTCGTCGTGTCGCCCGTGGACACCGACACGACGAGCGCCATCGCCGCGAGCTACGAGGCGAAGGCCTTCGGTATCCGCACCGGCACGCCCATTTGGGAAGCAAAGCGCCTCTGCCGCGATCTCATCATCACCCCCGCGCGCCACGGCGCCTATGTGGAATACCACAACCGCATCGTCGCGGAGGTGGATCGGCACATTCCCGTCACCAAGGTCTGCTCGATCGACGAGGTCGCCTGCCGCCTGATGGACAACGAGAACGACCCGGCGTTCGTCCGCGACCTCGCGCGGCGCATCAAGGCAGGCATCGCCGCGAACGTCGGCGAATATCTCAAATGCTCGATCGGCGTCGCGCCGACGCGCCTCGTCGCCAAGATCGCCTGCGACATGCAGAAGCCCGATGGCCTTACCGTGATCGAGGCGCACGAGCTGCCCGAGCGCCTCTATGTCCTGAAGCTCACCGACATCCCCGGCATCGGCCGCAAGATGGAGCGCCGCCTCGCCGCCAAGGGCGTGCTCTCGATCCGCGATCTCATCGCACGCGGTCCGAAGCGCGCGGGCGAGGCGTGGGGCGCGGTAAACGGTGACCGCCTGTGGTGGTCGCTCACCGGCCGCGAAGTGCCCGAGATCGAGACGCAGCACCGCTCGATCGGGCACAGCCAGGTGCTCTCCCCCTCGAAGCGCGACCCCGTCGCCGCGCTCGCCACCGCGCGGCGCCTGTGCCTCAAGGCCGCGAGCCGCCTGCGCCGCGAAGGCTATGCCGCGCGCAGCCTCCTCCTCCACGCCCGGCTGGAAGACGGCGGCAAGTTCGCCGCGCACCAGCGCCTGCCGCTGACGCAGGACAGCTTCAGCTTCCTCGCGCAGCTGAATGCGCTCTGGCCCCGCCTCGCCGACGCCGCGCGGCAACAGCCCACCGGCGCGCGCATCCGCATGATCGGCGTCACGCTCGCGGAGATCGCGCCCGCCGGCCACGAACAGGGCGCGCTTTTCGACCGCGACGACATCGACCACGCGCTCGCCCGCGAGGCGCGCGGGCTCCGCCTCAGCGAGGCGATGGACAAGGCGAACGCGAAGTTCGGGCGCAATGCCGTCACGCTCGGGCCGCTGCTCGGCGGCCGCATCGACCAGGTCGGCGCGAAGATCGCCTTCCACCGCATCCCCGACATGGCGGAGTTCCACGAATAGGCGCTGGAACCGCGCGCGCCGCCCCGCTATGAGCCGGGGCCATGATCAGCACACCCGACACCATCACGCCCGAGATCGTCGCCGAACACGGCCTGACGCCGGATGAATACGAAACCATCCTCGCCGCAATGGGCCGCACGCCCAACCTCACGGAGCTCGGCATCTTCTCGGTGATGTGGTCGGAGCACTGCTCCTACAAATCGAGCCGCATCCACCTGAAGACGCTCCCCACCGAGGCGCCCTGGGTGATCTGCGGCCCCGGCGAGAACGCGGGCATCATCGACATCGGCGACGACGACGCCGCCATCTTCAAGATGGAAAGCCACAACCACCCCTCGTTCATCGAGCCCTATCAGGGCGCGGCGACGGGCGTCGGCGGCATCCTGCGCGACGTGTTCACGATGGGCGCGCGCCCGGTCGCGAACCTGAACGCGCTGCGTTTCGGCGCGCCTGACCACGCGAAGACGCGCCACCTCGTCGCGGGCGTCGTCCACGGCATCGGCGGCTACGGCAACTGCGTCGGCGTCCCCACCGTGGGCGGCGAGGTGAATTTCCACCCGGCCTACAACGGCAACATCCTCGTCAACGCCATGACTGTGGGCGTCGCGAAGACGGACAAGATCTTCTATTCGGCCGCCGCGGGCATCGGCAATCCGGTGGTCTACGTCGGCTCCAAGACCGGCCGCGACGGCATCCACGGCGCCACGATGGCGTCCGCCGAGTTCACCGACGATTCGGAGGAGAAGCGCCCCACCGTGCAGGTCGGCGACCCCTTCACCGAAAAGCTCCTCATCGAAGCCTGCCTCGAACTCATGTCGTCGGACGCCATCGTCGCGATTCAGGACATGGGCGCCGCGGGCCTCACCTCCTCGTCGGTCGAGATGGCCTCGAAGGGCGGCGTCGGCCTCGAACTCAATCTCGACGCCGTGCCCTGCCGCGAAACCGGCATGGTGCCCTATGAGATGATGCTCTCCGAAAGCCAGGAGCGGATGCTCATGATCCTGAAGCCCGGCCGTGAGGCCGAGGCGGAGGCGATCTTCCGCAAATGGGAGCTCGATTTCGCCGTGATCGGCACGGTGACGGAAACCGGCCGCCTCGTCCTCAAGTTTGAGGGGCAGACCGCCGCCGACATCCCCCTCGCCCCGCTCGCCGACAAGGCGCCGCTCTACGACCGCCCGCACGTCGAAACCCCGAAGCGCGCGCCGCTGGGCGCCGTGCCCGAAAGCGCGGATCTCGCCGCCGATCTCGTCAAGCTGATCGGCTCGGCGGACATCGCCAGCCGCCGCTGGGTGTGGGAGCAGTACGACCACATGGTCGGCGCGGACACCGTGCAGCGCCCCGGCGGTGATTCCGCCGTGGTGCGCGTCCACGGCACCCGCAAAGGTCTCGCCATCACCACGGACTGCACGCCGCGCTACTGCTTCGCGGACCCGTTCGAGGGCGGCAAGCAGGCGGTCGCCGAAGCCTATCGCAACCTCTCGGCAGTGGGCGCCACCCCGCTCGCCATCACCAACTGCCTCAACTTCGGCAACCCCCAGCGCCCCGAGATCATGGGCCAGTTCGTCGGTTGCGTCTCGGGCATGGGCGCGGCCTCGAAGGCGCTCGACTTCCCGGTCGTCTCGGGCAACGTCAGCCTCTACAACGAAACCAACGGCGTCGGCATCCTGCCCACCCCCGCCATCGGCGGCGTCGGCCTGCTCAAGGATTACACCAGCAGCGCCACCATCGCCTTCAAGGCCGCAGGCGAGCCGATCTGGCTCGTCGGCACGCGCGCTGAAGGCCACCTCGGCCAGTCGATCTGGCTCCGCGAAATCCACGGCCGCGAAGACGGCCCGCCTCCCCCGGTGGACCTCGATGCCGAGCGCAAGGCGGGCGAATACGTCCGCAAGCTCATCTCGGAGGGCAAGGCAACCGCCGTCCACGACATCTCCGACGGCGGCCTCCTCGTCACCATCGCCGAAATGGCGCTCGCAGGCGGCACCGGCGCGGCGCTCGAAGCCCTCACCACGGCTGAGGCCTTCGGTGAGGATCAGGGTCTCTACGTCGTCACCGCTCCCGAAGACGCGCTCAGCGGCGCTCCGGTGCCGGTGAAGCGCATCGGCACGACCGGCGGCGATGCCGTCACTGTGGGCACCACCACCGTCACCCTCGCCACGCTTCGCGATGCTTACGAGGGCTTCTTCCCGACGCTGATGGGGCGGGATTCTTAAAGATCACCTCAGCAGCAGGGAGTAAAGACTGCGTCGTAAACCAACCGACGGAAAAAGTTGCAACCAGACATCGACGATTTATGAAGCTATGATAGCATCATGCGCCTAAATCTTCATAATCAGCCGCATTTCCAAAAGCAGTTTTCTCTTGTCGAAGAGCGATTCAATCTACTCTTTGCCAATGTAACAGCATTTAACAATATAGTTGCAGCAGGCCTGAAGTTTATGCGTGCACCGCACGCAGAGAGCAAAATTGGCCTGATGAAGCAGAATTTCTTTTCCAAAGAACTACTCCAAGCGATGATCTGCGGAGGAGAATCCTATCGCATGGAGCCAGTGAATTTTATCTGGCGCCGATTGCTGGAACGCGACATCGTCATACGCCAGATTGGCCACATGCCCGGCGCATTCGTGGATCATGCTTTGGTATTACCGGTTCTACTTGAGCATCTGCGCGCAAAGACCCTCCCCAACATTTTCGCACCGGCGGCAGCCTTGGTTTCTCGATATGGAGATTCGATCTTGGCGATCGACGTACAGACTAGGACAGGTGACGTGGCGCGCGGCACCGGTTTCTTTGCAGTGCTTGCCGACAGTCGATCGGCGCAATTGTTTACCTGCAAGCACAACGTCGATCCGGCGGAAGGCATTAGTATTCAGAGCATTACCACGTCCCTTGGGCAGAAGATCGATTTCGGGCTTCCAGCTTGCCATCCAACTGAGGATATCGCCATCATTCCGGTCCTTGGGCTGACTGATGTCGACCCCGCTTTCCGCTTCGGTAGCGAGCCCGTGATCTTCGACGAGGTTTATACGTTGGGCTATCCATCAATTCCTGGAGGCGAAGCGAGCGTCGTCGGCCATCGCGGTGAAGTCAACGGATCTGCCAAGCTGTTCCTTGGGGGTAGTGAAGTGCTACTGATTTCGAATCTCGTTTCGCCGGGCAGTAGCGGCGGTCCACTTCTTGATCGCGATGGTTTCTGCGTCGGTATGTCAATCAAATGGCTTGAAGGCGAATGGGGTGGAGAAAAGGCGCGCTTCTCAGCCGCGCTGCCAGCATCTTTGTTGAAGCAACGTTTTTGATCGCAAGGACCGAAGGTCAGTGCGACATGCTGCTTTAGCGTAATCTGGATGAGCAACGCGGCGGGCCGAACCGGGCAAGGGGCATTAACAATGCTTAGCAGGCGGCGGCCTCGGCAAAGTTCCTCAGCATCTCGACGCAAGGCTTCCCTTGTCAGCTTAGGCTTGTGCGTGGCCTTCACTTCGCAGCCAACCGCCCGTACTTCTTCAAAATCGCCCGCAGTTCCGCGTGCGGCAGGCGCTGGATGGTGTAGCCGTCGACGCCGGTCAGCGTCTCCGCCGCCACCAGCACGTTGGTGATTGCCTCTTCGGTCGCCTGCGTTGCCGCTTCGAAGATCGGGGTCAGCTTGTCGTTGGGCATCGTCTCGACGCTGATGACATTGCCGCCCACGCTTTGCACGTTTGCGTTCGCGGTCGAGAAGGCGACGAAGATGTCGCCCGAACCGTTGCTGCCCGCATCGCCCATGCGGCCCATGCCCGCCGCCGCGCGCTTGGCGAGGCGCTTCAGTTGATGCGGCAGCATCGGCGCGTCCGTCGCCATCACCACGATGATCGAACCGTCCCCGGGCGCAACGCGCTGCGCGACGTCGGTGTTCGCCGCCGCCGTCTGCACACCGCGTGTTTCGGGCAGGTATTTGCCCGCGAGTTCCTCGCCCACCGGTGCACCGGCCACGCGCAGCCACGCCCTCATGCCGAAGTTGCACTGCACGAGCACGCCGACGGTGTAGGCCTTGCCGTCCATCTCGACCACGCGCGACGCCGTGCCCGTGCCGCCCTTGAAGCCGAAGCATTGCATCCCGACGCCGCCGCCGACATTGCCTTCGGCGACCGGGCCGGTCGCGGCGGTCTGGATCGCACGCAGCGCGTGCTCGGGCTTCACGTGGAAGCCGTTGATGTCGTTCAGCATCCCGTCGTAGGTTTCGGCCACCACCGGCGTGAACCACGCCCCCGGCCATTTCACGTCCGCAAGCCACCCCACCACAGCATCCCGCACCACGCCGACACTGTGCGTGTTGGTGATCATCACCGGGCCGTCGAAATAGCCGCGCTCCTCCAGCCACACCGTGCCGGTCATCTCCCCGGCGGCGTTGCTGGTTTCCCAGCCCGCGTACACCGGCGTACGCGAATCTTTGCCGCGCGGCAGCACGGCTGTCACGCCCGTGCGCACCGGTCCCTTGCCGCGCTCGAGCTTGCCGTCGCCCGAGATCAGGCTGACGTAGCCGACCTCGACGCCCGCAACGTCGGTGATCGCGTTGTTCGCCCCCGGCTTCCCCGCGAACGGCACGCCGAGATCACGCGCGCGCGCGCCCTCCGCACTCGCCGCACTCGCCAGAATCATGCCCGCCGCGATGATCGCGGCAAATCGCCGATAGTGCATCTCACTTCCCCTGCCCTGAATATGGGCAGAGCATAATGCCTTGATCGCGGAAGGAAACCTTAGCCCCTAGGACCGATCGACATTCAGAAGATGACGTGGCGAAAATGGTGGATCTCCGTGACCCGGAGCGGAGCGTACTCAAGGTACGTGAGCACCGGAAGCGCGGAGAGCCGCCATTTGCAGGCCGTCAGGGCTGAATGGCGATCGGTCCTGGACAGCCGCTAGCTGCCGTTAACGCAAGCCCGCCGTACTTTCTCGTGCTGCGCCCGGGCCGTGTTCACGCGACGGGAGAATTCAGTGCGCATCGCGTCGGCACGACCGGGGGGCTGGCATTGGCGCGCGTAGTTGACCGCCGCGTCCATGAACGTGGGCAACACGGCGTTCAGCGTTTCGAAGTTCGCCAGCATCTCGGTGCAGGCGGTCTGCTTGTCGGACCAGGCCTTGCGCGTATCGAAATCAGCGACCGCCGCCGCGCGCTGCTGCGCCGCCACGGCCGCTTCGCGCAGGGTCTTGCACGCCATCGTCTCGCGGCCACCCTCGGGGGGCTTGCCGATCACGCTCGCGTCGCTGGTACCGAATTCGCGCGCCGCGACACCGCGCAGGTCTTTCACGATGCCGCACTGTTTGAGTACGGCCGTGCCCGCCGGAGCACCGATATCGATCTTCGCCTCGCCGTCCGTCACCACCGTGGAGCGGGGCGCCCCGTCCAGCGTCCAGTCCACCACAGAGCATTGGTCGGTCGAAGTGCGGATGGTGACGGTATTCCCTTCCGTCAGCAGCTCGGCCCGGCAGCCACGCACGCGGATCGACGTGTCGCACGAGGGGCCCTCCGCCATCGCAGGCGCGGCCACGAGCAAAAGCGCGGCGAAGAGCAGCGACGATCGGATCATGCCCTGTTTCCCATCGCTTGGAGATTAGCACGCGCGCTATGGTGCGTCTCGCGGGTCAGATACGCCCGAAGCTCTGGTTGCCTGCCGCGCTGCGCACTTCGCCGCGGCGCTGGACGAGCGGGTTCGTCTCGCGCTCCAGCACCTCCATGGTGCGGCGGAACAGCGGCTTCAGCCGCGCGACGAGCACGAGCAGTTCGTCGGGCGTCTCCTGATGCTCCACGCAGCGGCGCGCGCCCATCTCGATGCGCTCGGTAAGCTCGCCGAGCGTCATCGCGCCGAATTGGCGGGCTTCCGATTTCATCGTGTGCGCGGGCATCACCATGCGCGTGGCATTACCCTCGCGCTGCGCGGCCTCGATCTCGGCGACGGCCTTGGCGCCGTCCTCCCCGAAATAGGTGATGATCTTGATGAACCCGGCGCCCATGGTGGCGCGCGTCTTCTCGAAGACCTCGATGTCGACCACCGGCAAACCGGGGTCGGTGATGTCCAGCTTCTCCACGCGCGCGATCCTTACCTTATTCTGCGCGATGATCATCGGGCACGCGGGTAAAGTTTTGGTTTCCGGCGATGCTTGCCGAGGGGTTACGATGGTTATGGAAGCGCGAGGCCGAACGTGGCCGGCGGCGGCTCGAAAAGGCCGGTGAAGCGCTGCAGTTGCGCCGCATCGCCGTCGATGCGCAGGAGGCCTTTCTGCACGGCATCCGCCGCTTTCACCTGCCCGCCGACGAGGCCGAGGAACACGCGGCGCGGGCTGGTGAGCGTCACCGCCGGGGCCGCGCCTTCCGTCCAAGCCTGATGCACGAGCACGTGGTTCCGCACGCTCACGAGGCGACGCTCGCCGCTGTCGGCGAGCACGATGCCGATCGAAAGGTCGGCACCGGCCGCCTTTTCGGGCGACAGGCGCACCGCCATCAGGTCGAGGAGGTCGGCAAGCGGCGTCGACATCGCGATTTCAGATGTGTTCGCGCCGCCGCCGCTCGTGGGGAGCCCGCGCAGCTCGCGCGCACCGGAAAGGTAGATGTTGCGCCACGGCGCGGTTTCGGCGGCCCATGCCATCTGCTCGAAGCTGGCGGCGAGCATTTCGCGCGCCCGGGCGTTCTCGGGCTCGGCCATCACGAGGTGGGAGAGGAGTTCCGCCGCCCAGCGCTCGTCGCCCGCCCTGCGCGCCTTGGCGGCCTCGGCGAGCATTTTTTTGGCGCCGCCCATCGCCGCGACCATGCGTTTGCCGCGCTCCACGTCGGGCAGCGGATCGAGGTGCGCGGGGTTGCCGTCGTAGTGGCCCATGTAGCGCTGGTAGACGGCGCGGGCGTTGAACTTCAGCGATCCGTAGTTGGGCCGGTTGAACCACGCCTGCCCAAGCTCCGGCGGAAGCTGGATCGCCTCGGCGATTTCGTTGCCGTTCAGTCCTGCGTTCATCATGCGCACGCTCTGGTCGTGCAGGTATTTGTAGGCGTCGCGGTGGAGCGCCATGTAGCGGCGCAGCGTCTCGCCGCCCCAGCGCGGCCAGAAGTGCGAGGTGAACACCACGTCGCTTTTCGGCCCAAAGCGCGTGAGCGCCTCCGTCAGATAGTCCGCCCACACCTTCGCGTCGCGGATGAGCGCGCCGCGCGGGGTCAGCACGTTGTGCATCGCGCCGTTCGCGTTCTCGGCAAGGCAGAGCGCGCGCAGCTCCGGGAGGTAAAAGTTCATCTCGGCGGGCGCCTCGGTGCCGGGCGTCAGCTGGAACTCGAACGTCAACCCATCCACCTGCGTCGTCTCCGCCCCCGCCCGCACCGTATCGGTCGGCGCGATCAGGCTATACGTCCCCCCTGCCACCACCGGGCCGATCCCCGCCGAAACGATCCCCTCCGACCCGCGCTCCAGCATGTTCCCGAACATGAAGATGGCCCGCCGGCTCATCGCCGCCCCGGCGATCACGTTCTCCGAGGTCGCGTGCGCCATGAACCCGTCCGGCGCGTAAATCCGCACCTTCCCCGCCTTCACGTCCGCCTCGTCCACGATGCCGCGCACGCCGCCGAAGTGGTCGATGTGGCTGTGCGTATAGATCACCGCCGAAACCGGGAGATCACCGATGTGCTTCCGGGCGAGCGCCATCGCGGCGCGCGCAGTTTCCACGGTCGTCAGCGGGTCGACGACGATGAGGCCGGTCTTGCCGCGGATCAGCGTCATGTTCGAAAGGTCGAAGCCGCGCACCTGCCAGATGCCGGGCACCACTTCGAACAGCCCGGACTCGCTCACCAGCTGCGCGTTCCGCCACAGGCTGGGGTTCACCGTATCGGGCGCCGCGCCGGCGACCTTCGCATCATCGGCGAACGACCGGATCACGCGGCCATCAGCTCCGGTCACATCGGCATCCGGCCGCGCCACGAGGCCGCGCCGCGCAAAATCGAAGTCCTCGGTGTCGCCAAAGGGCAAGGCCGCCGCTGCCGCGCTGTTCGCGGCCTTCGTCGCCGCGCTCGGCGCTTCCGCCGCCGCAGGGTGCGCTGCTGCAAGCGCCACCGCGATCCAAAGGCGCATCATCCCATCCTCCCTGTTTTGCGTCATGCTGCATGAATCAGGGGACGGCGCAAATGGCGAAGGTGACAGTGTCTAGGGCAGAGCCCGCCTGATGCGCCAGCGGAGCGGTCCCGTTTCCTCGGCCACAACGCCCTGCTCACCCGCGAATGCCGGCACATCGCGCGCTGCGGCGGGATCGTCGGCGACAAGCTCGAACTCGGCTGTCTCCGGATGCTCGCGGAGCGCACGCGCCAGCCGTAGCACGGGGAGCGGACAACGCATTCCGCGCGCATCCACCCGCACCGTCACGCTCAGCGAATCTCGAACAGCTTGATGCTCCGGCTCGCGTACAGATAGGCGAGCACGAGCGAGGAAAACAGCCGGCGCTTGCCCCGCCGCCCGCGCGCGATGAACACACCCTCCGGATGCCGGTAGAGGTTGGGATAGACCTCCTCGGACTCCTCGACAAGCTGGTCCTTCGCGGCAGTGTCGAGGCCGCGCCAGCGCGAATAGGTGCGGCGCTGCCGCCGCCGCTCACGCACCACCAGCCAGAGCACGGCACCACCTGCCGCAAGACCGACACCCATCGCGAGGCCAGCCAGCCACTGACGGCCCTCGTGCGTTTCCACCTCGCGCGGCGTCGCGACCGCCTCATCCGGCAGCGCCTCGTCCTCATCCTCCGGGCTTTGCGCCTTGTGCGCACCGGCTTGTTCGTGCGCCAGATACTCCTCGACGCGAAGCCCCATCACCGCCTTGATGGGGCCGTCTGCGAGGCGCATCTGATCGATCGTGCCGTCGCCGCCCGAAACGAAACCCTCGCCCGACGCGCCCACCGTGATCGCATAGAGCGGCCGCTCCGTGCATTTCACCTTGAGCGTGCGCGCGCGCGCGGAGGAACGGAACACCTGATACTCGCGAACGCGCGGGCAGTTCACATCAAGCTCGATCACCGTCGCCGAAACGAGTTTTTCCAGTTCCTCGTCCGCGGCCCCACTTTTCAGCGCATGGAAAAGCCGCGTCGTTGCAGGCTGCAGCGCAAGGAGGCTGGGGTCCGGCTCGGTTTCCGCAGCGGGTCCGGCAGGCTGCGCGGGTTCCAGTGTCTCCGGGTCGCCATCAAGCACAGCTTCGGGAATGACCGGGGGCTCGCCCGTCGCCACAGTCGGCGCGAGCATCAGCGCAATCGTCAAGAGAGCCGCGGATGGCATGGCGCTGATTGATACCGATGCCGCAGCCCCCTGTCAGCACGGAACAGCAACGATGGACGAGAGCAGGCCGCGCCTACGCCGCTTTCGCCCGCAACACGTTGCAGAGCGCCCGATCGAGCACGGACGTGGTGATGTGCCCATGCCGCGCGAGGCCGACGAGCCGCGCCTCGGTAACCGGGCCGAGAAGGGGGCGCAGCCCCGTGCGCAGCATATCGACGAAGGCGGGCGCCCGCTCGGCAAGCACGCGCAGGTGGTCTTCCGACAGCTGCCCTTCGGAAATCGCCTTCGCGGCGGCATTGAACGCTTCGGGATCGGTGACGTGCGCCCGCGCCGCTGCCTCCAGTATCACGTCCGCGCGTCTGGTGAGGAGCGTTCCGGCCTGCACCATGGCATTGATCTGGTTCGCAAACTCTTCCGGACCCATACACAACCCCCGATTGATACCCGGCCAGCTAGGCGTCTTCGCGCGCGCGGATAAGCCTCTCTCCGACCTTCCGGGCGAGAAACGCGGCAGACCGTTCGGGGTGGCGGCGGACGAAAAAGGACCGCCGCTGCAAATCCTGCAACGGCGGCCAAGGACGGTGATGATATCGGCGACTTAGAATTTCGCAGTTGCACCAATGTAGAAGTAGCGGCCGATGTTGTCGTACGGCGAGCTTCCCGTGGGCGTCACCTGATCACCCGTGACCATGTTGTAGGGCGGCAGGCGATCGAAGGCATTGTCGACGCCCGCATAGAGGTTGAACCGCTCGTCCACGTCGAAGCCCAGACGGAAGCTGTGGTAGAACACTTCGGGGAACCAGATCACCGGGAAGGCATCCGGGTTCGTGGGCGCCCTACCCTGATGCGACAGCTGCGTCTCGTATTCCGTCGCGATCGTCTGACGGCCGATATACTGGAGCTGGTAACCGAAATCCCAGCGCCCGAAATCGAGCGTCATCGACAGGCGGCCGCGCCATGTCGGGTCGCCGAGTTCGCTCTTCTGCCGATTCGAGAATGTCGGATCGTTGATGTTGGTGAAATTGTTCCGCTTGAGCACGTAGCTCGCCACGGCACGGAGGCTGAGATCCACCGAGGGCGAAACCGAGGTACGGTACGAAACGTCGAAATCGATGCCCGACGTTTCCGTCTTGGCGAAGTTGAAGGGCTGCTGGACGAACGAATTGCCGGTCGTCGCGAGCGTTACCGTCGAACCCGCGTGGTTGACGTTCGCTTGTCCGAGGAAGGTGCCGTTGGGGTTGCGATTGATCAGAGCACAATACTGGTTGTCGATCCCGGTCGGATCATCATAGCACAGATCGAGAATGGTCTGCACGCCGAGCACGGCAATGGCATTGTCGATCTTCACATCATAATAATCGACCGTGACCGAAAGCCCCGGAACGAATTCCGGCTGCGCGACCAGCCCAAGCGTGAGGCTGCGGCTGCGCTCTTCCTGAAGATCGGGATTGCCGCTCGTCGCGCCGTTGATCGATGAGACCGGCCGGTTCGTGAACGGCTCCGTCGTGGTGACGCCGTTGACGGCGAACGTCTGCGTCGTCGGCACGCTTGCCGCGGCACAGTTTCGGACACGGTTCGGATTGTTGTTGATGTTCTGCTGTCCGCACGGATCGGCAAGACCGAGCGGCGCCTGCACGGGGCTTGCGGTCGTGAACAGGTCTCCGAGCGTCGGCGCGCGCACCGATTGCGAATAACCGGCGCGGAAACGAATATCCGATCGCGGCGCCCAGGTGCCGCCGACATTGTAAGCGAATACCGTGCCCGTCGACCCAAGGTTGTAGTCCGACACGCGGCCGGAGGCCTCGATCGACAGTTCGTGGACAAACGGCATGTTCGCGAGCAGCGGTATTCGAATTTCGCCGAACGCTTCTTTCACGACATACGCAGGCGGATCAAACGTCGGCCCAAGGCTGAAGAAGGTCGCGCCTGCTTGCTGCGTGATCGGGTCGGAGGTTGAGAACGCCGTTTCGCGGCGATACTCCGCACCGATCGCGAAGCCCACCGGTCCGCCCGGCAATTCGAACCACTGCGACGTATCACCGGAAATGAAGGCGGTCGCGTTATACTGCTCGGCCTTTTCCTTGCGCGTCGAGGTATGGCTGAAATAGTCGAGCGCAGCCTGGCTGACCTGGCCGTCGCCGAAAAGGTTCACGGGGACGCACGCGGGATCATCGTTCGCCGTGTCTGCATCGGCATTGACACCGCAAACGATGGTGCCCGCACCGTTTCGAACAGCATTGATCGAGCGCGCATACTGCGCCATCAGAACATTGCCGCTGGTCTTCAGGTTCGTATCGAGACGGCCGTAGTTGAATGCGACCTCATACTGCCAGTCGTCATTGAACGTCCCGTCAAAGCCCGCGACGATCCGATAGGTGTTGCGTTCGATATTGGCGCCGATGCTGCCGAAATCGACATTGAAGCGCAGCGCCGAGAATGTCGTCTGCCCCGGTGCGAGCGTGCTGCTGATCGCAGCGCGCGCCTGGTCCGTCAGGAACGGATTGTCGATGCTGAAACTGTTGTTGAAAAACGACGGCTGGCCATTTCGAAGCGCATTCACGCTGACATATTTGGCTTCGATGAACGGCCGGAACGCCGGCGACACTTCGAAGCTCGCGACAAGATTGCCCATCTTGCGCTCGACCCCCGGTTGCAGCAGGCCGGTGCGGCGCAGTGTGGAACCATAGCCGCCAATGCAGGTCGTCGCGCTGTACTGGCGGAGATCCTGAACACACGGATTGGCGACGAGCGTGCCGTCCGGCATGAAGACGTAGGTGCGGCCAAGCTGCGCCAGCGCATTGGAACTCGCCGGATTGGGCACGCCCGAGCAAGCCGCAGCACGCCGCGCGAGAAAGGCGGCTTCGGATTCTCCTGTGGCCGCCGCCGTTGGGCAGGCAGCGGTATAAAGACCGCCTTCGGAAATATTGTTGTTGCGAACACCCGTGAGGAAGGTGGTGTCGGGAATCCCGTTGCCGATCGCCGCTTCCGCACCGGTCCGGATCGGCCCGGCGGACGGATTGAGATTGGGGCCGGTGATTTCCGTGTTGTTGAAAAGGCTGCGACCCGAGAAGGCACCGGTCTGATTGTCCCGGTCCGTGAAGTACAATGTGTTCTGCTTCGAATATTCGAGATTGACGGCGATGTTGCCGCGATTGTCGGCGAAGTTCTTGCCGGCCGTGAGATTGAGAGAATAGGAGCCGCGATCGTTCTCGTCCGAAAGACCAGTCTGACCGCGCAGACGAATGCCTTCGAAATCGCGCTTCAGAACGAAGTTCACGACGCCCGCGACGGCATCGGAACCGTAGATCGCCGAATTGCCGCCGGTGACGATGTCGATACGATCGATGAGATCGGTGGGAATGGTATTGATGTCGACCCCGAACGTGCCGGCCTGCGACGTGATGTGGCGGCGGCCGTTGACGAGCACGAGCGTGCGCGTCGTGCCGAGACCACGCAGATCGAGGAGGCTGAGGCCCGCCGTCGTCAGGTTCCGGCCCGAACTGGCATTCGTCATCGTCGGGCGGATGGTCGGCAACTCCGTCAGCGCGTCGCCGACGGAAAGATCGCCTGTGGCGGTCACCTCTTCCACCTGCATCGACGAGACGGGGACGTTCGAGGTGAGGTTGGGCCGGTGGATGCGCGATCCCGTGACGACGATGAGATCGTTTTCGACGGGAGCGGTCTCCGCAGGCGCGCTTTCGACAAGCTCTTGTGCCAGCGCAGGCGCGCTCACCATGCTTGCCGCGACGAGCAGGGATCGAAGACAGATGCTGTTCAATAGATGGATTTTAGACATAGTTCCCCCGATGTTTTCGTTGATTTGCTTGAAAATGGTGGCTTCAGCGTGTGGGCGGTGGTTCGCCGCGCGCTTCCTGATGAACGATGAGTCTTCGCGCCGCCCACAGAAATAAAACGCCGAGCAGGACAGCCGCCGAACCGACAAGCGCCATCGCATCGCCGATGCGTGCCTCGTCGCGCAGCACATGATCGGAAACCGCTGCGATCAAGGTTCCGCCTGCCCCGATGCCCGCGAGGTTCATTGCGAACAGGTAGACAGCGGATACGCGCGCGCGCAGCCCCGGCGGCGACGCGAGTTGAATGGCGACGACGGCAGGTCCGAAGCAGAAGCACGAAAAGAGGATGATGAAGGCGATGCCGCAGAGACCGAGCCAGGGGTCCGCAACGACGGTCGCCCACATTGGCCACGGCAGCAGCGCAACCGCGCCCCAGAAACCGACATGGACGGGCGCCGACAGCGGACGCGTCTTCAGCAGCGTATCCGTCGCCCAGCCACTCGCGGCGAGGCCGAGCGGCCCGCAGACAAGCATGACGACGCCGATCCAGAAACCTGTCTGCGATTTGGACCAGCCGTGCGCGCGCAGGAAATATTCGGCAAGCCAGGCGAGATAGCCGTTGAACAGCAGCGAGACGAACGCGAACCCGGCGAACAGCGCAAGCAGGAACTTCCGGTTCTCGACCATGAAGGGAAGAAGCGGCTGCGAGCGCGCACGCTCCGCCGAACGCGCCGTGGCCCGGCGCGGCTCGGGAAGCATCGCAAAGGCGATGATCGCCATCGGGATGCCCGGCAGGCCGACAAGGATCATCACCTGCTGCCATGGCGCGAAGCCCGCCAGCCACGGCCACGATACGCCACCGGCAGCGACGAGTGTGTCGACGAGCCATCCGCCGACGACAAACGTGCAGCCGATCCCCACGTAGACCGCGACATTATAGGCTGCGAGCGCACGGCCGAGCTGACGGCGCGGCGCGAGGTCGGTGATGAGCGAATAGGCGGGCGGCGACAACGCCGCCTCGCCGATGCCGACGCCGACGCGCGCCGCGAAAAGCTGCCAGAACGTGCCCGCATATCCGCAGAGGACGGTCATGATGCCCCAGAACCCAATGCCTGTGGCTATGATCCGCGCCCGATCGAACCGGTCGGCAAGTGCCGCGATTGGAATGCCCGCGAGCGTATAGAGAACGGCAAAGGCAAAACCCTGCAGCAGACTGAACTGCGTGTCGCTTATGCCGAGATCGGCGCGGATCGGCCCCACCAGCAGCAGAATGATCGTCCGGTCGACGTAGGAAAGGACATAGGCCAGCACCAGAAACGCCACCACGAACCACGCCGTGGCCGGGCGGGCGGCGAGCTCACTTCGCACAGGTATGGCGAGAGTACGCGACATTCCGTGAAAGCCCCTTTTTCTTCATGCTGATGGGCCGATAAATATATGTCAAATTAATACTCTAGATACATTTCATAAGGTGATTTTATTCACACGCCGTCGCCAGGAACGGCAGAAGTCTGGGCAGCAACGACGTGTCGAGGTTGCCGCCGCTGGCGATCACGGCCACCTTTTTGCCTCGCATCATCTCGCGCTCTTTTGTGAGCGCCGCGAGTGCTGCAGCGCCCGCGCCCTCGACGAGATTGTGCGTCGCGCGCAGCATCAGCGCAGCGGCGGCAAGAATCTCCTCGTCGGTGACACGCACGATCCGCTCGGCACGCTCGCAAATCAGCTTCGTCGCACCTGGATCGGGCGACCGGCAGGCGAGTCCATCGGCAACGGTCTCCGCCGTATCAGTGGTCACGACGTGGCCGGCCTCGAACGAGAGCGCATAGCTTGGTGCACCATCGGCAACGACACCGATCACCTGCGTGTGGGCGCCAAGCAAATCGCGTGCGAGCAGCGTCGCGCAGATTCCGGACCCCATACCGATCGGCACATAGATGGCATCGAGATCTTCAACACTCCGCAGCAATTCGAGCGGATAGGTCGCGACGCCACGCAGAAGCTGCGGCGTGAACGAACGGACCATGTGCAGGCCCTTGCTCTGTTCAAGACCGATCGCGAACTCGCGCGCCTGCTGATAATCGTCGCCGTGTTCGATCAGGATGGCGCCGTGCGCGCGCATCGCCGCATTCTTCTCCGGCCCGTTGCCGTGCGGCACGACGATGTACGCGGGCAGCCCGAACAGCCGCGATGCGTATGCGATACTCTGTCCGTGGTTGCCACGTGTCGGCGCGATGACACCGTTCGGCGCAAGCCCGGCTTCGGCGAGATACGAGAGATAGGAGAGTCCGCCGCGCAGCTTGAAACAGCCGATAGGACTGTGATTCTCGTGCTTCACCCAGACCTCGCAGCCGAGTGCCTCGCCGAGCAGCGGCCAGCGATGCTGCGGCGTCGCCGGCATGTGCGCATAGATGATGCGCGCGGCCGCTTCGATATCGTCGAGGTTAAGAATGTGCAGTCTCCCCCAGAGCGCGACGTTCCAAGAATGAGGAAAGGCTAGAGAAGGCTTGCTATATGTCAAATTAATATCATAGATATTCTGAATGAAGACAACTAATCTCACTGTCGCCCAGCTCAAGGCGCTCGTCACCCTCGCCGACACCGGCAGCTTCACACTCGCTTCGGAGCGCCTGCACGTCACGCAGCCTGCGATCAGCCATGCCATCCGGCAGATCGAGGAGATGCTTCAGCAGCCGCTGTTCGAACGGCAACGTGACCGGACGACGCCGAACGCCGCGGGCCTGCTCGCCGTCAAGGAGGCCCGGCTCGCCCTTATCCACATGGAACGGCTCGAATACGCGGTGAAAGGCCAGGCCGCACTCGAATCGGGAACGCTCCGTCTCGGTTGTTTTGCAAGCGCGGCGCATTGGCTGTTCCCATCGGCGGTCGCGGAGTTCGCCCGGCGCTATCCTTCCGTCGACGTCCATCTGATCGAGGCTGCGGACGACAGCTGCGCGCTGGCGGTAATGGAACGGCGCATCGATCTCGGGATGGTCAATCTGCCGTGCAGCAACCTTTGGACACTTCCCATTTTCGACGACAATCTCTGCATCGTCGCGAGCAGCAATTTCGGCACCGGCGGCGATCTCAAGCAATATGAGAACGCCCCGTTCCTCTATCCGCGCGGCGCACTCGAGCCACTCATCGAGGCGGCTTTCGTCTCCGCCGGTTTCCGTCCCCGAATCGCGATGTCGGTGGTGGCGCACAGTGCATCGCTGACGCTTTCGCTTCTGAAAACCTGCGGCGGATACACGCTTATGCCCTACTCCGCCGTTGCGGATCAGGATCCGGCGCTGGTCGTGGCTCCGGTGACACCCGGCATCGTCCGCAGGGTCGCTTTCGCTGCGCCGTCACAGGAAACGATCTCCCCCGCGGCGCGCGCATTTCTCGATATCCTGACCGAACTCAGGCCGCACATTGAATAAATAATGATAATTATATGTGTTAGTTAGATTAATTTGACGCATATCCCCTTTTCGTTATGCCTTCTCCGCGTCGCGTCGGAAGAGGAGTGCGAATGCAAACCCGTTGGGAAAACGAAACCACAGCCGGGATCAGGATTGGGGAGATCACGTTCGGGAATCCGGCGCTGAAGGGCCATACGTGCCCGATCATCGAACTCAGCGGCGCCGAAGCCGGTCCCCGGCTGTGCGTGATGGCCGGCATCCACATCAATGAAGCCTCAAGCATCGCTGCTGCAATCGCGATCGCGGGCGATTTCGATCCCCGGCATTTTCGCGGCACGCTCTCCATCATTCCGATCGTGAGCACGCACAACATCTTCAAATATACGGCCGTCTCTCCGCCTTCGGGCGATCGCGACCTGCACTGGTCGTACCCGGGCGACCCGCTGGGCACGTTCAACGACTGCCTCGCCGATGCGCTGATCAACGAATGGGCTGCCAATGCCGACGTTCTCGTCGACATGCACGGCGGTGACCTCGACGAGCGCATGGCGCGCTATGTTGTCATCCAGTCGACCGGCGATCCTGAATTCGATGCCCGCGCCGAAGCCGCCGCCGCTTGCTTCGATACGCCCCTTGTCGTGGCGCTCCACGCCTCCGCGATGAACGAGCCGGGCCGCTGTTGCACGGCGCTTGCCGCGCGGAGACGCATAGCGCTTGTTTCCGAAGCCGGGGATTTCGGAATGGCCGACCCCGACTCGATCGCATGGCACCGGAATGGAATTCGGGAACTCGCAGCACTGCTCGGCATGACCGGCGGTGATGTGCGGGAACCACGGGCTCAGCAGTATCTCGACCAGTACGAATGGATCACGAGCCCCGAAAGCGGGATCGTGGAAAAGACCTTCAAACCCGGCGACTGGATCGAGGAAGGCGCGTGCATCGGCATCGTCACCGACCACTACGGCCGGGAGAAAGCCGCGATACGCGCGCCGCAAGCCGGCTATGTGATGATGCAGAAATCGCTCCAGTTCGCCCCCAGGGGCTTCTGGATCGGCGCGGTCGCAAGGCCGCGCGGCTAACGGTCGCCGACGTGACGGCGAGGGGCGAAAGGGAAGGGGCGAACATGAAAGCGAAGAAAACTTTGAATGCCGTTGCGAAGGCCTGGCTTCTGGCAGGTATTGTGTCGGGCACCCTGTTCGGCAGCATGACGGCGGCAGCGGAAACCATCGCCATCAAGGCTGCCCGGGTCATCACCGATCCCGCGCTGCCGCCGCGTGGGGCCTCCATCATTCTCGTTGAAAATGGACGCATCACGGCGATCGGTGATGACATCGCGGTGCCAAAGGATGCGCGCACGATCGATCTTTCCGGCTACACGGTGATGCCGGGTTTGATCGACACGCATGTGCACCTCACCTTCGACCCCAACATCCGCTGGAACCCGGTCACCGAAACCCGCGAATACGCCGTGGCGATCACGCTGCATCACGCCGAAACGCTGGCGCATGCCGGCTTCACGACGGTGCGCGATCTCGGCCCCGACCAGTTCTTCAGCCAGGCGGCGCGCGACGCCGTTGCAGCAGGCCTGCACCCCGGCCCACGCATCATCGCGGCTGCGAAGCTTTCCATCATCGGCGGTCACGGCGAGCCCGCGCGCATGAATCCGGAGGTGATGGATGCGCTCGACCACGGAACTTCGTGCACGGGCGCCGAAGAATGCGCCGCAAAGGTGCGCCTCGCGTTCAGGAACGGCGCGCAGGCGATCAAGATCATGGCGACCGGCGGATCGATGACACCCGGCAATGCGCTCGGCCAGCACTTCACGGACACGGAACTCACATCGATCGTCAAGACCGCGCACGGCCTCGGTATGCGCGTCGCCGCTCATTCGAGTGGCGCAGACGGCGTGAGGGCCGCAATTCTTGCCGGCGTCGACACGATCGAACACGGCACGTTCGGGCAAGATGCGGAGGCGAAACTGCTGCGCCAGCAGGGCGGCGCGCTCTCCCCCACCCTGTCGGCTCTCGATCATGTGCGCCGCACCGTGGGGACGGGCGTCTATTCGCCGCTCGTCGACCAGAAGAACGCCGAAGTCGCCCGCGTCGTCGGGCGCATGTTCCAGGCCGCCCGGCGCGCCGGTGTACGCATCGTTTTCGGAACCGATTCCGGCGTCTATCCCCATGGCGAAGGGGCGCATGAAGCCGAACTGATGGCAAGCCTCGGCGGCATGACCCCCACCGAAATTCTCACTTCGGCAACAACGACAGCGGCGGCGGAACTCGACCTGTCCTCGGAAACCGGATCTATCGCGGCCGGCAAAGCCGCCGACATCATCGCCGTCGAAGGTGATCCCTTGAAAGACGTGTCGGCGCTCAAGAACGTCCGCTTCGTGATGACTAGAGGCGCTGTGATCCGAAACGACAAGGTCGATCGGGGCTCGCAGGATGGAGCAGGCGCTCGATCTGGGATTTGATCCACGAGCTTTACCAATGGCTGGGGGAGAGCGGACAACGTCCGCCCTCCTCCTCAAAGGCACACGAAATGAGGAGGGCCTATCAGCTATTGAAACCCAGCTCTCGAACACGCGACGCAAGGCGATTGAGAGCGTCCAGACTCGCCTCGGTCGGCCCCACCGGCAACACGCATACGCAGCGGCTGGCACCCATTTCGGCATAGCGTTCGAAGAAGCTCGGTAAGCCGCCCATAATCGTGACCGGAATAGGCGCGCGGCCCGCCGCTTCTGCTTTTTCCTGGAGCTCGTCCATACGAGCCTTGAGTTCATCCAAGTCTTGCTGGTGTCCCGGAAACCATCCATCACCGAAGGCAACCACACGATCGAGAACCGTGGGCCCGCTTCCACCAACGATGATGGGTACGCCAGGCTTTTGCACGGGTTTTGGCCACGAGAAAATTGGATCGAAATCGACTAGATCTCCGTGGAACTCCGCTTGTTCCTTGGACCATATCTCGCGCATCGCTCCCACTCTTTCTCTGAGAAGCTTCATTCGCGTTTTCGGATTGGTCCCATGGTTCTGCATTTCCTCCAGATTCCACCCCGCGCCGACGCCCAGCAACACTCGGCCATTTGACATCAGATCGAGAGAGGCCACTGTTTTGGCGAGCAAAATCGGATCGCGTTCAACCAAAACACAAACGCTGGTACCCAACATGATCTTCGAGGTGACTGCCGCAATTCCCGACAGCGAAACAAAGGGATCGCGCATCCGGTAGTATTCGCGCGGCAAGTCCCCGAAAGGCGGCATGGGGAAAGGACTCAATCTGCTCGCGGGAATATGCGTATGATCCGGACAGAAGATGGACTCGAAGCCAAGCCGCTCGGCCTCTTGAGCGACGACGAGCGGATCCGCTCCATCATCCGTATTATATATGAAGACACCGACTTTCATTTAATCGCCTCTCAGACAAAACACTGAAGATCGACCAGACTTACGGAGTGAAATCCAATCTTCGTAGCGTACGGCCTTGAATTCACATTGTCAACGTTATCGTTGATTCTGCGCACATCGGATCGTAAACATGTGCGGAACGCAAGGTCATGGGAGATGCGGAAATGACTTCGGACACACGCAAAAGATACGAAGAGCGAATGGGGCCCTGGCCCGATCTTCTTGACCCTCTGATCGATGCCGGCGGAGAGCTCGCGTCGGCTGCCGTCGACTATATGCGCGTCCCCTTCGCGCGCGGCCATCTCGATGCAAAACTCAGGCAATTCATCCTGATTGCCGTAAATGCATCCACAACGCATCTCTACGAACCCGCTCTGCGCATACATATTCGAAATGCGCTAGCCCTCGGCGCTACCCCAGAAGAAATCATCGAGGTCTATGAACTGACCAGCGTTCTCGGCATCCACACCTGCACAATGGGCATTCCGGTCCTGGCCAGCGAACTGGCAGATGCGGGGATCAAGGTTTCAGAAAATCTGGACGCATATCGAAAAGAGATAAAGGACAAATTCCTGAGCAGCAGGGGCGCATGGACGCCCTTCCTGGAACAGATGCTGATTCTTGATCCCGAACTGCTGGAAGCATATGAACAATATTCCACGGTTCCATGGAAGCGAGGGCTCATTTCTCCCAAGCACAAGGAACTCATCTATATCGCGATCGATTCGCAGCCTACCCATCTTTATGAAACCGGACTGCGCGTTCACATCAGAAACGCACTCAAGCAGGGCGCAACGTGCGATGAGATTATCGACGTTTTTGCGCTCGTCAGCAGTGTTGGCCTTCATTCGCTGACGATGGGCCTCCCCATCCTTCAGGAAGAGGTTGGGCGCTGCAGCGAATAGCACGAGCTGATACGGCTTGGCCGGCCTTCAATATTGAATTGGAGATGCTGCAGCGGTGACGCCAGGTGACCATCCGCCGCACAGGATTGGGGCCCCTCAGTTCAGCTTTCCTGAAGTGGCTGAGCGCCAAAAATGAAAGCTCGACCATAGCAGGAACGGGGAAAGAAAGATGAGGGCAAGGCGCAAGCCGTAAGCCTCACTCCCGCACCCGAAGTCCTTCAGCACCGTCCCGCCGCTACAGCCCGCCGAGAAATATTCACTCAGAAAGCCCACGAAAAGGGGGCCGAAAGCAAAGCCTATGATATTCATGACAAGCGCCGAGAACGCTACGCTCGTGGCGCGCACTCCGCCCGGAGCGAGAGCCCCGACTTGCGCAAATAACGGACCGAAATAGGCGTTTGCACAGGCATGGCACAAAAACAGCCATGCAAGAGAGCCATACATATGGCTTTCGGAAAGGCCCAGCACTAGTGTGATGGCTGCTATCGCTCCCGCCAACGCAGGTATCAAAAGCTGCCTGTCAGGCTGCAGGAAACTCGCCAGGAAGCCGCCAGACCACATGCCGATGAATGTCGACATGCCAATCACGACGCCAAATATCAGGGCTGCATCACTATACCCCACCTCAAAACGGCGCAGTATGTAGGGGTGCATGAATTGCAAAAGGCCACCTAGAACAAAATATAGTGCCACCCCTCCGATCAGGAGATGCCGGTAAGCGCGTTGCCGTAGCAGCTCCTGGATCACAGAAACGAGACTCAAGGATGCTCCCGGGCGTATCGCATCCCATCGATTCCTTTTTGGTTCACGAACCGTCATGACGAGAACGAGACCAAGAAGCATTCCCGGAATTCCGAACACGAAAAATGCTATTCTCCAGTTCAGGTTCTCAATGATCCATCCACTTGTGGCCGCGCCCAGTATGATGCCCAGAGGCACGCCCGACCCATAAATCGCGAGCGCGCGAGCGCGCCGTTCGGGCGGGAACAGATCCGCAATAAGAGATTGGGAAGGGGCCGGCGCACCGGCTTCAGCGACGCCCACCAGGAAACGGGCGGCGAGGAGATGGATAAAGCTCTGCACAAATCCGCACAGTGCCGTGAAGAGAGACCACAAAATCGCTGAGGCCGCGATGATACGAACACGGTTAAAGCGCTCGGCAAATCTCGCCAGGGGAATGCTGGCAAGCGCATTCACGACGGAGAAGGCCAGCCCTCCAGCTATCCCCAGCTCGAAATCCGACAAGCCCAGGTCCTTTTTCACAGCCTCGCCGACTGTATTGAGGGCCGCCCGATCCATGAAATAGACACAGCAGATGAGCGTGAGCATGAACAAAGACCAGCTCGCACGATCCTGCTTCATCATCTGGCATCCTTCCCCAAGGGCGCGCTGCGAGAACCTTCGCCCGCCCCCTAATCCTAAAGTTACGCAAGCCTGCGACGGCCGAATGCGGGCGCGTCCGTGCGGGCTTGATGCCTCCGCGTCAGCATGTCAACATAAACGTTGATTGCCGCTTCCGGTATCGCTATGGCGACGGTCATGTGTGGACGAAGGCCCAGATACCGCTACTACGGCGCTTACCTGAGTCCTTGGCAGAAGGGAGATGGCAGGACTTGGCCTGCCGCATGTTTCATCCAGGGGATGAACCTGCATCCACAGCGCGATTTGAACACTGTGCACAGGAGGGTGCCTTGAGGATTAAGCACTACGATATTACGGCATCAACATTGCGGGATGTCATAAGAGAGCGATCCTCCCTCGGCGACAAGACATTTGCAATAATAGATGATGAGTCCATTTCGTATCGGGACGTATGCGATTCCGCTAACCGGATTGGCAACAGCCTCCTATCCCTTGGAGTCTCCAAAGGGGATATCGTTGCAACCTACATGCATAATTCCATAGACCACATTGCCTTGTGGTTTGGCTGCGCAACGATAGGTGCGATTTGGGCCCCTATAAATATCGCATTGATCAATATGGACCTTGAGTACACGCTGAAAATTTCGGCTCCCAAAGTCTTGGTGGTGGATGAGGAGCTTCTTCCCAATTATCTGGCCATAAGAGATCGCCTATCCCGTCCCGACTGTGGAGAATTCGTCCGGGGCGGCTCGCTGGACGGGTTCAGGGATTTCTCCTTCCTGAAGCGCGGCGACAATACAGAACCGATGGCATCCGTATCATGGGGGGATCCGGCAGGTCTTATCTATACCGGAGGAAGCACGGGCCTTCCCAAGGGTGTCCTTGTTTCGAACGGATGGTATTTCCCGGGGTTCTACAGATACAAGGAAATGCTCGAGCCGGATGCTGCGGATATCCACCTCGGGATGGGCCAGATGTACCATACGATCGGGTCCGCCGTTGACATCATGGCCCCATTCTATTGGGGCCTGACCACGGTCCTTACGCGGTGGTTCAGCGCTTCGAAATTCTGGAAAATAGTGGAAAAGCACAAACCGTCGATATCGGTCATTATCGGCCCAGTCATAATTGCATTGCTCTCTCAGCCCGAGAAAACAGAAGACTCCTCCAACTCCTTGAGGTTGGCGGGCACAGGGACGGGAGGCATCCCGCGAGAAATGATCGAGGCGTTCCAGAAGCGCTTCCGAATCGATCTTCTGGAACTTTACGGGCAGACGGAAACTGGCCCGCTCGGCTGCGTCAGCCAGAGGCTTCACGATCGGCCATATCATTCGCTCGGAACGGCAAACGGATGGGCGGAGATTGCCGTGGCGCGCCAGGATGGAACGCTCTGTTCCGCCAATGAGATTGGCGAAATTCTTCTGCGCCCAACATATCCAGGCACGTTCATGCTTGGATACTATGGTGCCCCCGATAAATTCGCGGAAACATGCCGCGATCTCTGGTTCCACACGGGCGACCTCGGGCATCTCGACGAGAACGGCTATCTGCATTTCAGCGGTCGCGTGGCCCACATGATCCGCAGGCGCGGTGAAAGCGTCGCCGCTGCGGAAGTGGAGGCGACCCTTCTCCTTCACCCGGGAATCGAACGGTGTGGCGTAACGGGCGTGCCCTCGACCATGGGGGATGAAGACATAAAAGCGTGCATTCAATTGCGCGAAGGATCGAAGGTCACGCCGCTTGAGATACTCGAGTTTTGTGAGGACAAAATCGCGTATTTCAAGGTCCCGCGATACATCGAGTTCGTGGATGCCTTGCCGTTATCAGCTACAAAAGGCGATGTTGAGCGCTACAAGCTTCAAGAAACCGGCGTTTCCGGCGCATGGGACAGAGAATCGATCGGGTACAAGGTCCGCAGGCGCGCGCTCTAGTCAGGATGGCCGCCTGACGGCATCGCAACGTTCCGGACGCTGCCTCCTCACCGGCCCACAGCGGTGGGGAGGCCCCTCCCTTGTCACGCGCTGAGCTGAAGCTCTATCGGCAGTTCGGAGAAATTGCCCATTGCCGATCGCGATGGGACATTCTGGTAAAGTGTCGTGCGCTGACGCAGGGTACGGCCGGCTGATTGTGCCGTGGACCTTAGCATGGCCGCGTCCACCTCCTGCCCATGTGAAGCGCCTGCAGCCCGACTGATCGATTCGTTCATCAGCAAGCCCCCAAGGTCGTTCACCCCGGCACCGAGACAGGCGGCAGCTCCTTCAACCCCCAGCTTCACCCAGGATGCCTGGATCGACCCGATGGCCCGATGCAAGGCGAGACGTGATACGGCGTGCATAAGGACAGTCTCTCGCCAGGTTGGCCCCATACGCGATTGCCCACGCAGAAACATTGGCGACTGCATATGCACAAATGGCAAGGGCACAAACTCGGTGAACCCGCCCGTATCCATCTGCAGCGCACGGATAGCGAGGATGTGCCGCGCCCAGTTATCGAGGCGGTCGACATGGCCGAACATGATGGTTGCGGTCGTTCGAAGCCCGACCTCATGCGCAGCGCGCACGATCTCGAGCCAACTCCGGCTATCCAGCTTGTCCGGGCAGATGACCTTGCGAATTTCATCGTCAAGAATCTCCGCCGCGGTTCCCGGTAAGGAGCCAAGCCCGGCATCTCGCATCCGCGCGAGATAGTCCGAAACCGACAATCCAAGCGTCGTGGCGCCATGGTGAATCTCCAGCGGAGAAAAGGCGTGGACGTGAATCTCCGGCACGGCATCCTTCACCGCGCGCAGAATTGAGAGATATGTTTCGCCCGTATAGCTCGGATGTATTCCCCCCTGAAGGCACACTTCCGTCGCCCCCTTGTCATGCGCTTCACGGGCACGATTGGCGATCTCATCCAGCGAGAGATTATACGGAACATCGCGTGTGCCGCTCCTTCTGGGGGCTTTCGAGAAAGCACAAAAGGAGCAATGAAAGGTGCAGAGATTGGTGTAGTTGATGTTCCGATTGACGACGTAGGTTACGATGTCGCCGTTGACCTCGCGTCGCAGCGTATCTGCTGCTCCGACGACCGCTTCTGCAGAACCGCCACGTGCCGAAAGCAGCGTGACAATCTCGCGCGGCTCCAAGGTTTCGCCGCGGAAGGCCCGCGAGATGATGGGCTCGACCTCGCTTCTGCCTCCGATGTGCCCAGCCCATGATGTGCCGAGGGGCTGTTCGAACGTCCCGGGTACACGCGCATCGGTTCCGGGGGACCACGCGCTATCGCGCGCGAGGCCTTCGCTGTCCGCAAGCTTGCGGATCGCAGTCCGCATTCCGGGTTCGAGCCAGCGTTCCGGTCGCACCATGTATCGAGGCCATACGGTGAGGCGTTCCACCAGTGACAAGCCAGCACCGGCGCATTCAGTGGCGAGCGCCCCGATCTCCGGCCAAGGCGCTTCGGGGTTTACATGATCGATCGTAACAGGTGAAATCCCGCCCCAATCATCGAGACCAGCATCGATCAGTGCAGCGGTTCGACCGACGTTGAGATTGGGCGGCGTCTGTATGCCGATATCCGGATCGAGAATCAGGCGCGCGGCAGCAACGGTCCACAGCAACTCTTCTTCCGAAGGCTCCGGCGCGTTCGCCATGAGTGTATCGGGCTTCGCGCGGAAGTTCTGGATAATGACTTCCTGGATATGGCCGTAGCGGCTGTGAAGATCATTCAGGACTTGCAGGCTTTCCAGCCTTTCCTCCCGGGTTTCCCCAATCCCGATCAGGATACCGCTGGTAAAGGGAATCTCAGCCTCCCCCGCCGCTGCGATCGCTGCGATCCGCGCTGCGGGCGTTTTGTCGGGCGAACCGAAATGCGGGCCACCTCGCATCGAGAGCCGCTCAGACGCACTCTCCAGCATCAACCCCATGGATCCCGATACAGCGCGCAATCGACGAAACTCGTCGCGAGTCATCACGCCGGCATTGATATGCGGTATAAGCCCCGTTTCTGAATGAACCTTGCCAGCTGCTTCGTAGAGATAATCTGTCGTGCTGGAATAACCGAGGCGTTCGAGCGCTTCACGCGCACTGGCGTATCGCTCTTCCGGCTTGTCACCAAGTGTGAACAGCGCCTCCTTGCATCCCGCGATCGCGCCCGACCGTGCAACCGCGAGCACCTGGTCGATCGTCATATAGGGAGAATCGACGCGCTTCGGCGACTTGGCGAAAGTGCAATAGTGGCAGACATTTCGGCAAAGCTGCGACAAGGGAACGAAGACTTTGCGGGAATAGGTCATCCTGTATCGTCCGCTGCTGCTTCTGATGCGCCGCGCTTCAGCGCTGAGCGCGTTCAGTGGCGATACGAGAATATGGCGGTGCAATTCATTCATGCGACCCGGTCCTTCCGTGTTCCGAGACTGCGGAGATAGTTACCCGCCCGGGAGGGACTTGCTTCATCACGCAGCCATTCGAGATCGATGGGTCGGTCAATGTCGCAAGCAAAACTTGGGAAATATCGCGTGGCAACGCCGATGCCGGCTGCCCTCGCAGCCGACCGGTGCGCGCGCGCACTGCAATTGCCGAAACGTGGCACGATGGGCATACCAGCGCTTAGCATCAGCGCGCTAGTGCCACCATCATTCGCCGGTACCACACCGAGCATGGACCAGTCGTGCTCCAGTATAGCGCACCGGACGTCGTCAGGGGTAATCAGGGGAAGATCGCCCGGCAGCAGTATCAAACGATCGTCTGGCGCATCGGCGTTCACATGGCGCCTTGCCGTCTCGAAGGCGGCGTTGACTCCTGCCGGGACGGGTTCAAAAATTGGCTCCGCCCCGAGATCCACAGCCAGTCCTGCTATCTCGCGTGTCGGCGTCACGATATGGACCCGGCATGACTGACGCACGGCAGCAAGTGCCGCGACCATATCCTTGACCATCGCGACGATCAGTGCGTTGCGTTGCCGTGAGGTCAGTATCGAGGCGCAGCGTGTCTTGGCGGATGGTCCGCCCCGAACAGCTATAATCGCATGAA